>NZ_AP025732.1:4796816-5131133 GCF_023734775.1 Nostoc cf. commune SO-36 | reverse complement strand
AACATAATTGCTATGCCTGCCAACAGATAGATCCATTGCACTTCTCTATCTGTCTCTTTATATTCTTGTTTGGCCCAAACCAAGCGCTGCCATCCTCTCCAGATGGTCAAGACAATAATCAGCGCTAATAAGAACACACCACCCACACCATGCCAAAGCATAGTTTCCATTGCCTGCAATCCCCAGGCACTTTTCATATCAGCTGGTGGTGTTGCCAACAGCATTTCGTAAAAGCCTGCTGCGACTGTGAAAAATGTGATGATGCTGGCAGCTAGCATATTGTACCAGCCAACATCAAATAAGTTCTGACGTTCCACAGTAATTGCTAAATATTTGAAGACCCATTTTTCAAAGGGGAACAGAACACCGACAATATCAAAGGTCATCCCAATGATGAACAAACCTATTGTCAGATGGACTAAGTTGGGATGAATGGGAATGGTGTAAGGTAATCCGTTTGCGCCTAAAGAGCCGCTCAATTGATCAATTAATTCTGAGTTCATTGCAACAGACCATCCTTTACTGCTTCCACAACTGGCACTGTATGCAATCCATACACCCAAACAAGTTCATCTCCAAGATATACTTGTAAGCCAACTATTAGGGTTAAAACTAGTCCGGCTCCCAAGTAATAAATTGGTACTTTTTGCGGATTCCGGGCACGAATTACATAGCGCCAAGCTGTAATTGCTGTGATGATTCCCGAAAGTGACCAACCAATCAGCGTATGCAAATTTAGTACCGATTTAGCTACGCTGTAAGGCTGTGCTAAACCCGCTTCAAACTGACCGAAAATAATGGCCACGAAGATGGCGATCGTGGCAACTACCATATTCCACCAACTCACCTCAAAAAGACCGGATTTGCCAGTAAAATAGCCAATTACATCACAGACAAAGGAAAACAATACCATCGCAATTACAAAGTGGACAACGATGGGATGAATCGTATCTGGATAAGGTAAATTGTGGTCGTTCAAAGATGTAAAATACTCAAGCATTGTTTCTCCTGGACATATCTACCGTGTTTTAGTCAATAAATTTTGGATTTTAGATTTATTCCGTCCCTGACGAGGATAAACCAGAAGACCCTAATCCAAAATCACTAGTCAAACTTCAATAATTGATCGATACTCACTAACATCACCACAAGTATCCATCGATAATTGACTGGAATCTGTTCAATTTATGCGCTGTGCAATACGCTTAATCTTGTCTTAGCTTTTTGTAGCAAAATCAGGTTTAATTGCCTACATGGAATAATTTGGATTTCGATTCATTCCCTCATGCGGATAGTCTACAACAGCAATTCTTGATGTAGCTAAATCAAATTGCTGTTGTTTGTTGATTTGCTTAACCTATCCTTTAGCTTAAGTAAATTTTTATGAATTGTCAAAACAATAAATATTAAACTTTTAACAGTTAGTTAGCTAACAAATAAATATTTCTACAATGTATTTATTTTTGCAATAATTTAAATACTACAAAACCTAAATACAAGATTTGTCTGTAAAGTATTTCACAATCATCAAATATTTGTTTGTGATGCAAACAACAAAATTATTTGAACTGTTCAAAATGCCCCTTAAAATGACAAGAGTCAAAAATTAACACATAAAAGTGTCGAACCAAGTAAGTCAAAATCTAGAAATACAGTGGATTGCCACAGGTTCGCTTTTTACTTCTTAGAAAATTATCATAATTCTTTCAGTTTTATCTTGCTTCTGCTAAAGTGAGACAAAAGTGAGAAGATTATGAAATTGCTATAATGAGATTTAATATCAATAATTTTAAGATGCAACTACCGCAGTACGGGCAAAAATTGGCTATAGCATCTGGGCTGCTATTAAGTCTATGTTTGGGTGGATGTGGCGCAACCTCTAACTCTCAACCACAGTTAAGTTCAAATCCAGGCACAACTACTACCAAGCTAGATAAAAAAGTAGTTCTTACCACCTTTACAGTCATTGCAGATATGGCGCAAAACGTGGCGGGAGACAAGGCGATTGTCGAATCTATCACTAAACCAGGACAGAAATTCATGGTTACGAACCAACTCCTAGCGATTTGGTGAGGGCGCAAAAAGCAGACATAATTTTGAATAATGGTCTGAATTTAGAGCGTTGGGCACAAAAGTTATATAACAGCGTCCCCAAAGTGCCTCACATTACCCTAACTGAGGGAATTAAACCTGTAGAAATTGCGGAGGATGCTTACAAAGGAAAGCCTAATCCCCATGCTTGGATGTCACCACAAAACGCCTTGACTTACGTAGAGAATATTCGCAAGGCATTGGTTAATTTAGACTCAGCGAATGCAGAGAGTTATAATACCAATGCCAAAGTATACAGTCAAAAGATTAAGGAAGTTGATGAGAAACTGCGAAAAGCTGTTTCGGTAGTTCCAGCAGACAAGCGCTACATAGTAAGCTGTGAAGGCGCATTTTCATACCTTACCCGCGATTATGGCTTGAAAGAAGCTTATCTCTGGGCGGTCAATTCTGAACAGCAAGCTACTCCCAAACAGCTAGAAAAAGTCATTGATATAGTTAAAAAAAATAAAATACCTGTAGTTTTCTGTGAAAGTACAGTAAACGATGGAGCGCAACGTCAGGTAGCTAGAGAATCAGGAGCAAGGTTTGGTGGAGTGTTTTACGTTGATTCTCTATCTCCAGCAGATGGGCCAGCACCAACTTATCTCAAGTTGTTAGAAGGTAATATTAATACTCTAACTCAGGGATTAGAGGAAAAGTGAGCAAGTATGCAAGAATAAATCTAACTATTGAAAATAAGCTTGTAGTAACGAATTTAGTCTTATTTTGTTCTCTGGAAAACGTTACGTCTTTGGAAAGAGGGCTGAAGCTGCTCACTACAAACTATTAATTAATTTTAGAGGTGATTTTTAATGAAATCCATTAGCATTGATGTCGAAAATTTGACAGTTGCTTACCACGGCAAAGTTGCTTTACATGGTGCTTTTTTGCAAATTCAAGCAGGTTCAATCAGTGGTTTGGTGGGGATGAATGGTAGCGGTAAATCAACCCTATTTAAAGCAATTATGGGTTTTTTGAAGCCAGTCACAGGAAAGGTTTTGATTAATGGTTTACCGATAAAAACTGTGCAGAAAAAAAGCTTGGTGGCTTACGTACCCCAGTCGGAAGAGGTGGACTGGAATTTTCCAGTAAGTGTCCATGATGTGGTGATGATGGGACGCTACGGATACATGAATATACTACGAATTCCATCGGCGAACGATCGCTTAGTGGTGCGGGAGAGTTTGGAAAGGATGCAAATGTGGTCAATGCGCGATCGCCAAATTGGAGAACTCTCAGGTGGACAGAAAAAACGTGCCTTTCTCGCCCGTGCTTTAGCACAACAGGGAACAGTTTTACTATTAGATGAACCTTTCACTGGGGTAGATATTAAAACAGAAAAAGCGATGATTGATTTATTGCTGGAATTGCGAGAGGAAGGTCATACAATTTTAATTTCTACCCATGATTTAGCATCTATCACTACTTTCTGTGATCAAGTAGTACTCATTAATCGTACTATTTTAGCTTATGGTGATACATCAGAAGTCTTCACAGAAGAAAATCTCTCACGGACTTTTGGCGGTTCTCTGGGAGATTTATCTCTCGGCAAAAGTCAGATAATCCGTGGAAATCAAGGTGAATCTCATTGATTGAGAATTTTTAATTGATATTGCTTGGATTAAAGTTATAAAAATATGAATACTCTCGCATTATTAGACTGGTTCACTACACCCCTACAGCATGAATTCATGGTGAAGGCAATTTGTGTAAGTGCCTTAGTTGGGGTGGTTTGTTCTGTTTTATCTTGTTTTATGACCCTTAAAGGTTGGGCATTAATGGGAGATGCTGTTTCTCATGCGGTAATGCCTGGGGTTGTAATTGCTTATGTTTTAAATATCCCTTTTGCTGTGGGTGCTTTTGTCTTTGGAGTGGGTTCAGTTATTGCGATCGGTTATATCAAAGCGAAGACAAGGATTAAAGAAGATACTGTCATTGGACTTGTATTTACAGGATTTTTTGCTCTGGGTTTGGTACTAGTTTCCAAAACTCCCAGCAGCGTAGACTTGACACATATTTTGTTTGGCAATGTTTTAGGTATTTCTAATGAAGACATTATCCAAACGGTGATTATTAGCGGGATTACTTTAATAACAATAGCTATCTTACGCAAAGACTTACTATTATTTTGTTTTGACCCCACTCACGCACGTTCCATTGGCTTGAACACAGGAGCGCTGCACTATATTTTACTATCATTACTCTCGTTAACTGCTGTCGCCGGACTCCAGACAGTGGGAATTATTCTGGTTGTAGCTATGTTAGTAACTCCGGGAGCAACGGCTTATTTATTAACAGACCGTTTTGACCAGATGATACTAATTTCAATGGCATCTGGAGTATTTTCTAGTGTTATGGGCACTTACATCAGCTATCATATCGATGGTGCAACTGGGGGTTGTATAGTAGTGTTACAAACCTTGTTGTTTGTTATAGCAATGATTTTTGCACCTAAACATGGGTTACTGGTAAGAGCAAAGAAGCAAGAAAATACTGACTGATTCAGTATGAAATTCCCTTTGCTATTTATATAACCCCCATTCATAGGTGTGAGGGCGAAATAAGTGTCGTTTAAAATTGTGGTAATTGGTACTTCTTTAGGCGGATTATCAGCATTAAAAATTGTCCTAGGGAATTTACCAGTAGATTTCCCTGTGCCGATCGCGATCGTCCAACACCGTCATAAAGAGTCAACTAACACACTCCAGGATTTATTACAACAATCCACTTTGTTGAAAATTCGAGAAGTGGAAGACAAGGACGAAATACTATCAGGATATATCTACATAGCCCCAGCAGATTATCACTTACTAGTTGAACCAGGTCATTTTGCCCTCTCAACTGATGAACCTGTTTCTTATGCCAGACCATCTATTGATGTGCTGTTTGAGTCGGCAGCCGATGTCTACACAGAGCAAGTTATTGGTGTAATATTGACAGGAGCAAACCAAGATGGTATGCAAGGTCTCAAGAAAATAAAAGCGCGGGGAGGAACTACTATTGTACAAGAACCTGCCACAGCTGAGAGCGACGTTATGCCAAAGGCCGCAATTTCTGCTGTTACAGTAGACTGGATTTTGACACTCTCAAACATTGCTTCCCAGATGGTCAAGCTTTGTTATTCATCATAGAAAGAAACCGATGCAGATGGAACCCAAAGTAAACATCCTCCTAGTGGATGATAAACTAGAAAATTTGCTGGCACTAGAGGCAATCCTAGAAAAACTAGGGGAGAATCTAGTGAGAGCTACTTCTGGGGAAGAAGCTTTGCGGTGTCTGCTGCATCAAGACTTTGCAGTTATTTTGCTTGATGTGCAAATGCCTGGGATGGATGGCTTTGAAACTGCTACCTTAATTCGCAATCGGGGGCGATCGCGTCACACTCCAATTATCTTTCTCACCGCCTTTAGCAGCAGCGACCAAATGCTATTTAAAGGCTATGCCTTGGGTGCAGTAGATTATTTACTCAAACCACTAGACCCCAATATTTTGACTTCTAAAGTCACAGTATTCGTAGAACTTTTTAAGAAAACAGAAGCCGTCAAGCAACAAGCAGCGCAGTTAGTAGCTGTAAATACAGAACTCAGGCAAAGTGAAGAACGATTGCGATCGCTAAGTACTTGCTCACCCGTTGGCATTTTTGAAATTGATACTGAAGGAGGATGTAGATATACAAATCCTCGCTATCAGGCAATTTGTGGTTTAAAAGCGGCAGAAAGTTTAGAAAAAAGATGGCTAGAATCTGTTCATCCAGAAGACAGAGAACGAGCGATCGCTAGTTGGTCTGCTTACATTTGTGAAGGTCGGGACTACTCGGAAGAATTTCGCTTTCAAACTGCTCACGGTAGCGTCCATTGGGTTCAAGTTCGCTCATCACCGATGCTTTCCGGTCAAGGGGAATTACTGGGATATGTAGGCACTCTTGAGGATATTACCGAACGCAAACAAGCAGAAGAAGTCCGCGCTCAAGTGATTCGAGAACAGACGGCAAGACAGGAAGCAGAAGCAGCAAATCGGATGAAAGATGAGTTTCTTGCTGTTCTTTCCCACGAACTCCGCACACCTCTCACCTCAATGCTGGGCTGGTCAAAAATCCTCCGCGCCAAGAAACTTGACGAAAAAGCCACTTCTCGCGCCTTGGAAGCGATCGAACGCAACGCGATGTCTCAGATGCAACTAATTGAGGATATCTTGGATGTATCCCGGATTATCCGTGGTCAGTTGCGGTTAAATGTATCTGCGGTGAATCTGCTCACGGTAACGGAGGCAGCCTTAGAGGCAGTTCGTCCCCTCGCAGAACCGAAAGATATTAAGTTAAATACTGTCCTGGATACTTCGCTAGGATCAGTATATGGCGATCCAGCCCGTTTACAGCAAGTTGTCTGGAACCTACTAACTAACGCCATTAAGTTTACTCCTAAAGGTGGTAGGGTAGAGGTTAGGCTATCAAAGCATTGTGGATTTTCGATTTCAGACTTCAGCGTCAGCCCTCAGTCAAACGGTTTGGGATTGGGATCTGATGGTAAAAATTTAGCCTCTTCAAACACTGATGAAAGCAGTAATGTACAATCCCAAATTCAAAATTTAAAATCTCAGTACGCCCAAATTGAAGTTATCGATACAGGCATTGGTATTAGTTCCGAGTTTTTACCCAAAGTATTTGAGCGTTTTCGGCAAGCAGACAGTACCACAACGCGATCGCACAACGGATTAGGACTAGGATTAGCGATCGTTCGTCATTTAGTGGAACTGCACAAAGGTACAATCTTTGCCCAAAGTTCAGGCACTGGACAAGGAGCAACTTTTACTGTGAGACTACCACTGCTACAAGACAATAGGGGGAATAGAGAAGCAACAGGAAAAAGTTCCTCCCCTGTAGCATCTACGCCCCTTGCTGGATTAAGAGTGTTAGTTGTAGATGATGAGGCGGATACCCGTAACTTTCTCAGTTTTATGTTTGAGGAGTATGGGGCTTTTGCCACTGCGGTAGCATCAGTTGATGAAGCGCTAGCAGTACTTGAACAAGCAAAACCAGATATTCTGATTAGCGATATCGGGATGTCAGGACAAGATGGTTATATGCTGATTCGGAAACTGCGCTCTTTAGAACCAGAAAAAGGCGGACGCATCCCCGCGATCGCTTTAACAGCATACACGCGAGAGGAAGACCGCTTGGAAGCACTTTCAGCAGGGTTTCAGCAGCATTTATCTAAGCCAATTGACCCCAATAAATTGATTGCTGCGGTTGCCAATATATTAGAACTGCCTTTGGAAGCTCCAGTGAGTTGATTGGGGACTGGGGACGAGAATAAGCAATGCCCAATCAAGATCAAGTTAGAGCATGTTTTTTCAAATCATCTAGAGAAACCACTTCCAAAGCCCTAGCATGAGTTGCTGAAAGTATTACGGGTGGAGCAACGCCAGCTTCGAGAGCTTCTTGCCAGCGAGAAGCACACAAACACCAGCGATCGCCAGGCTTCAATCCAGGAAAATTAAAAGCAGGAACAGCTGTGCCAAGATCGTTCCCTTGCGATTTGGTGAACTCCAAGAATTCTGATGTCACTTGGGCACATACAACGTGCGATCCGAAATCTTGACCACCCGTGCGACAAAAACCGTCGCGGTAAAACCCAGTCACGGGAGAAGTACAGCAAACCTCTAGGTTTCCATCGATTACGTTTTTAGCGTCTGTCATCGTTAATTCGTTGTACTTAATTTTTCCACTTATATATAAGCTTATATTTATTGTCAGTTCCCTGGTTGAATTAAAATCGCTATGTCTGATTAATTCCGAAAAGCAGGTAATTATAGAATAATGTGTATCAAAATCGTTAAAAATAAACTTTTCAGCAGAATATTTAAGAGCGATCGCTCTCAGTTAAAATAAAAACCCCTGGCAAACTACCAGGGGTAATGCAAGTCAGTACTTTCGCATGGAATGTATCCTACGCCAATACCATAGCAACCCTCTAATTTACAGATATGCCATTTTGCCAAACAAAAAAAGCCCTCAGCTTACTACTGAGGGTTATTTTTTATAAAATAGCGGTAATAGACCTCTTACAAAAAAGTTTTGTGACGCTTTGATTCCTGAAATTATTTGCGTAGGGAGGGAACAGGGAACAGGGAAGAAGGAATAAAAGTGTACTGAGTTTTTTCAAAAATCAAATACGAGTCCTATATGATTTCTCAGTATAACAAGCTGCACATAAACGAATTGGCTCTAGCTTCATTTTTTCGCCTTTTGGCGGCAGCATTTGAACTATGTTGTCTGCGTCCAAGCTTATTAGTTTTGCGATCGCATCTAATTCCTTTTGACTGGGAACCGGATTCAATCGAAATTTCTGCCACCTTGCTAATACTGGGGCAATTCCTGCGGCTTTACTCAGATGCAGTGGTTACGTGAAGATGTTACTTATCATACATACTATCAATCTTTTACAGAACTGATTGAACAGGTTCATTTATTTGAACAAGATATTAATTCCAACCCCTTTGCAATTGGTGATCGCTTGTGGGTGAAAAATCATCTTGACCCTGACGAGGAAAAACTACAGGTTTCAACGTAGACGAGGTTTAATTTCCTCAAAAACCCAACACCTGTATTGATTTTTCAAGTACTTCTTTGGGGCGAAATGGTTTAGTTAGATATAAATCTGCACCAACCTCAATTCCTTTTTGTTTATCAAATTCCTGTCCTTTAGCTGTCAAAATGACAATATAAACATCAGCCATTTGCAGGTCGTGTTTAACAATGTGACAGACTTGCAGACCATTCATTTTAGGCATCATCACATCGAGAAAAACCAGGTTTGGTTTTTCAGTTTTAATAATTTCGAGAGCTTCTTCTCCATTTCTAGCAGTTATAAGTTCAACACCCTCGTCTTCTAATGATTCTAGGGCTTGTTCCATTAAAGTTAAGATATTGGGTTCATCGTCAACAATCAGAATTTTCTGGGTCATAGGGATTGGAGATTGGGGATTTTTTTTACTGAAAGTCCTTAAGTGGAGCAACTGGGGTGTGGAATGTTAGGGACTTTTGCAAGATATCTATTAGAATAACTCCTTGCCAGTCCCCACCAGTCCCAGCAATTACTGTTCTGACAGCATAATAAAAAATACATTTTCCAACTCCTTCTCAAACCGTAGGGTTTTCACCAAATCGGCTTCTTGAGAGAAGATAGAATCGATGATGATCATGTCAGGTTTGGCTGATAGGGCTTTATAAATGCATTCTTGGGGGTTGGAGGCTTCAATCACGCTGTATCCCTGAGTTTGCAGTACATCTGATAGGGTTTTTAAAGCTGATGCATTTTTATCTACAACCAATACCTTTTTACTAGAAGTTCCCTGGTAAAGCAGTGAGCCAATTTCGTTGAGGAGTTTCTCTGTGTTGATGGGCTTAGTGAGATAGCGATCAATGCCAATGTGATAGCCCCGTTCTTTGTTTTCAATAATTGACAAAATAATGATCGGAATGTCTGCGGTTTGGGGATCATTTTTGAGAACGGCTGCCACATCGAAGCCGTTGATTTGAGGCATCATCACATCCAAGAGAATTAGATCGGGGCGGGCTGTTTTGATTTGATGAATTGCATCCACGCCATCTTTCCCTTCCCGCACGTTGTAGCCTTCATTTTCCAGTTGTTGACGAAGCAGTTCTCGAATGTTGGCATCATCATCTACAACCAAGATGGTTTTACGGCTTTGGTTCAGCACAGGGTTGGTGGTGATGACGTGTTCTTTGAGTTGTTTGACTAGGGTATCCAGATTCAGGTTAGGAGTGGTTTTTTGATCGCTGGCGTAGGTGGGAATGATGAATGAGAATACGCTGCCGTTACCTGGCTCACTCTCAACCCAGATTTTACCGCCGTGATGATCGACGATTTGTTTACAGATGGGCAGTCCTAACCCTGTGCCTTTGGGTTTATCGGTAAGGGTGTCGCCAACTTGGCGGAATTTCTCGAATACTTTCGGTTGGTCTTCAAGGGCAATACCAATACCTGTGTCAATGACGCTGATGCAAACACCGTCGTTTCCTTGTTTAACGCGGCAGGTGACACAACCAGATTCAGTAAATTTAACGGCATTGGAAATCAGGTTGATTAAAACTTGCAATAGACGGTTGCGATCGCCTACTATCTGAGACACTCCAGGTTCAATTTCGCACACCAGCTGTAAGCCATTGGTTTCAAACAACGCGGCTGTAGAATTGGTTGCCCAATCAAGCAATTCGCCAGGATCAATGGGCTGCATCTGCCATTCCACTTTACCTGCTTCCATCTTGGCGATGTCTAGGACATCGTTAATCAAAGAGGTGAGACGTTCTGCTTCAGATACAATAATGTTGAGATTGTCACCCACCCGCTTGATAATTTTTTGCAGCTTGCGGTCTTCAGTAGGAAGTATTGGGAACACGTCGGTTTCCAGCTTTTCTTGAATGATGGAAGCAAAACCAAGAACAGAAGTGAGTGGTGTCCGCAACTCATGGGAAACTGTTGAGATGAAGTCGGTCTTCATTTTGTCAATCTCCTTTTCTGCCGTCACATCCCGAATCAGTAGCGCCGAACCAAAACAAGCTGCGGGTTCATCATCTGGGGTCTTTTTGAAAATGGCGGTTGCAACTGCCTGACCAATGCGTTCCTTTGTCAGTGCAACTTCGGCAGAGAAAACCTCTGTGGGATGGGACTGAGTTTGGGCAACTAGTTCTACTAAACCAGATATCGGCAGTTCTTGGTAGTGACCTTTAAGGGCGGTAGCTGTTAATCCATACATAGCTAAAAAGGCAGGATTGAAGTGGGTGATTTGTCCTGCAATGTCTGCCACTAACAAACCATCTGCTAAGTTATCTAAAATGGCATTTAATCCCTGCGCTTCTGCTAGGGTATTTTGCAGGGCAGATGTCCGCTCTACAACTCTGGCTTCTAGTTCTTGATTCAGTTGCCGCAGAGCGATTTCTGCTTGTTTGCGGGCAGTGATGTCGGTATTGATTTCTAGCACCGCGCAGGGCTGATGGTCGATGTCTCGTTGCAATGTCCATCGGCTCTGCACAGTAATCAGTTTTCCATGATGGGTGAGGTGTTGTACTTCTCCTTCCCAATTACCTTGCTCTAATAACTCTGCGATGATTTCTTCTTTTGGCTTGAGAAAGGTTTTTTTGATAAATGCTTGAATGCATTGACCTTTCACTTCGTCCCGCGTCCAACCGTACAGACTTTCAGCCCCCTGATTCCAATGAGAGATTTTGTCGCTCATGTCGCGGACGATGATGGCATCGCTGGAATGATTCAACATATCCATTAAACGCTCATTTTCAGCTTCTGCCTGTTTGCGATCGTGAACATCGGTAGAGGTGCCAATCCATTCTCGAATGCTACCATCTTCTTTTAAAACGGGGGCACCACAGACAGAAAAATGGCGGTAGTTGCCGTCTTTGCTCCGAAATCGGTATTCAGTTTGAAAAAGACTTTGATTCGCCATAGCATTACTCCAGGCTTGGGCTGTGCGGTTACGGTCATCGGGGTGAATCGGATCGAGCCAGCCCAAACCCTCGATTTCATCTGCACTCTGACCTGTGTACGCTAACCAGGTAGGCATTTCACTGCTCACCGCCATTCCTTCTGGCGTAGCTACCCAGACAATTTGTGAGCTGGCAGTTACCAGAGAGCGAAACCGTTGTTCGCTCCGTTGCAGAGTTTGTTCTCCTAGCTTGCGATCGTGAATATCTGTGCAAGTGCCAACCCACTCTCGAACGCTACCATCTTCTTCTAATACGGGAGCGCCACAGACTGAAAAGTGGCGGTAGCTGCCGTCTTTGCCACGAATTCGGTACTCAGTTTGATAGAGGCTGCGGTTAGCCACGGCGGCACTCCAGACTTGAAATGTGCGATCGCGATCTTCGGGATGAACGGCATCAATCCAGCCCCCATTTTCCGCTTCAGCTATACTTTGACCTGTATAAGCTATCCAGCTTGCCAGTTCAAAGCAAATTCCTTCTGGTGTGCTTACCCAAACAATTTGTGTAGTGCTAATTACCAAAGAGCGGTATCGGGCTTCACTCTGTTTCAAGATTTGTTCAGTACGTTGACGTTCCTGCTGGGCGCGTCGAAGGTCACTGATGTCCTCCACGCTACACCAAATTACTTGCTCTCCATCTTTGTCAATCATCAATCCAGAAATCCTGACCGAAACCAGATGCCCGTCTTTGTGGATTAACTCTTTCTCATAAGGGCCGTAGCGACCAGTTTTTTCTAGATTTTCTAGGCTAGCTCGGTCAGAGGCGGTATAGTTTTCAGGAGTAATCTGGCGATCGCACAGATTTAGGGTTTCTGGAACAGTGCGCCCCAAAATGGCAGCATAAGCGGGGTTGATGTTAATTAGCGTCCCATCTGTTCGGCATAGTAATAGCCCAATCGGACATTTTTCAAATAGCTGGCTGTTGTATTCATCAAATTGCTTAAACATGGTTAAGATTTTTTTTAATGGCTTATTTGGGTAGGTTAGAACAACAGAACCAAGACAACAAAGTGGCGTACAGTTTTAACGAAATTGGATGACGTTGGAACATTTGATAAATTTGCTCCGGTGATGCACCTTCCAAATCTGGATTCTGCTGTGACATTCGCTGGATCAGTTGAGTATGGCGGATTAGCAAATCCGCCGGTTTGAGCATTGGAGTTGTTGAGGGAATGAAGCCGTCGCTATCGAAAGTAAGGGCTAATTTGGTTGTGGGAGTTGGCGAGGCAGAGGTGCAATTCTCTTTTTCAGTAGCGTTTACCAATGCACAATTTAACGGAATCTGAATCCAGAACTCTGTGCCTTCACCCGGTTGCGACCGACACTTAAGCATTCCCCCATGTTTGTCTACAACAATTTGGTAGCTGATTGCCATGCCTAAGCCTGTTCCCTTACCAACATCTTTCGTGGTAAAGAAGGGATCGTAAATGCGGCGGATAACCTCTTCCTTCATGCCTGGGCCGTTGTCAGCAATGCGAATCACAACCCACTGGCGATCGAGTATTTTGGTACAAATAGTGATGGTCGGAAGTATGATTTGTGATTCGTTGGATGCCAATGACGAATGACTAATGACTAATGACTCTTCGAGCGCATCAATGGCATTTGCCAGGATGTTCATAAATACCTGATTCAACTGTCCGGGATAACATTCAATCAGAGGAAGTTTTGCATAATCTTTAACAATTTCAATTGCCGGACGATGAACATCTGCTTTCAGACGATGATGAAGAATCATTAGGGTTCCATCAATGCCATCGTGGATGTTGACGGCTTTTATGTCGGCTTCGTCATGGCGGGAAAAGTTTTTCAGGGATTGGACAATTTCGACGATGCGACTTGTGCCTAATTTCATTGAATCTAGCAGTTTGGGAAGATCCTGCATGATAAATTCCAGGTCTATATTGTCTAACTCTGATTCGAGTTCTGGAGGAGCAACAGGTAGAAATGTTTGATACTTTTCCAACAGGTGCAATAAGTCGTGGGCGTATTCGGCAACATACCTTAAATTGCCGCAAATAAAGTTAACCGGGTTGTTGATTTCGTGGGCAACTCCAGCAATGAGTTGCCCTAAACTGGACATTTTTTCGCTTTGGATTAACTGAGTTTGGGCCAATTGCAACTCATGAAGAGTTTGCTGAAGCTTCTGTGTCTGGGCTTGTGCTTGGACAGCTGCTTGAGTGCTTTGCTCGTAAAGCACAGCTTTGTCAATAGCGATCGCTGTTTGGGAGGCAAAGATACTCACAAGTTTCAGGTGTTCAGCCTTGTATGAGTCAGTTTTGGGCGTTCCAATAGCGATCGCTCCTAGTACCCGCTCTTTAGCTCGCAACGGTACACAAATCATTGCATTAACGTTTTTCTGCATCTCTAATCGAGGATCGGCTTGCACATCATTGACCAGTTCTGCCCGATTGGATTGCACAATGTTGCCAATAATTCCCTTACCCGGTTCCGGCTGACTGTGGTCAAAAAACACTCCAAATTGGGCAATGGTTTCAAATGCGGTTGCATCTGGACTCAAAAGCAAAATCATTCCCGCAGATGATTCAATTAATTGGCTCAATTCCTGAAGCACAAGTTGGCCAATCTGTCGCGTATCTAAACTTGTTGTGAGTTGAGTTGAAATATCATCAAACAAGTCAATTTCCTGGTATCGCTCCAGCAATTCTTTAGCAAGTTCTTTCTTCTCAGCTTCCTGCTTTGCCAAAAACGAGAGCAAAGTCGCAAGTAGAGTTGCTTGTTCTTCTCCAACAACCCAACCGATGATTTCTCCTGACACCTCGATGGGATATCGGTTTTCCGTAGTTTGTTTGCCAATGCTAATCAGTTTTGTGCCGTCTACCAGTTCAACATCAATTGCGATGTTGAACTGGTAGACTAAGTTATGAACGAGAGATGGTAACTCTTTTTTGTTGAGAATCTTTCTGAGGCTAACTGCGGACATCAAACACCTCATCTAGAGCGAGTTGCAAATTGACCACATTCAAGCTAACAGGGTAACTAATTTTATCTGCTACCTCTGCCGCTAAGTTTGCCAAGATGGACATTTTCTCACTTTGTACCTGCGATCGTCTAAGCAAGCTATGCCCTGCATCTCCAGAAAAGAGAAGGATTGTCATAATAAATCTAGGGAATATAATAATTTACTAATTAAGACTAGTCTTCCCAGAAACATTTGCGATATAACAGCAAAGTTGAACAGTAGGAAAAAATACCTTTATAGCTATTCTCATTTGAATGAGGTGAATAGTTAGAGGCGCACAGGTAGTGAAGTGATGTGCCCTACGTTTATATTTGTGGTTAATTATTTCTTTCTGTACAGCGTATTTCAGGTAAATGAAGTACACGGGTAGGGGCACAGCCATGTTGACTACGATTATCTGTACCTCACGCCTGTTGCTGCTACATCTTAACCCATGCGGTAACTGCTATAAACTCAGTAGCAGAGGCATCCCAAGACTTCTGGAATTTTGGGGAAAGGGGAAAGGAAAAGTGAAATCATCTGCTTTAGGTTACAAAAAGAAGCTGCGATCGCAGCTTCTTTTGGTAATTTTAAAAAGTATTTAGGTAAGCGGTAGCATCAGTTATATCCGAGAGTAGCGAAAACGAAGTCTGAGTAACCGAAGCCAGCGTAACCACATTTGTGCAGGTTGTTCAAAGAAGCTGAAAATATCACCGAAACCTAAATTAGTTTTGTGATGATGTAACCAGTGTCTCTCAGGAGTAGTAATAAATAGAATTTTGCATAAAATATTTACAGGCTTTGGAGTTTGCCAACCTAGTACACTTATGTGTCTCCACCATACATGAAACTGACCAAGCAGTAATCCAGAGATTACACCAATGGGAGAGAAAGGCCACAAAACTACTGCTATGACTATATAAGGCAAAGCTCCCAAGATACCATCTAAAAGAACCTGGGGATTAAAAGTCAAAATAGCGTAGTGGCGGAAGTCTTTCTTCCAGGAGTGGTGCGTTTTTAAATGAAGGCTACCAAAAACGTGCTCGGGTACGTGGTAAAAAAATGTAGATAGAAAATCGCCAAAAAACAGTAATAACCAAGCAACAGCGATAGCCTCAAGCATTTGTACTCCTCAAGTAAGTTAAGAAAACTCCACAGAAAATATGCCAATGTCATGCTGTCGGCGTAGACACTTAGTTTTACGTTATGCAAGCAGCACCTGTGTGTCTTACGTGTCTACGCTCCAGTTAATTTTGCTCAGAGTAGATGTAATTGGATCAGTTGCAGTTTCATGAATCTCCGCTCCTTAATGCAGTAAACAGCAACTCGTAAGAACCTCCAATTTGACTTCTAGCTCTGGGTTAATGGTAAAAATACATCTAAAACCCGATGGAAATACAGTATTTTACCATAGTTACTACACAATCTTCTTACTAAGGCATACAGCGTAAGCAAAGGTTGAGTTAAAATTAGTACAAATTTAGGTTAAGAGGATGTTTTAAAATTATTAATTTTAAATTGATTGCAATTAAGCTTAAATTATGAGTTTAATCAGAACGATATAAATAGCCATTCTCCCAACATAAACTGGGTTATGGGGGTGAAGAAAGTAGGTTTATAATACAATTAAGAGGCGGCAAATTTTAGAAAATCTAGTATTAATTAGATGCCATTGTTGCTTTGCGTTGATCTAGCACGAATGTCGCTCTAGAACCCCGCTTTCAATAATGAATTTTGAGAAAGCATAAGGATTCTAAGAATTTATCAAACAGAATTCAGGAGTCAGGAGTCAGAATTCAGAATTAATTCTGTATGACTGGCGGATAGCGCAGCGTATACCCTTCGGGATGCTTCGCTTAGAGCAAGTACTCGATAGCGTAGCGTTAGCGAGTATTCGAGCGTCGCGTCTGAATAATCGGAGTTTTTGCACCCCCACCAAATTGAAAATTTGGTGGTCTTCTCTACGAGACGCAAGCGCGAACAATTCCTGCGCGGTCTGAATCCCCGACTGATAGCGTTCGCGTAGCGTCTCGTAGAGAAGCGTTAGCGAGTCCGCGAGCGTCTTGATTCTGACTCCTGAATTCTGACTTCTGAATTCTTCTTCAACTTTTTTGCCGAGCGCGTTTGAATTCGCTTGTCCGTGTTATGCAAACAGCAAACTCTGTGCGTCACCCTTCTCCTGTGGTCGCTGTTGTGCGTATTTTATTTACTTAAAGGTATCGGAGTACACCAAAAGTTTCACCGCGTCAAGAACAAGGGTGAGCGTCTTCTTTGATAACGTGGTTCCGAAATCTTAATTGTTCCTGTATCATAGGAGTTCGCGGGATGCGGGAAACTCAGCGTCTTCAGACCTGAGGTGCGATTCGTTCACTCGAAATGAATAGAAATGTTCAGGGATGAGTGACATTTGAGAGATAACCCTTAATGGGTGGAGTCCGCACTTTAATCTCTCTCAGATGATAACTGAATCACCCTCATGGTTATTCCTATGAAAAGTCCCTCTCCATAGGTGCAACGGTAACAGCATCATCCCTACGGTAGCGACTAGCCATCAATCCGTAAAGCGGGATGAAAAGGAGGAACAACTGGCAGCCTAAGCTGGTTCCCCCTGCCTCTTATCAACCGATTAAATTCGGTAATAACAGGATGGTCTAACTACTACTCAACAGTTGTAAGTAAGGTTATCTTTTCTGACTTAGATAATCTCATGTATCCAAAGCTAAAGGCTTGGGCGCAACACCGCCACCCCCAGAAGTCCGGGGGATGGGTGTCAAAGAAATATTGGCAAACTATAGGCGGTGATAATTGGGTATTCGCAACCAGGCAGAAGGGTAAAAACCCGATGCGGTTACGGTCACACACGGAAACAAAGATTATCCGTCATGTGAAAGTTAAAGGCGATTCCAGTCCCTACGATGGAAACCTAATTTACTGGAGTTCAAGAATGGGAAAACATCCCGAAACGACCTTAAGAATGGCAACGCTCCTAAAGTCACAAAAAGGGAAATGTACCCACTGCGGAATGTACTTCCGAGAGGAAGATGTACTTGAGATTGACCACATAACCCCCAAAAGTTTGGGAGGCAAAGACGAATATAAAAATCTCCAGATATTACACAGACACTGCCACGATGAAAAGACAACTGAGGATGGTTCAGTTGTGAAGTACACATGACAATGTGCCGAATCATTGAGGAGCCGTGTAATGGGAAACTATTAAGCACGGTTTTGAAGACCAACGGGGTTGGTGACAACCTCGTTGAGTTTACTAGGGAAGCGGCACGGGTAGTTTTAACCACCGAGGCATTTAAGTCTTTCAAAGAATTGAGAAACTTATACTTAAAAGGTGAATTACCTTTCAAACCAAAACCGCCTAGCTACCTAAAAGGGTCAAAGTTGTTCAAAGTTGCTTACCCCAATTCAGGAGGTCAAAGACCACTGATTGTTAATGGGCAGATTAGATTTTCTTTAGGGCTAACAGTTAGAAGATGGTTTGGAGTGTCTGAGTTTTTTCTCCCAATGCCATCAAACATTGACTACTCAAAGGTAAAAGAGTTTACGATTCTACCCAAGAATGGTGCTTTTTACCTGGAAATGTCCTATGAACAAGCCTTGCAAAAACACGAACTAGACATCAATCAGGCGTTGTCTATAGACCTTGGAACTGCTGACAATTTAGCTGCTTGTGTTGATACATTGGGTAATTCCTTGTTGATTGATGCTCGTGCAATGAAAGCGATGAATCAACTATGGAATAAAAAGGTATCAACACGTAAAGAGAACAAGCCAGAAGCCTATTGGGACAACTGGTTAGACCGTGTAACCCGTAAACGCAATCACCAAATGCGGGATGGTATCAACAAAGCAGCAAAATTAATTATTAACCACTGCCTTAGACATGGCATTGGCACTCTAGTAATTGGGTGGAACGAAGGCTTTAAATACTCTGCCAACATGGGTAGAGTTAATAATCAAAAGTTTGTTCAAATGCCTTTGGGTAAGCTAAAAAAACGATTGGAACAACTGTGTGATTTGCACAGCATTAGATTTATTGAAACAGAGGAATCCTACACGAGCAAGTCGAGCTTTTTAGATGGAGACTCCCTACCTGTTTATGGTCAAAAGCCAGAAGGGTGGAAAGCATCTGGAAAGCGAGTTAAAAGAGGGCTGTATAGGAGCGCGAATGGTTCAATTGTGAACGCGGACTTGAACGGTAGCGCGAATATAATGCGAAAAGTAGCCAGCAATCTAAGCTTAGACTTAGGCTTACTGGGTAGGCGGTGTTTGACGACCGCAACGAGAGTTAGGCTTTGGACACTACCTAAGTTTACTCTGTCTGTAGAATCTCAGACCCTAAAGGGGCTGAGAGTGTCAAAAAACCTTCTGCCCCTCTCAAGGCAATTTCTCTGGACTTCCAAAAAATAAAAGGGGAGAGAAAACCAGCCAATGGCTACTCTTCCCCAATAACCATAAATTTACTGTGAATCGGATTTTTCACTTTGAGTTTTTGCAGATGAATTATTAGCATCATTTGCACTGTCTTTGTGTAACTGGCTTTTTAACAAATTAATTAAACCTTCAGAAAGTTGTGATAATGAATTTTCTAATTGTGGTGAAAGTTCTAAGGGTAAGCTACCAGTACGCAAATGTAGAGAGCGTTGGGGGAAGGGAATATTGATGTTTTTTTGTCTGAGAATTTCATCAATCTGAAAATATAAGTCGCTCTTAATTTGAAACTGCTTGCGGGGTTTAGAAATCCAAACTAATAACTGAAAATTTAAAAAATCTTCACCATATCCTTGAAACCAAACAGTAGGATGTGGTTTTTTTAAAATATCAGTATTTTTCAGCGCCACTTCTAATAATGCAGAGCGTATAGTATTGATACTCACACCATAAGCAACTCGTATTGGTAATACTAGACGACATGCTGAAGTCTGATGGTTCCAATTGACTACTTCTGTATCTAAAAAACGGGAATTTGGCACAATCACTACTATATCATCTAAGGTGCGGAGGTAGGTGCTGCGAGCATTTAAACGCTCTACTGTTCCCATAAACTCGCCAACTTGTACAAAGTCGCCAATTTCAATAGCGCGTTCAAAAGTAATTACAAAACCGCTTACCAATTCTTTAGCAACTCCCTGCAAGCCAAAGCCGATCGCTACACCAAATACACTGGCTACTATTGCTAAAGAACTGATGTCTAAACCCCAAATTTGTAGTAATAAAACTGTTCCGATAAAAATTAGACTGTAATAGATAGCAATGGCAATTGATTCTTGTACACCACGGCTAACATTTGTCATGCGTAATACGCGCGATCGCAGCAGATTAGTTAAAGTTCCAGCAATCGCTAATACTCCAAAAAGTAAGCTGATGAAGATAATTATATTGATGACTGAATAAGAACTTTCACCAATAGTAATCACTGGAGAAGTTAAGCTCATCCAGAGAATATTGGCAATGCTTCTGCTCCATTCTCGCGTTAAGGGGAATAAGTCGGTAATGTAGATAGCTATTCCTATCCACAGTAGCGATCGCACTACAACCAGCGTCAATTGTAAAAATAGCTCGATTCCTTTGGGTTGCGCTCCCGTTTCCGGGTGATTAGCTTCTCTAGGAACCAGTCGCCGTAACCAATAGCGCCCAACCCAACCCAAAAGGAAATGGAGTGCGATCGCGCCTAATACAGATAAAGCTACTACTAATATTGCCCGCCAAAAATAATCTAATCTGCGTTCTTCTTGACCTTGTTTAACTGCTTCCCTAATTCGTTGCGCCCAAATTTCTGCTTGTTCCTGTTTTGTTCTCCCAGTAAAAGTATCTTGTTGAGTCACCGTTAATAGGTGACGATTATTTACCAGAATTACAGGTAATTGATTAGTTTCTACAATCTCTACCTTCACACCACCTGGAGAACGGACTGCTTCTCTTAAAATTAAGTTGGCATCACCAGCACGATTTTCTGCGCTAAATTGTCCTGCTTCTGAAAGTTCAAATAACTGACGACCATCTACTGTAATATGAGCAGTTGGTCTTGATTGAGCTTGCACCGACATTTCAGTAGTTAATAGCCATCCAATCATCATGAAGACAATTACCAGGATGGCAATGGCTTTCCGAAAGTGATGAAAGCTATTCATAACATCATATTTTTATAAGGAACCTTTTTTAATGAAATAAAATCGTAAGCATTTTTCATTATTGCATATTTTAAACAATCATATATCTGTCATTAGTTTTGCTGTAAAAGATTATTCTTCTATCAAAAGTTATAATTAAGATCAAAGCCTTGATCTAGATACAAGATTTATCGTGTTTTTAAATATCAATTATCTATGCCAATAACCTTTAGGTGAAGAACATTCGATTATTGTAGCTGGAGAAACCAAGAGATAAAAAATTTAAGATTATATAGATTCGTGGCGATCGCACTTTAAAGTTATGCTACTTTTAATGGAACTGTTGCCGCAGATATGGTGTTAGTGGAATTCCAGCTATCCTCAAAAAGTAGTATATAACTTATTTAAGATATAAGAATCCTATTTGATGTTTAAAAAACCTAAGTTAAAATACTACGTACGGACTGTACAAGTCTAACAGCGAACAATGATTTTTTGTCACGAAGCACTGTACGTAAAATGTTAAGTCTACCGATGGACGATCATCTTTAAATTTTATTCCTAGATATTTTATAATAATTCAATGACACAGATTAAGCCTGAAGTAAAGCGCACAGAAGAATTGCGCCAGTTATTGCAACAAGCAAGCTATGCTTATTACGTCCTAGATGCTCCAATCATGGAGGATGCAGTCTATGACCAGCTATATCGAGAATTGCAACAACTAGAAACTCAATATCCAGAATTGACAGCACCCGATAGTCCAACTCAGCGCGTGGGTGAGAGGCCAGCAACACAGTTTAACTCGGTGCGGCACAATATCCCCTTGTACAGTCTGGAAAATGCATTCAATATTGATGAGTTGCAAGCATGGGATCAGCGTTGGCGGCGACAAGTACCAAAAATAGATGCAGTGGAATATGTCAGTGAACTGAAAATTGATGGTTCTGCTTTGGCTCTTACTTACCAAGATGGTATTCTAGTTAGAGGCACAACTAGAGGTGATGGGGTGACGGGTGAAGATATCACCCAAAATGTGCGGACAATTCGCTCAATTCCCTTACGTTTGAATTTTGAAGGGTTAGAAATTCTCGAAAGGGTAGAAGTTCGAGGTGAGGCGTTTTTGCCGTTGGAAGTGTTTAAACAAATCAACGAGGAAAGGCAAAAAGCCAGCGAACAATTATTTGCTAATCCCCGTAATGCCGCAGCTGGTACACTCAGGCAACTAGACTCCCGCATTGTCGCTAAACGGCGGTTAGATTTCTTTGGCTACACTCTGCACATTCCTGGTAGAGATGACACCAGTATTGCTAATACGCAATGGGAAGCGTTGGAGTTGTTGGAAAAGATGGGTTTTCGAGTCAACCCCAACCACAAACGCTGTGCTTCGATCGCAGAAGTGGCAAAATATTATGAATATTGGGACACGGAACGGCTGAATTTACCCTATATGACTGATGGGGTAGTGGTGAAGCTGAGTTCTTTTAAACTTCAGGAACAGCTAGGGTTTACGCAGAAATTTCCCCGTTGGGCGATCGCTTTAAAGTACCCAGCCGAAGAAGCACCTACCCGTGTGGAAAATATTGCTGTAAATGTTGGGAGAACAGGCGCGTTAACCCCATTAGCAGAGATGCGCCCAGTGCAATTGGCGGGAACAACAGTTTCCCGCGCGACTTTACATAATAGCGATCGCATTGCTCAATTAGATATCCGCATTGGTGATACTGTCATCGTTCGCAAAGCCGGAGAAATCATTCCAGAAGTGCTGAGGGTAATCAAAGAACTCCGTCCCCCTGACACCGAACCTTTTGTTATGCCCACCCATTGCCCAGTCTGCGGCCAATTGGTGGTGCGAGAATCAGGCGAGGCGGTGACTCGGTGCGTCAATGCTTCCTGTGCGGCGATTCTTAAAGGTTCCATTGAACATTGGGTAAGTCGTGATGCCTTGGATATCAAAGGCATGGGCGAAAAGCTGGTATATCAACTTGTTGATAAAGGTTTGGTGCATTCCGTTGCCGATTTATATGAGTTGACAACAGAGAAATTATCTGCATTAGAAAGGATGGGGCAAAAGTCAGCAGAGAAATTAGTGGATGCGATCGCTCAATCAAAAAATCAACCTTGGTCAAGGGTATTGTATGGTTTAGGCATCCGTCACGTTGGCAGTGTAAATGCCCAATTGTTGACTCAAAAATATTTCACTGTAGACCAGTTAGCGGCAGCAAAGCAATCAGATATTGAAGGAATTTATGGTATCGGTGCTGAAATTGCCCAATCTGTCTACCAGTGGTTTCGGATTGATGCTAACCAAAGGTTGATAGAACGCTTACAAGCAGAAGGATTGCAATTAACTGCCACAGAGGAAACGCAAATAGTTGGTGATGGTAATCAAAAATTCGCAGGTAAAACTTTTGTAATTACGGGAACATTGCCAACTTTAAAGCGGGATGAAGCAAAGGCTTTGATTCAAAAATCTGGGGGAAAAGTGACTGATTCGGTGAGTAAAAAAACCGATTATTTACTGTTAGGAGAAGATGCCGGCTCTAAGTTAGAAAAAGCAGTTTCATTAGGAATTACGCAGTTAAGCGAGGCGCAATTTTTGGAGATGACTGAAGGTTGAAATAAGTTATTTCTTCTGCAAATAACAGTTCAGATCATCTCAAAAAACTGATGTAAAGACGCGATTTATTGCGTCTTAAAATACCAATCGTCTACTCGAACGGGGGCAAATTATTCGGGTCAATACCCTGTGATTGTAAATAAGCAATCAGCCGTTCTTTTTGCTGGCATTCTTGTTCGGCGCGTTGGCGTTCTTGTTCAATCTGTTCTACAGCCCACGGTAACAAATTACCAGCTTGATCCCACCAGCGTAACCAATAACCAGTGCGACCTTCTTTTGTTCCTTGCCAAGTTCCTAAAAATAAGCCCATCACATTAATCCAATGACGACCATTTTCGTCAGGTTGCTTTAACTCATAGCGTTTATTTTCCAGTTGATAATATTCTAATAAACCGCCATAAGGTTCAAAAACCACGTAGATGGGAATCTGCAAAATCTGCTCGTAGAAAAACCATTTTCCTGGTGGATAAGCTCGTTTTACCGAATATTCTCCACCTTCAGTATCGGATAAAAATTCGATAGCGATCGCTGGAATATCTCCTTCTAAATTTGGTGTATAACTTTTGCGATTACCCACAACTTCATTCACCGATGGCACATAAACCCAGTCAGGTGCTTTAGCAATAAATTGACCGTTGACTGTCGCACAAAGACCCAAGTTGGAAGCTATCAACATTTGGGGTTGGATGAATCCACTGATTTCTAGGCTTTCACGCAAAGCACCAGCCAAAAGTGGCTGACTTGTATTCTCCACTGGTTCATCCTCTAGTTGAAAATCCTTGGGCAAGGCTTCCCAAGAGATTACCAGTTCAGTTTGGGATTTGCCTTCACTGAGTTGGGTTGCCATAAACACAGTATGAATTTATTTTTGATTTTATCGCTTCTAGGATGGTATGGAGTCATTCTTGACCATAGGTGTCAACTTAAAACTGTCTCATGGAATTCGCCGCTATATAGGCAAAATCCACCTCCGCAAACTAAAGGAAAATTAAGGTTTTTTAACCCACGGAGGAGGATTTTGTTTGTGTAGATGCCGTTTTTAACCGCCCATTGCACCTTAAGTTGACATTAATGATTCTTGACACTCTCCGCCATACATAGGCGGGAATTCTTGAATCTTTTTTGAGTATTTTAGCTGATTGACAAAAAACGCTTTCTTCTAAACTGTTACAGGTGAATCAAGAGTAATTGCTGTTGGATAATAAAGAATGTCTAGAGAAACACTAGCTTCTACCGACTGAAGACCACCAATTATAGGAGTTGTAGCACCTGCTGCAAAAGCTCTATCTACGTTAAACACCAAAGGAGACGGGCTGAAATTGTCAGATGAGTTAATATCAATGTCAATAATCTCTCCGGGGGTTAACTTCAAGGTACTAAAAACAGCCTGAGCTTGCGCTTGAGCATCTTTAACAGCTTCGCTAAGAACTTGCAGACGTGCCTGCTGCAATGCTTCGTCTGAAGCAGTAAAGCTTATATTCTGTATTACATTTGCGCCTGCTTGGATAGCTGTGTCAATTGCTGCTCCAGATTGATCTGTTGGTAACTCAAACTGAAGTGTGTTCAACCCTTCAAAGCCAGTTAGGGTTTGAGTCCCATCGGCAAAGCTAAAGACGGGATTTAGTTGAATAGATGTAGTTTGAAGTTCTTGCGCCCCAAGGTTTTGCAGCACATCAACTACTGCTGTTGAACGTCGAGCAACTTCTTCTTGAACTTCGGTTGCGGTTTTTCCTTGTACTTGAATCCCTAATTGCACCTCAGTTAAAGTAGTGGCAACAGTGACCTCTCCTCGACCGGTAACTTCCAATATCTGAGAAGGTTTTGGATTAGTGCTACCAGTCAGGGAATTGATGATCACAAGAGCCTGCTGACTCCCACCTATGAGATTATCAGTAGCCGAAGGGAGAGTGAGTGCTGAATTTGGAGAATAACCGATATCTAGAGAAACACTAGCTTCTACCGACTGAAGACCACCAATTATAGGAGTTGTAGCAGCTGTTGCTACCCTATCTGCTGCTGCAAACACCAAAGGAGATGGGCTGGGATTGTTAGATGAGTTAATATCAATGTCAATAATCTCTCCGGGGGTTAACTGCAAGGTACTAAAACAGTCTGAGCTTGGGCTTGGGCATCTTCAACAGCTTCGCTAAGAACTTGCAGACGTGCCTGCTGTAATGCTTCGTCTGAGGCAGTGAAGCTTATATTCTGTATTAAATTTGCGCCTGCTTGGATAGCTGTGTCAATTGCTGCCCCAGCCCGATCGGTTGGTAACTCAAACTGAAGTGTGTTGATCCCTCTAAAGCCAGTTAGGGTTTGAGTCCCATCTGCAAAGCTAAAAACGGGATTTAGTTGAATAGATGTAGTTTGAAGTTCTTGCGCCCCAAGGTTTTGCAACACATCAACTACTGCTGTTGAACGTCGAGCAACTTCTTCTTGAACTTCGGTTGCGGTTTTTCCCTCTACTTGAATCCCCAATTGCACCTTAGTTAAAGTAGTGGCAACATTGACCTCTCCTCGACCAGTAACTTCCAATATCTGAGAAGGGTTTGGATTAGTGCTACCAGTTAGGGGGTCAATGATCACAAGAGCCTTCTGACTCACACCTGTGTTAGTCATCTTATTCTCCTTGCTTAGATGATGTTTAAAACCTGTTGTTTTAATCTTAGAAGATGTCTAAAAAGTGAGAAAGGGCACTCAACGGTATCAGAACTTACACGTAAACACGATTTATATTACTGCGTATAGCTGTTTAAAAGTAAATTTGTATAAATCTGAGGCTTTTTCAGCATATATATTTGTAGCAATTCTTCACTATTCGTAATTTAACTCTCAGGTTAAATCACATATTTAATGATAAGCCGCTCAACCTCAAATATAAGAAGATTAAGAAAATCCAGATAAAAATTTTGTTTTATTAACAAAAACAATGCAGTTGAATCAAAGTAATTTCCTTAGATTTCTGATCCAGTCAGAGCCAGTAAAACCAGCAGTATCCAACGGCTTACGAGCGGCATTAGCATTGGGGGTTCCCATGCTAATTGGGCAACTTATCAACCAAAGGGAAAGCGGATTATTTGTCGGTTTAATAGCTTACTTTGTCAACTTAGCGAATGTTGGTGGCCCTTACCAGATAAAAGCTAAGGCGATGACGGGGGCTACATTGGGAATCGCTATTTCAGTATTTGTGGCTACTCTAGTTGCTAAAATTCCAGTGCTAACTGTGGTGCTGGCATTTCTCTGGGGACTTGCTTCAGGTTTTGCATCGCTGTACGGTAATGCTGGGGCAAATGTTGGTCTGGTAGTAGGGATATCATTTATTTCCACGATCGCACAGCCAGGAAACTTGGAAGTTGCACTGATGCGATCGCTGTTATGTCTAATTGCAAGTGGATGGGCGATGTTACTTTCGTTGGTAATGTGGCCTTTTAGACCTTATGATCCAGTACAGATAGCTTTGGCTGACTGCTTAAAGGCAATCGCCAACTACATTCAAAAATTCGTCGGTAAAGTCGCAACACCGGAAAATATTCTCGAAATTAGAAAGGCATTAGAGACAGCACGCACTACTTTAGGTACTACACGGATTGGACAGCCGGCTAGGAGTTGGATGGATGAGCAGTTATTGGTATTAATTCAGGATGGCGATCGCTTGCTTGGCTCAGTTATTGCCTTAATAGAATTACTAGAAACTCACTTTCAACATCAGCAATATTACGCAGTCCAGCAATTAGTAGACGATGCACTTGTGGAAATATCAATTATTCTTCAAGCCATAGCGAAAGTCATATCTCGCAAGCCTGCTAGTATCGATCTAGGAAATCTCAACCGCATCTATGAGGCACTGAAGGAACAAGAAAATCTGCAAAGAAAAGCAATTGCTGGGAGTGAGACAGACTACACAACTCTTGTGGCTTTCACTAACTTGGTGCTGATGATCGAAAAGCTGATCAAGCAATTGCAATACACGGCTCAAACAGCTAAATCTCTGGTAGATCGCAGCAAAATGAGTCGCCGAGATGTAGATACACTACTTTTAGTTGCAGGCGAACAGCGATCGCTTTTAAGTTTACTCAAAGAAAATCTCACCTTAGACTCAGCAATCTTTCGCCATGCTCTCCGTATTGGTGTCAGTCTAGCTGTAGGCGTAATATTATACAGCGTTACCAATCTACCAATGGGGTATTGGGTAACACTAACAATCATGCTAGTTCTCAAACCGAACTTGGGTGCAACTTTCCAGCGATTTTTCCAGCGTGTTGGCGGGACTATTTTAGGAGCTGTGTTAGCAGCTATCATAGTTGCAACTATCACAAACAAGGCTGTATTAGACATAATCATTTTACTGACAGTCTTTTTTGGCATTTCCCTGATCGGTTTCAACTATGGGTATTCGGTGGTTTTCTTGTCAATATTTGTTTTACTTATTATTGATGTTGGTAATCCCATTGGTTGGCAATTTGCTGGCTTTCGGGTGTTAAATACATTAATTGGAGCGGGACTGGCTTTTGCAAGTCATTACTTTATATGGCCAAACTGGGAACGCGATCGCTTACCCAGTCAACTCGCCACTGCCCTGCGAGAATGTCACAAATACTTTAGCGATGTGATGGCTGTTTACCAGGGGACAAAAGAGGGTGACTCTAGCATTATTAGTCAACGGCGACAAACTGGACTAGCCATTGGCAATGCTCAAGCTTCCTTCCAAGGATTGCTGCGTGAACCCCAAATGCACAAAGAGTTAGTAGAACCAGTGATGACGCTGCTGGTGTACATGGGACGTTTTACTAACGCCGTGACAGTTTTGGCAGTGCATCTCGAACATTTTCGAGCAACTGTGCCACTCCCAGAATTAGAAACCTTTGTCCGCCAAGTTTCGCTACTGTTAGAGCAATTGGCTGATTCAGTACAGCAGGAAACTACCCCTTTGCCCTTACCTGACTTAGAAGAAACTCTGCACAAAATCCAACCGCATCTGCAAGCACTGCGTACAGCCCGGATAGAAGAGCTAGCTGTCAATCAAGGACATACACCTATTCGTCAAGCAGTGATTGATTACAGCATATTAGATTTGGAGATTGAGCAGATTGTCCGGCGGTTGACTGCTATGCACTCAGCTATGATAAGGCTAACATCAGGTAAGTGAACTACTCAGACTTGCCTACGGCTGAAGTCTGAGCTTCCCAATTCATCGGGAATAGCCTCTAAAACCCTGTAGTTTTTTTGGTCTGACATTCCCTCCAAGGGCAGGAGTCCTAGTTCCCAAGACCCAAATTTTTCTCTTGCAACATATACTTATTAGCTTGGTTTTCGCTTGCGGCATTGATGGTGAAAAACGCGGTCTTGGGGTCTCCCCAAGTAGAGCGATTTTGAACCCGGAGGGTCAAGACAATAATATATCTTACCAGAAAATTTTGGGGATTCGTCATACATTCCCACCTTATGAGTACATTGTTCGCGTAGCGTCTCCAAGAGTTGGTGGGGACTTCCGCGACACGTTAAAGCGATACCTACGGTAAGCTACGCTAACGCATGGTGACGAATATGATCTTCAATAAAAGTAGAGATGAAATAATAACTGTGGTCATAGCCTTCTTGGTAACGCAAGTTTAGCGGCTGATTAACATCTGCACAAGCTTGCTCAAACACTTCAGGCATTAATTGTTGTTCAGCTAAAAATTTATCAGCAGTTCCTTGGTCAATGAGGATAGAACTGTGATATCCTAATTTTTTGACTAATTCACTAGCATCATAATCACGCCAACTTTCTTGATTACTGCCAAGATAACCATTGAAAGCCTTTTGACCCCAAGGACAACGCATAGGTGCAGTGATAGGTGCAAAAGCTGATACTGATTGGTAGAGTTCT
This sequence comes from Nostoc cf. commune SO-36, assembly GCF_023734775.1. Lineage (NCBI taxonomy): Bacteria > Bacillati > Cyanobacteriota > Cyanophyceae > Nostocales > Nostocaceae > Nostoc > Nostoc commune. Next base: position 5,101,953 of record NZ_AP025732.1, on the reverse strand, counting down.
GGGTTTCTCAAGGCACAAACTAGCGCCCCATGTCCGCCCATTGAATGACCGAAAATACCTTGTTTATCCGGTTGGGTTGGGAAGTTTGCAGTAATTAAAGCAGGTAATTCCTGAACGACATAACTATACATTTGGTAGTTTTTACGCCACGGTTGCTCTGTAGCATCAACATAAAAGCCAGCACCACTGCCAAAGTCCCAATCATCATCCTCACCTGCAATCCCAGTATTACGCGGACTCGTATCTGGTGCAACCAATATCAAACCGTACTCAGCCGCCAAGCGCTGCACTCCTCCCGCTTTTGCCATAAAATTTTCTTCGGTGCAAGTTAACCCAGAGAGGAAATAGAGAATTGGTACAGGTTTTTGAGTTGCTTGTGGCGGTTGATAGATAGCAAAACGCATTTCACCGTTACAGGTGGAGGAGTGATGACTATAAAAGCCGAGTTTGCCACCAAAGCTTTTGTATTCGGAAATGAGGTTGAGGTTAGACATTGGTTATATTTTCTTTCCTAAACGGCTGTAGAGAATGATTTAGCAAGTCAAATCTCCCTATTGCATTCTGTATTTTGACTTCTGAATTATCTTTTAACAAGAAAAACAGAATTAGGACTTACGCATTGACACAAAATACAAAATATGCATCTTTGAAAAACCAGAGATGTCGTAGGGGCACAGCAGTGCTGTGCCCTCCATAGCGCGGGTTTATGTACGTACCATCAAAGAATAATTAATCAAAGCCGGAAACGACCTATTTTCGTGAATTCATACCATGATTAATTTGTACAGTGCGTAAGTCCTCAGAATTTACAGCACTTCCGGCAGCTATGAGGTACATCCTCAAAGCTAAAAGCTATGTTAGGAGAGAGGCAATAAGAAAAACTGTATTGCATAATAGCGGGAAGCGCTGTATCAAACAGAATTCAGGAGTCAGGAGTCAGAATTCAGAATGAATTCTGTATGACTGGCGGATAGCGCAGCGTTAGCGAGTATTTTCGAGTCGCGTCTGAATAATCGGGTTTAAGACCCCCACCAAATTTTCAATTTGGTGGTGCAACAATTCAGTCGCGGGTCTGAATCCCCGACTGATTTATTCTGACTCCTGAATTCTGACTTCTGAATTCTGACTTCTGAATTCTTCTTCAAAAATTTTACTTTAGAGGCAAATAAATTTGTAAAGTTGTACCTTCCTTGAATATACTCTTAATAGTAATTTTACCACCATGAGATTGAACTATTTGTTGGGCAATAGCTAACCCCAAACCAAATCCTCCGGTTTGACGAGAGCGCTTTTTATCCACTCGATAAAATCGTTCAAAAATGTATGGCAAATCAGCTTCAGGAATACCAATACCATTATCTATAACTTGAATTACAGCCCAATGTGATTGGGTAAATAATTGCAATTTAACTTGACCACCATTAGGAGTATATTTACAAGCATTATTAAGTAAATTTATAATTATTTGACGGAGCAAGTCGGCATCGCCAAGCACAGTTATATTATTATTTGGTAGTTTACAAACTAAACCAAGATGTTGTGCATCTGGTTGAGTGGCATAATCATCTGTTATCTGCACAAGTAAATTATTTAAGTCAATTACTTGTAATGATTCAGTCGGTAATTTACCTTGATAACGTGCCAGAAAAAGCAGATTATTTACTAGAATGCTCATTGACTTAGCGATCTCAAAAATCTTTTGGAAACGCTGACGTTGCATCTCCAGATCAGTAGATTTAGATAAAAAGCCATACTGAGCATTACTAATAATAGCTGTCAGAGGCGATCGCAATTCGTGGGAAGCATCAGCTGTAAACCTTTGCAGATGATCGTAGCTGTGGCGAATTGGTTGCATTGCCAGTCCTCCCAACCACCAACCTGTGAGAGCAATCACAGCTAGAGTAATCGGCGCTGAGATAGCCAAAACCATACGGAATTCAGCTAAAGCGCTTTCAGTAGTCGTCATTGGCATCGCTGCTTGTAAATAACCAATTAATAAACCATTTTGGTAAACAGGCAACGTTACCTGACGTAGCCAGACTTTGCTATCAGTTTTGATCGTATCAAACCCACCTGAGATTAAAAGGCGATCGCTAGGAATCGTACCAAAAAATTGTACCAGTTGCTTTTGCTCATTGTACCAACTTGCATACACTAGTTGACTATCCAGCAATGGTTGCACCATACTTCCCAAAAATGGTACATATTCTAAGTTTAACTGTCGCTGACCATTATGCATCTCCGACTTAACATTAGCTGCCATCAAACTTGTTTTTTTATAAAGTAATCGATCTAGTTCCTCCAACTTATCTATCACTTCCCAATAGTAAACTCCCGCCGCAAACATAATTAAAATACTGCCCATTGTTAGCGTGAACCAAGTTGCGAGATTGCGACGGCTGCGATTAAACATAAGTACTCATTGGTAATCTTCTAATTCTTCTCACTCTCCCAGTTTTTACTGCCTAATTCTAATTTTATTCTTGTGGATTTAAGCGATAACCCATACCATAAACTGTTCTAATCCAGTCTCCTGCACCCAATAGTTGCAAGCGCTGCCGCAACTTGCGTATTAGCACAGTTAAGGCATTGCTTTCTGGTTCCATACCGTACTCCCACAAAGCGTCTTCAATCTGGTTGCGAGTTAAAACCTGATTGGGATGACGCATCAGGTATTCTAGTAACTGTCCTTCACGTGGAGATAATTCTACTTTTACCTGACTCCGTTCTACACTTAATTCAGCTAAATGAAATTGTAAATCTGCTATACGTAAACTATACCCCTGCCAATTAGGGACTCTTCGTCCCAAAGCACGGACTCGTGCTAAGAGTTCTACCAAGTCAGCAGGTTTAACTAGGTAATCATCTGCTCCTGCATCTAAACCCATAACTTTGTCGGCTGTGGTGTCTTTAGCAGTTAACATCAATACTGGTGCATTTTTACCAGAGAGACGATACTGACGACACAGAGATAACCCATTAATTGTTGGTAACATCCAATCGACAATCAATAGATCGTAATCTTTTTGTGAAATCAGCCATTGTGCAATTTCCCCATCTTCCGCAGCATCTACAATATATCCTGCCTCGGACAGAATACCTTGTAATGGTTCTAACTGTTCCAAATCGTCTTCTACTAGTAAAATCCGCATAAAACTTTTTAGCGTCAAGTTTTGCCATAAAATCATTAACTCTCTTTTAAGATTAGATATGTTAACTACCTCTATGTCTTCTACCTAATTTGAGATTTTAACTTTTAGATTATTCTCCATAAAGGATAAGGTATATCTGCCAATGGGTAGTTATAAACCCTGCTATGGCTTCGCAACTATAAAAAAAATTAATAGGACTTACGCAAAACGGCTTATACCATTTCACGAAAATCTTGATACATATAGATTTTTCGTAGGGGTTTAGCAGTGCTAAACCCTTACCCACGTATTTGTATCATTATTAAAATGAAATGGTATTACCGCAGGGTATTGCCTCTACATGAATAAAGCGCAGCCTCATATAGAATTGGCATTAGGATTATTTATAAACTGATATATTAAAAAATATGCCTGATTTACGTCCACAACTTTTACTACTGACTTTGCCTTTGCTATTTGTAGGAATTGCTTTTTGGGCTGGTAGTGATTTTCTCACAAAGCAATTATTAAGTCTCTCTTACAGAAGCCCAGATAAATTGCAAGCTGATACACTACCACAGGTTTTACTTGCGCTGAATTTTACACTAATTGATATAAATCTAGACCAAGAAGATCAGGTTACTCAAGTTAAAATTATAACAGCAAACTCCATGCTTAAAAAATTAGAGCTAGAAATTCCTAACTCCAGTTTTTCCGAAGTAGCGATCGCACAAAAATTAGGATTGTATCCTCAAATCAAAAAATTAGAACCTAATCAACAAATAAAGGTAAAAATTCCCCTGAAGTTGACAGCAATCAAAGCTGAAATTGAAAAAAAGCAAGGATTTAGCTTGGTTGAGATTATAACTACTAATAATGCTCTAAAAAAGTTGAATTTTGTGCTGCCAGTCACTGAAGTTAATATGTTAGAAGTCATGACTGCTCAATTGCTTAATTTATCTCAGGAAGATATTAGGAAACTTATCAGTTATCAAGTCAAAAATTAATCGCAGTTTAAACTATAACCTAAACAACGCATACAAACCGAGAAAGCCGCTAAAACTGAGACAATCTCAATTAGTAATTGAAATGCCAAAGAAGCTAGAGCCAAAGCCCAAATAAAAAGAATCCTCCCGTGAATCATAGCAGTCATGGAATTCATCTCGTCTTAAGTATTCATATACCAGTACGGTTCAGTTAACGATTATACATATGCTGCTTTTCGTACAGTTTGTTATGTGCATTATTTTAGTGCAAATAAAATTACTACCTTACTGTCACTTTTTGATCACATTCTTTTTGTAGATTGAATAAATCAGTTGGAATGTTTAGCTACTAAACTAATTTGCGATTATATTCAATTTTCTCTAAAGGACTAATATAACAGGAATAATCAAATTGGATAAGAGGTAAATAATATGTCAGCAAATGAAATTTTAGGACAATATACACCAGCCCAATTAAATCTTCCTCTATTCAACAGTCAAGCAAACCTATCTAGAGCAAGTTTGAGTAGAGAAAAGCGTGATAGCGAGAAGCTTAATATAGAGGATACAAGTGCTATAATAGCTTCCGAGCCATCTCTGATTTTGGCTCCTTTTATATTTTTAATAATGGGCGGGATAGTTTTTTTTCATAAACTCAAACTATCTGATCAGACTAATAAGCTAAATAATTTAGATGGCTTTCCCTGTCAGAATTGTCATTTCTTTTCAAAAAACAGTTATCTCAAATGTGCGGTAAATCCTTCTAATGTTTTGACAAAAACAGCAATTGATTGTTGTGATTACCAGCCGTTACAAAATATACAGCACTTCCGGCAGCTATAAGGTACATCCTCAAAACTGAAAGCTATGACAGGAGAGGGACAAGGATAAAAACTGTATTGCATAATAGCTGGAAGTGCTGTAAAAAAGTTAGGTCTTCCAATATTTTGGAGCAAAAAGAAAGTTAATTAAAAAATAGGAGGTTCATTATGATAGGTTTCATCATTACTTGGTTAGTTACTGCTGTGAGCTTTTTGATTATTGCTAGGCTGCCATTTTTGGGGATAGAAATAGATGGCTTTGGTAAAGCAGCAATTTCCGCTATAGTTTTTGGAATTCTGAATGCTATTTTGCTGCCAATTCTGACATTTTTTACCTTTCCATTCATTGTCTTGACATTAGGATTATTTTTCTTTGTCTTAAATGCCATTATCTTTGGATTGTCGGCTTTAATCGTTCCAGGTTTTAGATTACGTCATGGCTTTTGGAGCGCTTTGCTAGGTTCTATTACTTTAGCAATCATTAACTCAATTCTATTAAGAGTTGTGGCTTCAATTACCTGAACCAAATAAGTAAATGGGCGTAAATAAATATAATATGTTCCGTCATTGCGAGTGAAGCGAAGCAATCGCAAAGTCTCTGGGATTGCTTCGCTTCACTCGCAATAACATCTTATATTTAATCATGCCTACCTACTTACAACAATTTTAGCAATTTTATATAACTGGTAAAAATCTTATGTGCGTCTGGTAAAACCTTGGTTAATGCTGAAAAAGCCTTATCTAGTAGAGGAAGTACGCCCCGAAGTCGGTAACGTTTGGACACTCGCACTTAGACCGATAGGACACGAAGGTTTTTGCTTCCAACCCGGTCAATTTGCTTGGATTACTCTCGAAATTTCTCCGTTTCTGATGCGAGAACATCCTTTTTCGATGTCTTCCAATGGCGACAACACAGAAAAGATTGAGTTCAGTATCAAAGCTTTAGGAGACTTTACCAACACTATTAAAGATGTCTCACCCGGAACCAAAGCTTTCTTGGATGGCCCTTATGGAGTGTTTACCACCGATCGCTACGAAGACACCTCCGGTTTTGTTCTCATTGCTGGAGGTATCGGCATTACTCCCATGATCAGTATGTTGATTACTCATGCTGAACGAGGAGATGAACGCCCTTATTTGTTAATCTACGCTAGCAAGAATTGGAAAGACATTACATTTCGTGAAGAACTGGATGAATTGAAGAAAAAATTAGACTTGACTATTATCCATGTTCTCAAAGAACCAGCAGAAGATTGGTCAGGAGAAAGTGGTTATGTAGACAAGGAACTTTTACAACGTTACGTACCTAAACGACGCGCAACACGGCAATACTTCATCTGTGCATCGCCAAAGATGATGGAACAAGTAGAAATAGCCTTGCATCAACTTGAAGTTCCACCGATGAACATTCACATGGAACACTTCAACCTTGTTTAACTCCTCATCTAAAATTTCATTATGCGTTTACAGTATTATGCTGCAAATTGTCACAAGTATCACTCTAATTTTAATAGGTGGTGCAGCCTTGTTTGCTTGGATACAAAACCGTCCTTCTGAAACTACAGAACCGACTGGAAACAAAAATTTAAATGAACGCACAATTTTAAATTAAGAATATTTTCTCATGTTTTTTGACAAACATAAAAATCATGATTTATAAAGAATATATATTGTTATTTATTGCTGGAATTAGTACTATATTTAGTCTTAATAGTTGCACCTTAGAACGTAATTTCGAGGCAGAAAAAGAAGAGTCTGCGATAATAATTCAATCTCAAGGAAGCCGAGCAGATATACCTTATGTAGCAACACCACCACAAGTAGTAGATGCTATGCTAAAACTAGCAGAAGTTAACAGCAATGATGTAGTATATGACTTTAGGTAGCGGTGATGGGCGAATTCCCATTACTGCTGTGCAAAAATATAATGCGCGTAGTGCTGTTGGTATAGAAATTAATCCCCAACTTGTACAAGAAAGCCTTAGTAATGCTCAAAAAGCAGGAGTAAGCGATCGCGTCGATTTCCTGGAACAAAACCTGTTTGAAACTCGGTGCGACTTCTAATTCAATGGCTTATTTGCTCGTTATTGGTCAATACGGTTCAGTTAAGGCTAAAACTTTGTTATTCCAAGTCAATTTTTTAACGTAGACGCTTCGGCTTGCCGCAGGCTACCGCCTTCTCTACGAGAGGCTTTCGCCAACGCGTAGCGTCTCGTAGAGAAGGCGCAGAGGACGCAGAGAGAAGAAAGAGAAGGAAAAAATTGCTTAACTGAACTGTATTGCGTTATTGGTAACTCTCCAAGGATGCTTTTGAGTCGTCGTTGGTATCCTGCGGTTGTCTCTGTAATCGTTTCAATAAAAAAACCCTACTTCTGGCATAACGTACTTCTGCATTTGACTCAGTACTGCTTCTTCAATTCCTGCAAAATTTGTGAGCTTTTCTTTTGACGTATCTTCGTACAATATTTGAGCAATTGCCTGAATATGTTCTTGAAGAGCTTGCTTTTATTCTGGGATCATGGTTAAGTAAATACAGTCATCTTAACTATACTGACTGATTTTCGCCTTCTTTGCAAAAAACTGGGATGCTCCCAGCAAATCTTCACAAGAATTGCTGTTCATAATTCACTTATGTGTGTCTAATTATAGATAACATTCTAATCAAAACTGTTTCTAGCTATAGATGATACTTAAGTATTTTAAGACTAATCTAATATTTAAGGATAAAAAAATAGAATAATTATTTAAATCTATTCTGAAAGTGTGCTGAGATCGGCTGCCTATATTTTCTTAGGTCATGCGCCGATCGCCAAAATTGTCTTTCCATAATTCAATACAGACACTCAATATATAAGTGTCTTTTTATCAGGGTTGTGATCGCGTTTTTGCACAATTTTTTGTACTGGAAACCGTTGCCCGTGTACCCTATTTTGCGAGTTACAAGCCGCGCAAATTATACAGGAAGCAGAAAAAGAACCCGTTCAAATATCGTAATTGCCAAGGAGAATAACTGTGTTAGATATTGATGAAATGAGTACAAAAGAGATCCATGATCTCTTGAAAAAGGTAGGACATGGGCACTTAGGTTGTGCCCTTGAAGGACATCCCTATGTTGTGCCTATGCGCTATTATTTCGACGACTCAGATATTTACATCTTCACAACGGTGGGGATGAAAACTAAGTATATGGATGCCAATCCAGAAGTCTGTTTGCAAGTTGAAGATGTCCACAACCTACAGCATTGGCGCAGCGTTACTGTGACGGGTCGAGCCGAACACATCACAGAGCAGCCAGACATCGATCGCGTGATGCAATTTATCAAAACGGAAAATCCAACGCTTTCGCCTGCTATTAATCGAACCTGGATTGATGCCTGGGGTCGTGCGGAGGAAATTGCAATCTACCGCATTCATCCCAGTGAGATGAGTGGACGAACCACTGATGGAGTCAGCAGTAAGAAGTAAAAAGTAAAAAGTAAAAAGTGCCTAAAGTCGCAGCGAAACACTTTTCAAACAACCTCTTAGAACTAAAGTTTTCATTCATACTTCTTTCCTTCTGCCTCCTCTTGTAAATCAGTTGAGAGGATCAAAACGATTTACCATAATTGATACTCCAATCATTGGCAATCCTATGAGGAAGCAAATTAACCATTGGTTTAAATTCAGTGGAGCAGTAGAAAATAAGCTATTCATTAAGTTCCACTGACTAAAAACAATCTGCAAAACTATTGTAGTAGCAATACCAATTCCCATTGCTGAAGCATCACTAAATGTCTGTCTGACTCCCCGAATCGTATTAACTAGAGCCATTCCTAATTGACTAATACTTAAAAGATAAAAAATTCTCCCAGCTACCAAAGCCTGAATTGCCATTGTTCGGGCTAAATCGATATTTCCTGTAGTTTGTCGTATCCATTCAAATACACCAAAAATCAAAATCCAGTTAAAGAGAGAAACTGTCAGAATCCGCTTGACTAAACTTTTAGAAAGTAACGGTTCGCGGGGGCTGCGTGGTGATTGTTGCATTACCCGTTCAGACTTTGGCTCAAAGGCTAAGGGTACAGTCATGGCAATAGAATTCACCATATTCAGCCACAAAACTTGTAAAGATAAAATGGGCAATTCTCTGGCAAATAAAACACTAATCAAAATCGTCATCGATTCGCCACCATTAACGGGTAGGATGAAGGCGATCGCTTTGAGCAAATTTCGATAAACAGTCCGCCCTTCCTCGACGGCAGCTTCTATTGAGGCGAAGTTATCATCAGTCAAAATCATATCTGAGGCTTCTTTGGCTACCTCCGTACCAGCGCCTCCCATTGCAATACCAATATCTGCTTGTTTCAGGGCTGGTGCATCATTAACACCATCCCCAGTCATGGCAACAACCTCTCCTTTAGCTTGGAGGGCTTCAACGATGCGAAGTTTCTGTTCTGGTGCAACACGGGCAAATACTGCCCCATCTTCTATCGCTGTAGCCAGTGCTGATTTATCCATTTGAGCCAGTTCACTGCCTGTAAAAGCGAGAACTTCACCATTTTTATTAAAACCCATACTTTGAGCGATCGCTCTTGCAGTCACAGCATGATCGCCTGTAATCATTTTGACTTGAATCCCAGCATTTTGACAGGCTGCCACTGCCTTGATAGCCTCGCTTCTGGGTGGATCAATCATCCCTTGCAATCCCAAGAAAACCAAATTCTTTTCGATATCTGCATGATCGAGTGAATCTTGAGCATTGGGTACAGATTTATTCGCAAAAGCTAGCACCCGTAAACCAAGATTCGCCATAATATCAACTTCTTCATTTATGGTTTCTGCATCTACAGGAGTAAGGTTTCCCTCAGCATTTAACATCTGCTGACAACGTTTCAGAATTGCCTCTACCGAACCTTTAACGTAAATAGTTTTAACTCGTGAAGAATTTTCTCTACTCCCATCTTCATGCAAAGTTGCCATGTATTGAAACTCAGATTCAAATGGGATGACATCAAGCCTGGCATTTGGGCTTCTAAGTTATTGCGATTCAGTCCAACTTTATCAGCAACGGCGATCAATGCTCCCTCTGTCGGATCGCCAAAAACCTGCCATTGTCCTTCCTTTTGTTCTAAATACGAGTCATTACATAACAAACCGGCTTTCAGACATTCTGCTAAAGCCGGGAGATTCTGCCAATCTATTGGCTGTTCATCTAATAAAATTTCTCCTTTTGGTGCATATCCCGTACCAGTGGCTGTATATTGTTCACCGCCTACATAAATTGCTTGTACAGTCATCTGGTTTTCAGTTAGCGTACCAGTTTTGTCAGAGCAGATGACTGTAGCACCGCCAAGAGTTTCCACTGCTGGTAATTTCCGAACGATCGCATGTCGTCGCGCCATCCGCGAAACCCCGATCGCTAGTGTCACCGTTACTACAGCTGGCAATCCTTCAGGAATCGCACTCACAGCAAAGGCAATAGCCGCTTCAAACATTCCTGCCCAGGTATTGCCGTATCCCAATCCGACTGCAAATGTCAACGTCGCGATGCCGAGAGATGATGTACAGCAAGGTACGGCTAAATTTATCAAATTTTCGAGTTAAGGGAGTTTTCAGGCTCGTTCCTTGCTCAATCAGTTGGGAAATGCGCCCGGTTTCCGTGGCTTCTCCGATCGCCACCACAATTCCACTACCAGTACCAAAGGTAACAAAGCTACCAGCATAAGCCATATTGAGGCGTTCGGCTAAGGCTGTATCTGTATTCAATGGCTGTGTATTTTTTTCAGTAGCGACTGACTCACCCGTGAGTGCTGATTCATTCACTTGCAGATTTCGGGATTTTATCAGACGTAAATCGGCTGGTACTTTATCGCCAGAAGCGAGTAGTACCAAATCCCCCGGTACTAACTCCATTGAGGGAACTTGTACCTTTTGACCGTTGCGAAGGATAGTTGCATTAGTTTGTACTGAAGAAGCCAAGGCTGCGATCGCACTTTCGGCTTTTGATTCTTGAATAAAACCAATAATCGCATTAATTAGGGTTACACCCCAAATTACCCCAGCATTTACCCATTGTCCAATTAAGGCTTTGATTGCACCCGCAATCAGCAAAATGTACAATAACGGTTGGTTAAATTGCAACAAAAATCTTAATACTGGGCTGGTTCCACGTTTACCCTTAAGTTCATTAGCGCCAAAACGTTCTTGCCGTTTTACCACCTCATCTGAAGTTAAACCTGTTTCTAGATTTGCGTCTAAATGTTGAGCTACCTTAGATGCAGGTAAATTGTGCCATTCATGTGGCTGGATGCTTTTTTCAGATGTTGCTGTCATTTTCTTTACACCAAGATTAATTATTAGCTATTTGGTGATTAGCTGATCAGCAAAATTATGAACAATAAATGTGATGGAAATATGAGCGAAATGCAGCGTTGCATTATTTGCAGGAATTTGGAGCAGATGTAAGAGGATCTCAACGTGGATGCGATCGCATTTCAATCAACCCTGCGACTAGGTAACTTAGTCCCGCACCTTTTACAAAAACCAGCATCTACATCATGGAAAGTCAAGCCACAACCTGAACAAACTGTTTCCACCTGATTAGCAGTTTTCACCACACGCTTAATTAAATCCCCTACTTGCCAAGGAATTAGTGCAATTCCGGTGAAAATCATCAATACTGTTAGCAAACGCCCTAATTCAGAAATTGGAACAACATCGCCAAATCCTACAGTTGTCATGGTGACAACAGAGAAATAAAAGGCATCCAAAAATGTGCCGTAATTTTCAGCATTAACCGGATGCTCGACTTGATAAATTAAACCAGAGTAAATAAAAACAATTGCAAATAACGTAAATAGTATTCGCGCAAAAATCATTCCATCTTCGGTGCTGATACTGGCGAATAAAAACTTTCTATCAATAAATCTAATTAATCGTAAAATCCGAAACCATCTTAGTAGGCGAATAAAACTAATATCCACCATTCCTAGAAAGAAAGGCAAAATCGCCATTAAGTCAATAATCGAATAAAAGCTAAAAATATATTTAATTTTATTTTCCGCACTCCACAAACGGAGTGAATATTCCACCGCGAAGATGATGACGATCGCAGTATCAGCCACATTCAACTGAAACCGCGTAGAATCAGGAATATTATATGTTTCTGCCACAAAGATTCCTGATGATATTAGCACCAAAAAGGCTAGTGTTAAATTAATTGCTTTACCGATTGGTGTTTCTAAGTCTTTTAAGTAAAATTCTGTTTCTTGTCTGCTCAGTAACATATTCGATCATTAATACACCTTAATTCCCAGTTATAGCATTAGAAATACGATATTATTAACCATTATCCTTACGTTAACCTCAGCTTATATGAATCCAGAATATTTTATGCGTTTAGCATTGGCAGAAGCAAAAAAAGGCGATGCGCCTTATGGTGCAGTGATTGTTAAAGATAACGAAGTTGTTGCCGTAGCTCATAATACTGTTAATAGAGACAACGATCCATCAGCCCATGCAGAAATTAACGCCATTCGTAGTTTAACAGCTAAACTTAAAAATCTCTCTTTAGAAGGTTATAGCATATATACAACTGGCGAACCTTGTCCAATGTGTGCAACCGCTTGTGTTTGGAGTGGTTTATCAGAAATTGTATATGGTGCTTCAATTGAAGATTTAATTAGCGTAAATCAATCACAAATTAATATATCTTGCGAAGAAGTGATCGCTAAGTCATTTAGAAACATCAAAGTCACCAAAGCCATTTTAAAAAATGAATGCTTGGATTTATTTAAATAAGCATGATAAATTACAAATTATTTAACTTGATTCATTCAAATAAGATAAATAGGTATTTGCCCAAATTGCAGCTTGAGTGCGATCGCGCAAATTTAACCTGTTTAAAATATTAGTAACATGATTTTTTACCGTCCCCTCAGAAATGTAGAGTTCCTGAGCAATTTCTCGGTTACTAGCACCTGTTGCAATTAACCGCAAAACCTCTTTTTCTCTCGGAGTGAGTTCAGCTAAACTAGACGGTACAGGCGGTGTATGGGTTAGTGTACCATTAGAAAACTGAGTCAATAGTTTTTTAACTATACCTGGCCCTAATTGAGTATATCCTTTATAAACGGCACGAATAGCAACAGCTAATTCTTCTGAGGGTGTATCTTTCAATAAATAACCCATTGCACCATTTTGCAAAGCTGCTGATACATATTCATCATCATCAAAAGTCGTCAGTACTAAAATTTTAGTTTTGGCGAAACGTTTTTGAATCTCCCGCGTGGCTGCAACTCCATCCATAATCGGCATTCTGATATCTAGCAATACTACATCTGGCTGAAATTCAGCAACTAAATTAATCGCCTGTTCACCGTTTTCTGCTTCTCCCACTATCTCTAAATCTGATTCTAATTCTAATAACGCTCTTAATCCTTGACGAATTAAACCTTGATCATCTACCAGCAATACTTTAATCATCATGTCAACCTCGTTAAAGGAATATTAACTGTTATTTTGCAACCAGAACCAGGAGAGCTATTAATGTTAAACTCACCTCCCAGAGCTAAAGTGCGATCGCGCATACTATGAAGCCCAAAACCAGTAGTATTTTGCCCTAAATCAAAACCTCTACCATTATCCTGAATTATTAATCGTAAATTGCCTCTTGTGGTAGTCAGTTCTAATTTAACCTCAGTTGCATAAGCATATTTAGATATATTTGTCAAAGATTCTTGAGTAATCCGGTAAATAGCGGTATTTATTTCAGGTGGTAGAGGATATTCCAGGTGATTTGATAAATTGGTAAAATACCATTAGAGCGATGAAAATTTTCTGAAAGACTAGCGATCGCACGTTCCAAAGACTGTTCTTGTAAGGGATTAGAACGCATAGTAGAAACAGATTGACGGACATCTTTTAGCGCCTTTGAACCTAATTCCTTTGCAGCTGCTAGAAATGTTTCAGCCTTACCTGGGTTAGATTGCCACAATTTTAAAGCAGTTTCTAATTGCAAATTTAAAGCAGTTAGAGAATGTCCTAATGAATCATGAATTTCACGAGCAATGCGGTTGCGTTCTTCTAAAGTAGCTTGATTTTCAACTCGCGTGGCATATTGACGGAGTTTTTCATTAGCAAGAGCTAGCTTTTCTCGACTTTGCCGTTCAGACAATACTGCATTCATCATCAACAACACAAAAACTAAACTCAAGCCAAATACCAGCGACGAATTCAAAATTAAAAATCGATATCGTTCTTGTGCCTGTGGCGATGCTTGAAAATTAAATAACTGATATTTTAGTTGTGTAGTTACTAAAAATAATGCAAATGACAAACTTGTAACGAATAAACGCCCAGGTAACTGAAAAATTAGACAACTACGAGTCACTAAAATTATGTAAAGAAAGGGAAAAAGACGAGAAAATCTCTCTCCAAAAAGCCCAATTATTAAAATTAATAAAAACTCAATCCCTGTGTATATTAACTTAGTTGTCTGGTTCTTCCTGGGTAACTTTAAGCCCATTGCCGCAAAAATAATCAGACTAAAAATTGATAGTTCTGGCAATATACTACAAGCTGAAAAGTCTGGAAATGCACCACAAATTGATAGTTCTGGAGGCTTAGAACGAAAACGACGTAACGGAGGTGGGATAACGGCTGTTAATGCGGTGATTGCTAGTAATGACCACTCCAGATAAAGCAGAGATGGAAAAGGATGCTTCTTAATTTGAATTGGACGACTCATTAGTCGTATTGCTCCATTTATAATTTGTTATACGTTAGATAGAAATTCCGAATATTTGAGTAACAGCTTCTGCCACTTCAATTTTTCGCTGTGTGAAAAATTAAAAGTACGTTACAAGAATAATACCGTTAAGTAATAAGCTAAGTACTGGCTTATAAATTAATCATAATCAAAATTTTCGTGCTTCCTAACTTCTACCTCCTAACTATTTATTGTCAATCATGTTTGTCAAAATTCAATCATGACTTTAGTCATGGGTAAAACCATGACTTTCTCCTCATGTAACTACTAAAGATAAATTCTTATGATGGTGACATCCAACCAGGAAAACCTACAAAAACAAATAATGAAACTCAAAGCATTATCGCTAGTCGCTGGAGCGATCTCTCTAACTTTAAGTGCAACTTCCTTTGCTGTTCACGCCCAAACAGCCTCTCCTTCACCCGTGTTACTGGCACAAACTCCACAAAGACAAAAAGGCCCTTGGAAAGACTTAAATCTAACAGATGCCCAAAAAACTCAAATTCAGACAATTCGCCGCGATAGTCGCACCAAATTTGAAGCAGTTTTGACCCCAGAACAAAAGGCAAAATTAGAGGCGGCAAAGCAAGCACGTCAGGCTCAACGGCAAGCAGGTCAAGGTCAAAGGCAACCCGGTCAACGTCGAGGAAAGGGTGGTTTTGCTGACTTAAATCTGACTGAAGCACAGAAAACCCAAATGCGACAAATCCGCGAGTCTGAAAAACAACAGATTCAAGCAGTCTTCACTCCAGAACAACGGCAAAAATTAGAGCAATTACGTCAAAATGCTCCTTCACGCCGTCAGCAAGGCAACCCCCAATAATCCCGCATTTCTCACAAGCTCAAGGCGTTTGATGGAGCAGAAGAGAAGTAATGAGTAATGAGTAATGAGTAAAAACTTCTTACTTCTTACTCATTACTTATTACTTATTACTTATTACTTCTCCCCGGCACTTGCACAGGCTTTAAGAGGTGTGGTGAGAAATCCGGGTAATAACTTTTCAAAAAATAGTTAACTTAGGGACTTCCAAGTAAAAAAATATTCCATTGCTATTGTTCACTGTTGACCGTTGACGCTTCATGAGTTTTCAGTCAACAGTGAACGACTTTAAGTCGAATAATTTATTTTTTGGAGTTCCCTTAACTAATGTCCAAGGATTGTAAACCATAGTTAAAAATTACATAGACTTCTTGCAGAAGATGCGGAAAGGGGAAAAACTTCATCCCCTTTCCCTTTCCCTATTTATACCAACGCCCATGCCCCATGACCAATTTAGTAGACTTTCAAGCTGGTTATGAGTTATGAGTTAATTCAAAACTCCTAGCTTGATTAAAATGTCCAAAGAATTCGCAATTGGTAGTAAAGTTCGTGTTGTGGCGCTACCAGCTTATGTCAAAACTGCTGAACCTATGCCCATGCTGCGCCCACCTAATGTAATTCAGATTGGTGAAGAAGGTATAGTCATTGACCGCAGACCTGGGGGATATTGGGGTATTCGCTTTGCTAGAGGAGCCTTTCTCTTAGATAGCCAATACATCGAAAGCGCAGATACCCCACCCGAATCTTATTTAGAGTGAGATTTTTCGCAACCAAGAATTGTAAACTTGTGTAAAGTTGTGATTCTGGTTTGCATGATGATTTCCCGCCGCACTTTTTTAAGCATATTATTTGCCAGCTGTATTTCTCTCATCAGCTGGCTGAATTTTATTCCTGCTGCTGATGCTATGGGTGGCAAGCTTCCTACAATTAATCAACCCGCACCAGAGTTTACTTTGCCAACTAACACAGGTGATGGCAAAATTTCTCTCTCTGACTTGCGCGGTAAATGGCTAGTCTTATACTTTTATCCTAAAGACTTCACCTCTGGTTGTACTATAGAAGCTCGTCGTTTTCAGCAAGACTTACCCCAATACCTCGAAAAAAACGCCCAGATTATTGGCGTTAGTGCTGATGATATTGATTCCCACGCTCAATTTTGTGATTCAGAGGGGCTAAAATTCCCTCTGTTAGCTGACACTGATGGTTCAGTGAGTAAAGCTTATGGTTCATGGCTCGCTTTTATCGATGCGCCACAGTTTTATCATCGATCCTCAAGGTGTCTTGCGCGAGACTTTTGTCAAAGTCAACCCCACTATTCACAGTTCAGAAGTACTAGCACGATTAGAAAAATTGCAGTCAACAGCTTCTTAGTACAGAATTTCCTTAATTCGTAGCGAATTAAATTTGGCAATACCCTGCAATGGCAATGAATGCGTCGGCTTGCATTGATTAATGCATCTCAATGCAATGCCAATGCGTTCCCCTGCATTGAAAACGCTACGTTTTTACGCACTCAGCTTCATCTTTCTTTATTGATAACAGGTCACTATAACGCTACTATACAGCAGTTACTTACAAGCAAGTAAAGCAAGATTATGGCACTAATTATAGGCAGTGATGGAGACGACATTTTAGTCGGAACTGATGAAAATGACACATTTATCGCCAGTGGTGGTAATGATACCATTACCGGTGGAAATGGTAACGATATCATTGATTACAGTGACTTAGAACAACCTGTAATAGTCCAGCCAGTGGTTATCCAAAAAGGTGCAATTGGAACTGATACGTTTAAAGATTTCTTTGAAGGTGTGATTGGTGCTACGGGACAGGCTAACAGTATTGATGGTACTTCTGATAGCACCAATGTATCAATAGTAGCTGATTTATCTAAAGAAATATTAGAAATCAAAGTTGTCGGTTCACCACCAATAGTAGTCACGGTGAAGAATTTTGTAAATTTAATTGGTACAAATCAAAATGACGCAATTACTGGTAACGCTCAGGATAATCAATTATCTGGCAGTGGCGGCAATGACATTATTAGAGGCAGTGCAGGCAACGATACTTTAAATGGTGGAGATGGTATTGATACGGCTGATTACAGGAAATTGGGTCAAAGTTCTACCATATTCATTGATGGAACTCTTAGAAAAGGTGGTGGACTAGGTACAGATAACCTTGGCAATATTGAAAAGCTTGTTGTTGATGCTAATGCTGTAAATAATACTATAGACGCCTCAACTGCTCCTTCAATACCTTTTTCATTTTTATCTAATCTCTCAGTCAACGCCAACTTAGAAACTCAAAGTTTCGTAGTAAATAATCTGCCTGGTGGAAACACAGCTAATTTCACATTTATTAACTTTGATAATATCAAAGGTACAAATCAAGGTGACACCCTTGTTGGAGATGGGCAAAATAATCTGTTATTTGGTAATGGTGGTGACGATACGCTTTCTGGCAAAGGTGGCAATGACATACTCTCTGGTGGAAATGGTAACGATACTCTCACGGGTGGAGTAGGTGCAGATAAATTTGTTTTTACCAACGTATTAGAGGGTGTTGACATTATTAAAGACTTCAAAGCTGTTGAAGGTGACAAAATCCAGGTTTCTCAAGCAGGGTTTGGCGCTATTTCAATCAGTGAGTTCAGTTATGATTCCCTAAGTGGTTCTTTGTTCTTCCAAGAATCTAGATTCGCCATTGTTGAAAATAAGTCTGTTGGTTTTCAAGCTAATCTAGACATTCAACTTGTTTAAAAATGCCCTGTTTTAATGTCAAGAAAGAGGAGGCGGAGCTTCCCAGAATGGGTTTCCAGCTTCTAGGCTGGCAATACTTGATCGTTGTTAATGTTGGGTTTCACTGCCGTACCCCTGCGGGGAACTAAGCTAGAACCCAACCTATATTGATAATATTGATAAATTTTATTATAACTAATCACCCAAACTTGATATAATCGCCCCCTGGAAGCGATCGCAAGTTAACCAACTTGCTTGAGTTTGGAAATTAGCGATCGCTAATCGGATGATTGAGCTTTGATCGTTTCGGCCATCCCGTTTACTGATTGCTCGAACGCTCCAACTCCAAATCTTGCCAAGAAACTGGATCTTCTACAGGTTCCAGGTGAGTTGTAACGTTGGTTAAAGGCAGCACCCGAAGAATAGCAAGCTCAATTGCTTCACACAAATCATGCCCTTGTTGCACTGTCCAAGATCCAGGCACAAGAACATGAAAGGAAACAAAGCGGCGGGTTCCAGCAGTGCGGGTTCGCAAGGCATGAAACTGGATATCATGACGTTTATACTCGTTAAGGATGCTCTTGATTTCGTCAATTTCTTTTTTAGGCAAAGCTGCATCCAGTAACGCGCTACTGGTTTCGCGCAGCAAACGAAATCCTGTCCAAGTAATATTTGCTGCTACTATCAGTGCAATAATTGGATCAAGTACGAGAGCGCCTGTTAGCTTGACGAGTAAGATTCCCACTATCACACCACCCGAAGTCACCACATCGGTAAACAGGTGGTGAGCATCAGCCCTCAGTGTAATGGAACGCAACCGTCGCCCTGCCCCTAGCAAGATAAAGGCAACAACGCCATTGATTGCAGTTGCAAGTAGTGAGAGTGCTAACCCTAATCCAAGCTGTGTTAATGGTTCTGGATGCAACAAGCGTCCCCAAGCTTCAACAGCAATGCTAATGGCTGCCACTATAATCAACGCACCTTCTGTACCACTAGAGAAGTATTCGGCTTTAGAATGCCCAAAGGCGTGTTCGGCATCGGCTGGTTTCTCAGCATAGGTCAATGCCCATAGAGCGACCAATGCTGCTACGAGATTTACAATTGACTCAATAGCATCTGAAAGCAAACCTACTGACCCGGTTAGCTGGTAAGCGCTAAATTTTATGCCAATAGTGACGATTGCCGCTGCAATCGATAAGAAAGCGTAGGAGCGGGCTGTTGGACGACTCATCTCGGTAACAAATGTAATTACAGTGATTCCGAGTTAAGAGTACCAAATTTTACTTGACTTATCATTAGTCCTGAGACTTCTACTGATTTGTTTTAGCTTATCATTGCTGCGGATAAACTTCTTGCTCATACTGGTAATATAGCGATCGCCAATCGTGTGATTGAGCTTTTATCGTTTCGGCGATCGCAATTCATTGCAATTGCGATCAAAGCCACAAATAAACTTATCAAATATCGCTTTGTAATAATGTTTTGATACTGCACAGCTATTCAAACCTCAAAAGTCTTCATCATCAACAAAAAATTCGGCATCCTCTTCTAATCGAGAATTACGCTGCCCAATACCAGCAAGTCCCCACAGAGGTTGCAGCAGTGCCATGCCAATTAACCCGACAACGGCACTAAATGCCAGCACTAAACCCATTGGTATCTGAATCGATTGGAATGTTAAGAATTTTAACGATACGGGCGTGGCATTTTGGACTGAAATAACTGCGATCGCGATTACCCAAACCGCTATAACTAGAGATGTCAAAAAAGGAGCCAAAGTTTTCATTCTTGGATTGAAGTGAGGACTTAGAAGTTAGGAGTTATATTTTGCTCGAAATTAAAAATTAGGAGTCAAGAGTTGTAAATTAACAATTCTTAACTCTTAATTAATAAGTCTTAATTTTTAATTCTTAATTCTGATAGATTAAACTGCAACTGCTTCTAGTTTAGCAATGACACTTTTTAACTCTTGGGCGATTTGGGTGAGTTTTTCGGGAGTGTTGGTTTACGAGGTAGACGCGCAACCAGTGGTTCTGTACCGGAAGGACGCAGTAAAACCCAGCTACCTTCTTCTAAATAAAGCTTAATACCGTCTTTACGCCCGACTTCCTTGACTTTAATTCCTGCTACCTCTGTCGGTGGATTGTTAGTAAAGGAGTCGATGACGGCGGTTTTGTGCGCCTCTGTGAGGTGCAAGTCTAGGCGGTTGTTGTAAAGTGGGCCATCGGCTTGGGCGATCGCTTCCTTAACCATCTGACTTAGCGGTTTACCTTCATAAGCGATCGCTTCTGCCACCAGCATATCGGCTAATACCCCGTCTTTTTCGGGAATATGCCCAATAATACTCAAACCACCTGATTCTTCTCCACCAATTAATACGGCAGTTTCCCGCATTTTTTCGCCGATATATTTAAAACCTACTGGTGTTTCATAAATTTGCAGCCCATTTTTAGCAGCGAAATTATCCAGCAAGTGGGTTGTAGCCACAGTGCGGACTATCGCGCCAGTTTTACCTTTATTTTTAATTAAATGACTTGCTAAAACTAACAGCACAGTAATTCGGACTGAGGACAGTTCCTTGTTCATCAACGATACCAAAGCGATCGCTATCTCCATCCGTTGCCAAACCCAAATCAGCTTGATCCCGAATTACTGCTTCCACTAATTCAATTAATTCTTCTCCTTTGGGTTCTGGCATTCCACCCCCAAATAAAACATCCCTCCAATCGTGAAAACTTTCTAACTGAACGCCACTATGTAGCAAAACTTCATCTAAATAGCCGCGAGAGGTAGAATACAAAGCATCGTACTTTACCTTTAAATTAGCGCTTTTAATTTTTTCTACATCAAGTAAGGTGTAAATAAATTGTAGGTAATCAGGTTTCGGATCGAAAATTGAAATTGAACCTGATGGGTTGTTCCCAGGCAACTCATCCGATGCACTTTCTATATTTGCCACAATAGTATCAGTAATCTCTGGAGTGGCAGGCCCAGCATAATCGGGTATATATTTAATTCCACAGTAGGGTGCTGGATTATGGCTAGCAGTAAACATCAACGCTCCTGCCGAATTTAGGTGGCGAGCGTTGTAGGCAATTACTGGTGTGGGGCAATCCCGATCGGTAATTTTCACAGTCCAACCCAAGTCTGCCAATACTTGGGCTGCTGTTTGGGCAAACTGGTCAGCTAAAAAGCGAGTATCGTAGGCAATAAGTACTGGTCTATTTTTTGTGTAGGCTGTTTCCAAGTAAGTGGCGATTGCCCTTGTTACTTTCCGCACATTGGGAAAAGTAAAGTCATCGGCAATAATCCCTCGCCATCCATCAGTACCAAACTTTATCTTGCTGGACATCTTTGCCACTTGCTCCCGTACATTATCAGTACTATTAAAGCTTCCCGCAAAGCGTGTGTAGCAGCAAGTATTCACCGAAGTTCTTTGCTAAAAAAGCCTTAGCTTAAACTTCTACCCACCGTATTTTCTCTCACTGTTTCTGAGCAATGTCAACCCCCGATCGACCTTTTGCCAGTTATCACCTTTGGTCTCTAGTTGCCCCAGCGACCGGGCAAGAACGCTGGCATTGCCAGATGAGACGGGGGTTTATCAAAGCGCGGCAACATGAACCACAAATTAAAGCGCTTTTAGGGCAAGCCACTGCGCCCCAGCGAATTGGCATACTCGCCCAAAAAGGCATTTATGAGTTTCATCATCACAGGTATCTGTTGAAGCAAGCCGATGGTGTAGAAAGAGTTGCACAGCTGCTTAAGTTAGGCAACTCAAGCGAGCAAGTCCAGCAACGCGTGCTGCAAATTCTGAAAAAATATCACGATGCGCCGTTGCTTTTGGATAAAGATATTATCCAATTAACTCCGGGTGATGAAGGCTTTCCCAAACCGATAGTAGTTGAACAAGAAGATTATTGCTTTCGCTTATACGCGGCTATGGACTGTGTTTTTATTGAGTCTGATAGCACTTTACATATTTTGGATTTCAAAACTGGTAAATCAGCTTTTGACCGACGACAGGCATTAGTTTACTTGTT
This sequence comes from Nostoc cf. commune SO-36, assembly GCF_023734775.1. Classification (NCBI taxonomy): domain Bacteria; kingdom Bacillati; phylum Cyanobacteriota; class Cyanophyceae; order Nostocales; family Nostocaceae; genus Nostoc; species Nostoc commune. The sequence goes on along the minus strand of NZ_AP025732.1, from coordinate 5,079,666 downwards.
AGCTGCTCGTTATCTTTACCCTGGACGAGAAGCTGTTGCATCATTTTATAATTTAGAAATATGTAAAAAGTCTGAGTTAATTAGCATCAATAATAGTGAATTAGAATCCTTAAAATTTGAGTTAGCTAATGTTGCTCACAAGCACCAGCACGATTTACAAAAATATCAACAAGAAACTAGTAATTTCAGTAAAATTTTCCCTCCTAATCCTGGCTCTCACTGCCGTTTTTGCCCATTTAACTCAATCTGTGAATTTGCCGATTTTAAGCAGCATCAATCGTATCCCCTGCCAAGTTTAAGAGCTAATGTTAATTTAAATCATCTCTCAAAATAAAAAGTTATCTTCAAATTTCTTCATTGGTGAAGATTTTTATCTCGTTCCCAGTCAGATGCTGGAAACGAGGTTTGAAAAGGGTTTTGCTTAAGTTAACGCCAATGGGAGCAAGGGAGAACTTTCTCAGCGCCTTTCCCTAATGCCCTAATTCAAAAAGGCGGTAATTCTTTAAGAATTGTGAACCGGATATGATTAATCGCCAAATCACCGATGGGGATATCTTCTTTAGTTAACCGCACACCTTGGCTAGTCACAGTTTCAAAGGTGATACCTTTGCCAATTTCAATGTGATTCCAGCATAAGCCCATAAAAAAGCGCGTCGGATAAGGGCCACCTTCACTCACATCATCGGGATTTGATTCCATTGGCAACCAGCCAAAATTCGGGACGTAGAACTCCAGCCAAACATGATTAAAATCGGGTTGTAGCGGCACTCCTAGTAAGTCACTATGGGGAGGACATTTATACCTACCTACTGTGCGGCAGGGGATGCCATTTAAACGAGATAAGGCAAGTAAAACGCCGACATATTCGCCACAGGAACCAACGCCCCGTTCTAAAACTATATCTGGCGTGTCAATGTAAGGTTTAATACCGTAGGATAACTGATCGTAGACATAGTTACGGATGCTGTGCATTTTCCGCAGCACATTGGTTTCAGAACCAATCGCTTCTCTGGCGGCACGGCGAACAATGGGAGTATCCATTGCTAAATCGTCGTCATCCACTAAGTAGCGTGTTTGTAATTCTGGCGACAGTTTAGGAACGTCTTCGACATCTCTGGGTGTGATGCGATATTTAATGCCTCGAACTTCCAAAAGTGCTTTCCAGCCAAATATATGCCGTTCGCCTGGGGCAAGAGAATCAAATTTAAAGACTGCTACACGTTGTCCCCCTATCACTTCTTCGGTAAAGGGCATACCAATGTGTTCAACGTGTTTCACCTTTTGACGCTCAGTTTCCGATGGTAGGGCAATGCGCCATTCCACATCAGGTAAATAAACCTCGTCTAAGGGAGCAATTTCCTCAGCATAAGACATTTCGATGAGATAGCCATTAGAGAGGGCGTAGCGCTTATCTGGCTGGTAATGATAATACAGAGGATGAATAAAAGTGCGATCGCGGAATGTTAGCTCATGACTCGGATCAGCGTTGGGATTGTCCCGGATATAAGGCTCCTCTGAGGCGTAGGCGACATAAATACTTTCTTTGCCTGTTTCGTCATTTTTATGGATCGCTATGCCTGTAGGACACTCAAAGGGTGTCAGAACGCTGAATTGAAGTTCTCCGGTGGCTCTATCCATCGCATAAACTGATTGTTCAGTGCGATCGCAAATCCACAGCATTTCTTGACTAACTGCCAAATTCTCTATCCCAACTCCAGGGGCATAAAATCTGGTAATTTCTTTTCGCGTTTCCCGGTCATAAACCAGAATGTAGCCTAGCCTTTGGCAGCTAACATAAACTGTTGTTTCCCAAACAGCAACACCGTCAGCCTGATAAGGCAATGTTACAAAATGTTCTAAACCCAAAGCATCGAGCTTGCACAAGTAAACACTATTTTCTCGGCTCACCCACAGGGTATCATCCCATGCAGCTAGACCAGTGACATCAGTAAATTCTTTTACTTGATGGGCATTGAGAATTTTGCTGTTGTCAGAGGTGGGATCAATCTCCAGTAGATGCCCTTTAATACTGTCAATGGCAATCAGTCTATCTTTAATGAAAGTAATGCCACACAGGGTAGCAGCAGTAAGCGGTCGAATTGTTTTTTGCCCAAACATCTGGCTTGCGATCGTGGGGAGTGTAAAACTCATATTAAGCATATTTATTCAATGGTTTAGCACGCCTGGACAATTCAATATTCAAAATTCAGCTTAAAAAGTTTGCTAGGTCGGGAAACCCTACTGGCTACCTAGTTCACTTGAGCGGGTAAATACGCAAGCGACTGGCTCAACTTTGGGCAAAATTCAAAATGTTCGCGTAGCGTCTCGTAGAGAAGAAATGCAATCGTACCATGCATCCTAGCTATTGGCTAAATGAAAAGGAACGCAATGGCAGCCTAAAATTAATCGTGGCATCAGGTCTTTAACAAAGCTTCAAAGCTTTATTACTTACAATTATCGGTAGAATATCTTCCGAAAAACTCTTTCGTGAGAAATAATACTATGTCAAAAGAGGAAGAATTTACAAATGTTAAGAATTACAGATAGAAGGAGTGCAACTGGGCGATCGCCTTAATGTAACTTTAGAAGATGGAATTCTTGCCATCACTAAATTATGATCGAGTTTTGTAACCATTTGCTGTGACCTACACGATGTCTGCTAATTCTCTGCCTGAAGCTGCCGCCGTTTGGCATAGTTTAGAAGTTGATAAAGCGCTAGACCTGCTTGATAGTAATGCAGACAGTGGCTTAACATCCCAAGAAATTGAACAGAGATTACAAAAATACGGCCCCAACGAACTTGAAGAAACGGCTGGCCGTAGTACTTGGGAAATTCTGCTGGATCAGTTCAAGAACATTATGTTGTTGATGCTGATTGGCGTCGCTCTGATTTCTGGCTTAATAGACCTATGGGGTTGGCGGACGGGCACTTTGAAGCCCGGTGAAGTGCCATTTAAAGATACGATCGCGATTTTAGCAATTGTCATCCTCAATGGCATACTCGGCTACGTCCAAGAAAGCCGCGCCGAAAAAGCCTTGACAGCTTTGAAAAAAATGACCTCTCCTTTAGTGCGGGTGATCCGCGACACCAGACTGGTGGAGATAGCAGCTAAGGAGCTAGTTCCAGGGGATGTAATGCTGCTGGAAGCTGGGATGCAGATAGCGGCAGATGGACGCTTGATCGAACAGTCGAATTTACAAGTGCGTGAGTCGGCAATGACGGGTGAAGCGCAATCTGTAAATAAACAGGCAACATTAAAATTGCCAGAAGAAACCGATTTAGGCGATCGCATCAATCTGGTATTCCAAGGAACCGAAGTCATCCAAGGACGGGCGAAGGTTCTGGTGACAAACACCGGCATGACAACAGAACTAGGCAAAATTGCCACTATGTTGGATGCGGTGGAAACTAAACCAACGCCCTTACAGCAGCGGATGACTCAACTGGGTAATGTCCTGGTTACGGGTTCTTTAATTCTCGTGGCGATTGTTGTCGTTGGCGGTGTCATCAAGGACGGAGGTTTTAAAAATATTCAAGAACTCTTGGAAGTTTCCTTGAGTATGGCGGTTGCTGTAGTACCAGAAGGTTTACCTGCTGTAATTACCGTAACCTTGGCACTGGGAACCCAGCGAATGGTGCGCCAAAATGCCTTGATTCGCAAATTACCCGCAGTGGAAACGTTGGGTTCTGTAACCACCATCTGTTCTGATAAAACCGGCACGCTGACGCAAAATAAAATGGTCGTGCAATCGGTTTTCACAAACAACAAAACCTTTCGTGTTACCGGCCAAGGTTATGCTCCCACAGGGGACTTTCAGTTAAACGATCAAAAAATTTCCCTAGAGGAATCTCCAGAAATTTCCGCTTTATCAGTAGCCTCTGCTGTTTGTAATGATTCAGTATTGCAAAAAGAACAAGGTGAATGGGCAATTTTGGGAGATCCGACAGAGGGGGCATTACTCACACTGGCGGGAAAAGCCGGAATCGAAAAAGACCAGTGGAACAGTAAGTTACCTCGCGTTGCCGAGTTCCCCTTTTCCTCGGAACGCAAGCGGATGAGCGTAATTTCTCAGGTTGAAGGAATCGCCACAGGTGAAGCATCTTCGAGAGGTATTGACCCGGCGATCGCAGGTTTTCTCCAATCAGAACCTTACTTAATGTTTACCAAAGGTTCTCCAGAGTTAATCTTGGCACGTTGCACTCAGATTCATTTGGGTAATGATACGGGTACTATAACCGAAGCCCAACGCCAGCAAATTTTGGCAGAAAATGACAAAATGGCGAGTAAAGGTTTACGGGTGCTAGGTTTTGGCTACAAACCTTTGTTAGAGATTCCACCAGAAGGTTCAGATGAAGCATCTGAGCAAGGTTTAGTGTGGCTGGGATTAGTGGGAATGCTGGATGCGCCACGCCCAGAAGTAAGGGCAGCCGTGCAAGAATGCCGAGAAGCCGGAATTCGCCCAGTGATGATTACAGGCGACCACCAATTAACAGCACGAGCGATCGCTACTGATTTGGGAATTGCCCAAGAAGGCGATCGTGTCCTCACAGGTCAAGAATTGCAACGGATGAGTGACCAAGAATTAGAGCAAAACGTTGATCTGGTGAGCATCTATGCCAGAGTTTCCCCAGAACACAAACTGCGAATTGTCCAAGCACTGCAACGCCGGGGTCGATTTGTGGCAATGACAGGCGATGGTGTCAACGATGCCCCAGCCCTCAAACAAGCTGACATCGGGATTGCAATGGGGATTACTGGCACTGATGTCAGTAAAGAAGCCAGCGACATGGTGTTACTTGATGACAACTTCGCTACTATTGTCAGCGCCACCAAGGAAGGTAGAGTTGTTTACACCAATATTCGCCGCTTTATTAAATACATCCTGGGCAGTAACATCGGTGAAGTTCTCACCATTGCAGCCGCGCCCTTAATTGGTTTGGGAGGCGTTCCCCTTACCCCTTTACAAATTCTGTGGATGAATTTGGTGACAGACGGTTTGCCAGCTTTGGCATTAGCTGTGGAACCTCCAGAACCAGATGTAATGCAACGTCCCCCTTTTAGCCCCCGCGAAAGTATTTTTGCCAGGGGATTGGGTTCTTACATGATTCGCATTGGGATCATTTTTGCCATTATCAGCATTGCCTTGATGTGGTGGGCTTATCAACATACCCATGCCCCTGAGTATCAAGGCAATCCCGAAGCTTGGAAGACAATGGTATTCACTACCTTGTGTATTGCCCAAATGGGTCATGCGATCGCCATTCGCTCTAACAACCGACTGGCCATTGAGATGAATCCCTTCTCGAATGTCTTTGTATTAGCGGCTGTTGTCGTCACGACGATTTTGCAGTTGATGCTAGTTTACGTCCCACCCCTGCGAGATTTCTTTGGTACTCACTACCTGAATATGCAAGAATTGGGAGTTTGTATTGGCTTCAGTGCCTTAATGTTCGTGTGGATTGAAGCGGAGAAAATATTTCTGCGGATTATGGGCAAAAAAGCTGTGTAAGAGCAGAAATGATGGAGATTGAGGCGTTGCAATGCCCAGCAACGCCGAACTTCGGAGCATACTTGTGGCTACGCAAACTTTCCGGCAAGCTTTAAATACAGGACGAACCATTTCTATTATTAGAGTAGTGTTCTGTCCCAAAAGTTTTGAGAGGTTAGTGGTGTTCAGATCCCCGACTTCGCGGAAGTTGTCGGGGATCTAGCAGCCCCGCAAAATTCATGGGACAGACCAGTAGTCTTTAAGATGCGGTGGTTAACTCCAACGATCGCATTTCAAGAATTATTTCTAATCAACTGCAACAAGATAGACTCAAGACTTTGTAATGCAGCATTTGTAGTGCGCTGATTTTCTTCAAAATTACGCTGATGTTCTTCATGGCTATCACGTAACTCAAGTAACACATCGTCTAAAATCGCACTACTACCCAGAACACGGTCAACGTTACTGGTAAGCTCTCTCAAATCCTTGCTTAGTTCATCCAGTTGTGCCTGAGTGTTAGCTTGTCTAATAGTTAAATTATCTAATTGTTGTTGTGTACTAGTTTGTCTTTCAGCCAACCCCAAGATTATTTGTTCAATACGGTCTATTCGGTTAGGGAAGTATTCAGATGTGTCAGTCATTTTCCTTGTGTTGAACTTCTACAATTTTACTTCTATAACCGTGTCTAACCTTTGTAGCGTTCTCCTTTCCTTCTGTTCCCTATGTATCTTAAAACTCTAAACCTCCGACAATTTCGTAATTATCAAGACCAAAAGGTTGAGTTTACTGCTGCCAAAACAATTTTGGTAGGTAATAATGCTCAGGGAAAGTCGAACTTGTTGGAGGCGGTAGAGTTGCTGGCGACATTGCGATCGCACCGAATGACCCGCGATCGCGATTTGGTTCAAGAAGGGGAAGCTATAGCCCAAATTAATGCCACCCTTGAGCGACAAACAGGCATTAGTGACCTGACTTTAACGCTGCGCCGCAATGGTCGTCGTAGCGTTGCTCTCAATGGTGAATCTATCCGCCGTCAAATGGATTTTCTCGGCGTTCTCAATGCAGTCCAATTTTCCAGCCTTGATTTAGAACTAGTACGCGGCGGCCCGGAAGGTCGCCGCAACTGGTTAGATACACTCTTAATCCAACTCGAACCAGTTTATGCTCACATTTTGCAGCAGTATAACCATGTTTTACGCCAGCGCAATGCCTTTTTAAAAAGCCATGTAGAGATGTTAGATGCAACCTCGTTACACTCAGAACTGGCGGTGTGGGATGCACAGTTAGCTACTACAGGAACCAGAGTCATTAGACGCCGCGATCGCGCTATCCAAAGATTAGCTCCTATTGCTAGTGCTTGGCACGCCAGTATTAGCGGCAGTACAGAAGTTCTGCAAATCAAATACGTGCCGAATATTCCTTTAGAAGATAGCCGTCCAGAGGAAGTGCAGCAAGCTTTTTTAGCAAAAATTCAGCTACGAGCGATCGCTGAAATGCACCAAGGCACTACCCTTGTCGGGCCACATCGTGATGAAGTTGAGTTAACCATCAACCAGACACCCGCTCGTCAATACGGTTCTCAAGGTCAACAACGAACGCTAGTTCTAGCCTTAAAATTAGCAGAATTACAGTTAATTGAAGAAGTGGTCGAAGAGCCACCATTGCTATTACTTGATGATGTTCTCGCCGAACTAGATTTATCCCGCCAAAATCAATTGCTTGATGCCATTCAAGACCGCTTTCAAACCCTAATTACTACCACTCACTTGGGTTCTTTTGATTCGCAATGGTTGAAGTCCTCCCAAATTCTTTTTGTGAAAGCAGGAGAAATAATCCAACAGTGATTATCAATTATGAATTATTTTGATATTATTCAAACCTTTTAAAAACGTTGAGAATTACAAGAGTCAGCACAGAACTGATTAATGCTAACTGCCATAAACCACAGCCAGCAGCAATTCCCAATGCAGCCGAAACCCAAATGGCTGCTGCTGATGTGAGTCCATGAATTTCAAATCGCTGTGATTCTTGAGGAGATTGGCGCACAATTTCTCCAGCACCGAGAAATCCTACACCAGTTGCAACTCCCTGAATCACGCGGCTCAGTGCATCAGAACTATCTTGCAGTTCTTCTGTTTGCATAATTATCAAAATAAACATGGCTGAACCGAAACTCACCAGCATATGAGTTCTTAAACCGGCTGGTTTGTTCCTAATTTGGCGGTCTAAGCCGATAATTGCTCCAATAATCAATGCAATGCATAGCCGGAAGCTTATGTTCAGCCAATCATTAGTTGCAAGGTAGTAAGTGTTTAACAATGCTTAGTCTGGTGTATAAGTAAGTGAGGAGTATAAAGTTCGATATTAACTTGAATAGCTCATTAATCATCTTCTGAATTCGTAGCAATTCAGATGTGAAAATTACCTCATTGTTTATTAAATAGAATAGATTTTTAACTACTCAAAACTACTAAACTATAAAATTATACCTAAAATTGCTAAATTTAACCCATACACTTAATAATTAAATATGATACCGCCATGTACAATCTCGATAAAGAACTAAACTCCCGGTTTTAGGGAAGGGAGGCAAATGAAGGCAAAAATTTGATTTCCATAGCTGTGGCTACAAATAGACAACTGACAACTAACAAATTGAGTGGATATCTACTGGCTAGACCAAATTAAACTACAAGACCGCGCCAAAGTAGGTGACAAAGCGTTTTACTTGAGCAAAATTATCCAGCGTGACTATCCAGTGATACCTGGTTTTGTCGTTTCGGCAGAGATTTTGCGACAATTTCTGGAAAATCTCAATAGTTCAGAGTCATTAGTGGCTGACTTACCCCATTCTTCGTTACACCTGGATGTCACTAATTGGCGGCAACTTCAGCAGGTGGCTAGTCGCTTGCGCCAAGAAATTCTGACTGCGACTGTGCCACAACAGTGGATAGATACAATTTTCCAAGCAGCTAGAGAATTGCAAACTGGCTGTTTGATTCTTCGGCCTACTTTGGCAGTATCAACTGCTAACCCAGGCATGAAGAATACATCTGGGTTGCTGGAGTCGGTGTTTTGCCAGTGCGAACCAGAGGCGATCGCATTGGCTCTAAAGCGTACCTGGAGCCAGATATTTCGAGCCAGAAGTCTATTATATTGGCAGCACTCAGGTATTAATCTCCAACAAATAAATCTCGCAGTTTTGGTGCAACCTGTTGAAAATGCGATCGCCAGTGGCTTGCTCACAGCCAACTCCTCTCGGTGGGAAATTGAAGCTACTTGGGGATTAGGAATTGCGATCGCTCTGGGCGAAGTACAACCAGATATCTACTACATTGAACCCGAAACTGGGGCTGTGCTTGAGCAACAGTTGGGCAATAAAATGCTGGCTTATGGTGTTGATGATGCAGCTTTTTCGCAACCCGTGCCGAACTTAGTACTTACAACAGACCACACTTGTCTGATTACCTATCTACTTCAGGAAGCCCAACAAAAACAGTACGCTTTAAAAGAAGAATACTTACAACAAATAATTGCTCTAGGAACTCAACTGGTGAGTGAACTAGGTAAAACCTTTACCGTTAAGTGGACTATCGCTCAACAAACGACATCTAGCAAGCTCTACATTACACAGGTTAGTCCTTCCCAATCAATTTCCCACACACACTTTATTAGGGGACTAGGAGCAGCAGGGGGACGCGTGGTAGCCAATGCCTTGGTAATTGTTAATCCGCAACATAAACCCGAACAACTACCGAAGGGAGTGATTTTAGTAGTACCAACAATTACACCTGATTGGTTGCCATTATTGCAACAAGTTGCTGGTATTGTTACAGAACATGGGGGATTAACTAGCCACGCGGCAATTCTAGCTAGAGAATTAAGTATCACAGCAGTAGTAAACGCCACATCTGCCACAACTTTAATCCAAACTGGCGAACGACTGCTGCTTGATGGCGACAGAGGAGAAGTTTATCAGATCAAAGGAGACTCACAGGAGGAGATGGAAAGAGGGAAAGAAGAAAATCTTTTTTCCCCTCATCGCCCCAACCCGAAAGCGCCTCATCCTGCTGTTACGTCTCATTTACCTATGATTGCTACACAACTGCTGCTTAACTTGAGTCAGTCTACTTTAATAGAACAAGTGCAAAGCTTACCTGTGGATGGGGTGGGATTATTGCGCTCAGAATTGATGGTATTAAATATATTGTCGGGGCAACATCCTAATAGTTGGATTTTAGGCGGGCGTCAGGCAGAATTGTTAGAGCTATGGTCTGACGAGATTATGCAATTTGCCCGTGCATTTGCACCAAAACCAGTTTTTTATCGTTCTTTAGATTGGCGATCGCCCGATTTACCATCATTGAGTGATAATTTACAATCTTCGCTCCAGTCGATGTTAGGTGAACGTGGCACTTTTAGCTATTTACGAAATCCCGCAGTATTTGAATTAGAACTGCAAGCTTTGGCGAGTGTTCAGCAAGCTGGCTATACCAATGTCAACCTACTATTGCCTTTTGTGCGGACTGTGGAAGAATTTGTTTTTTGCCGTCGCAAAGTTGAGCAAGCTCTTTTAACTGAGGTAGCGCAGTTTCAATTGTGGATGATGGCAGAAGTGCCAAGCGTCCTGTTTTTACTACCAGAATATGTCAAAGCAGGTGCAGCCGGAATTTCTATTGGTACAAATGACCTGACCCAGTTATTGCTAGGAGTGGATCGAGAACAAGGACAGCTAGCAAAAGTATTTAATGAACGTCATCCGGCAGTTATGAGTGCGATCGCTCAACTGATCCAAATGGCTAAAAGTGCCGGTATCCCTTGTTCAATCTGCGGTCAAGCACCAGCCCTCTATCCAGAAATCATCGATAAGTTAGTGGAATGGGGTATAACTTCCATTTCCGTGGAACCGGAAGCAGTGGAGCGAACATATCAAGCGATCGCTCGTGCTGAACAACGCTTAATTTTAGCAGCTGCACGACGTCAACAATAGGCACACGGGCATAAGAAAAACCTAATTAATTAGTTTATTAAGAAATGGTTCATAGTCTTCGCTAGATATACTCCTTCTAAACAGTCAAGCTTTTTCTACCATTCGGCAGGGGCTTCAGCTTGGAAAATTTTTTACGATTGTTATGTGCAAAACCTGCTTTTACCTCTCTTTAATTTCACCTTAATAAATAATATGAGCTTCCTTTCGATTGAAGAACTGAAAGAACTCGTCGAACAGCCGCAAGGGATATGTGTATCGATCTACATGCCGACCGCGCAGCTTGGGTCAGAAATTCAACAAAACTCTGTCCGCTTTAAGAATCTCATTCGGCAGGCGGAAGCAGCGTTAGAAAAATATGAATCACCTCCGGCTAATCCAGAGCAATTTCTTCAGCCGGCAATGATGTTGGATGAAGATGACTTTTGGCAGCATCAGGACGGAGGTTTAGCTTTATTCATTTCAGAAGGATTCTTCCGCTTCTATCGTGTGCCGATCGACATGATTGAATTGGTGGTCGTGAACACTAGCTTTCATCTCAAGCCGTTAATTCCTCTGTTGAGCGGAGATAACCGCTTCTATATTCTCATGCTTGGTCAGCGCGATGTGCGGCTTTTGGAAGGCAATCGTTATGGCATGACGCGTGAAGTTGAAATCGAAGGCATGCCGAAGAGTATGGATGAGGCCTTGCAGTATGACGAAGAAACGTCGAAAGATGAACAGCGACGCCAGGGCGCGGGCGCAGGTCGTTCAGCTTTGCAAGCGGGTGGTTCCTATCACGGACACGGCGGCGGGCGTGAAAACGTCAAAGAAGAGTTGCTGCGATATTTTTATCTAGTGGATAAAAGCTTGCATGACTTCTTTCGCAATCGTCGATCGCCACTTGTGCTAGCTGGGGTTAACTATTTACTGCCGATTTACCAAGAGGCGAATACCTACAATTTCATTGTGGAAGAAGGAATTCAACACAACACAAAGGAGCGAACAGCACAAGAACTTCATGCAGAAGCCTGGGCGATCGTGGAGCCGCTATTTCAAGTAGACCAGCAAAAAGCGATTGATTACTATCATGAGTCGATAGCCACTGGCAAAGGATCAAACGACTTGGACGAAGTTATTCAAGGCGCGTTTTATGGTCGTGTAGAACAGCTTTTTGTTCCGGTAGGTGTGCAAAAATGGGGATATTTTGATCGGGACTCAATGCAGATTGAAAGGCACAATGAGGCTCAACCGGGCGATGAAGATTTGCTGAATGCAGCAGCAATTCAAACGATCTTTCATGGGGGAACAGTGTACGCCGTTGAACCAGGAGCAGTGCCGGATGAAGCACCTGTTGCAGCAGTCTTTCGCTACTAATTGGCCCAATGTCAGTAGACCGAAAACTTTTGCGATCGCTAAAAAATAGTAGTTTGTGATACCGTTTTTGGAGAAAAGTGCAAAAGCTGATAATTTTGAAAAATGATAAGTTTAGCTTATTAATAAACTCCAAAAACCAACCAACATCTATCAAATATTTGGCGTATTAGAGTTTGCGCTTCCTGAGTTTATACCTATTTTACTGTCTGGTCGGCTCAGACCTAAAGTTACTCGTTTCATAATCCAGTACAAACCGGCAAGTACCACAAAGGTGATAGCAATAATCACTAGGGGCTGTTTACCAAGAATTTCTTCTACCCCTTTGGTTAGTACAGCATCAGGTTGAGTGATAAAATCCCAACTGTTGAAGCGCAAAAATCGTCCCCAATATACACCAACAGCACAGAGAAAATGTGTAATCAACTCAACGCGCCAAATCCATTGGCTTTTACCAATGCGATGTAAGTAGTGACCCCAATTAATTAAGGATATTACATAAGCTTCAAATCCACCGAGAATTACTAACAAATACACCGGAATGAGTACCAGAGTAATCATCCATACTGATTGAATGGTACGGATATCATCTATCAAGTGAATTACATCGGTCAACAAATATGGTGCGTTTGGTAAGAAAGCATAGAAAACTAAAAATCCTAGCCACCAAAGCCAAGAGCCACCACGCTTAAAGCGAAATAGCCATACACTCAAAGCTAAAGGTATAAAAGCCAGAAATAAATTCCAAGTCATCCATTTCATATTAATTTGCAAGACCTGTACAACTCTGGCTATCAATTCTTCTTTCATAGGTGCTTACTCGGAAGATGTTTGATTGATATAAATTCACTCTGTAGTGTTAGTGCTAAATTCAATGATTTATCGAGTTTTTGTAGTCTCCGAAAAAATTAATTTACTCCAGTATTAGACAATATTTTTGTCTCACTTAAAAGTCAAGAAACACTGATATATATCCAAAACTTAGAGTTTTTGTATATTTCCTGCTGGCAGATAAGATTTATCAATCAGCTTAAGCTACTAGTGCCGCAACGCGGAAGTCAAAAGTCAAAATTAATACATAGTAAAAGTTTGATTGATTTAGAATAGGTGGTTTATTTACGCTGTACTAGTATAGCCAGAAAATCATTAAGGTAAAATTTACTACCGAAAGGAAGTCTGAGCAAAAAAAACGCCGCGAATAACTTCTGGTGGACTGTTTTTAATTGTAATGCTGGAGTTGAGAGATTGAGGCGACTTAAAACATTTGATTAGGCGATCGCAGTGTCGGTGGCAAGTGGGGATGAGGAAGCAGGGAAAGAAAAAATAACCCCCAGTTCCCAATCCCCAATGCCCCAGATAGATTATTCTGGCTGGCGACAATACTTATTCATTTCATTTACTAGCGTGTCTGACTGCTTGCCAACAGTTGTAGCTGCTGTTGTCAATGTTGAATCAATTTCGGCTCTAGCCTTTTGAATTCTTTCTCTACCAGATGTCGAAGCCTCTGCTGTCTTAGTTGCACCAAGTGCCCTACCTGCCTTAGCGATCGCTTGGCTGAGATTCTGAAAAATCTTGACAAAACCGCTTTGAAATTCTTTCAACTTGGGGTCTGTTAAGTTCAGTTCTTTAATCGATTTAGTCACAAATTCTAAATCTTTAGACAGCTGGATGCTGGTTATGACTTGTGTCCCCTTATTGTTATCAATCAAAGAAGTTCCAGTATTTACAACTTTAATCAGTCGCTGGCACTGGGAGACTTTATTTTCGTTGCAACTAGTAATGAATAAAGCAATGCTCAGGCTAACAGGAGCAATAACCATATATTTATGTAAAACAGACATTAACACCCCACCAGCAATAAAGCCCAGAATATCGTATCCAATATTACGAGCAAAAAAGGTAAATAAGGTAGAGGGCATGGGGTGCTGGAAAGAGGCACAGGGGCAGGGGGCAGGGAGAAAGAGCTAAGTTTGTATTCTCTCGCTGCCCCCTCATCTGGTGGAATTACCAATCTATCGGCAAACCCAACTGGTCTAAAGTCGCACCATCTTGCAAAAGTGGCTGAATATCGCTGTCTATTTGAATGCGGCCAGCAGACAGTACCAACGCACGTTGCGTAACTCTGCCCAACCAATGTAGGTCATGAGAGGCAATTAACATCACCTGTATGGGTAACTTTAACAATACCTGCGCCAAATGTCGCCGCCATGCTGGATCAAGACCGTTAGTTGGCTCATCCAAAATTAGAATTGTCGGTTCTAGGGCTAAAATTGAGGCTAGAGCGGCTAGGCGTCTTTGTCCACCAGAAAGTTCGTGGGCGGAACGATTAGCATAGGCTTCTAGACCAAAATCAGCTAATAATTGTCGGGCGCGATCGCTAGCCTCTGCTGGTGACATCCCATAGTTACGTGGGCCGAAAGTAATATCTTCCAGGATGGTGGGCATAAATAGTTGGTCGTTGGCATCTTGGAAGCTAAAGCCAATTTGACGACGCACTTGGGGCCAAGTTTGCGGTTCTACGGGAATGCCACTAATGGCAATTTTCCCAGATTGCGGTTGTTTTAAGCCGATTAGGTTCTCTAGCAAGGTGCTTTTTCCAGAACCTGTTGCTCCCATCAATGCCACGCGATCGCCTTTCTTCAAGGTAAAAGAAATTTCTTGTAATACTGGCTCTTGGCGGGAATATGCATACACCAGGTTTTCAACCTCAACCACGGCTGTGTTGGGGTTACTGGTTGATGTTTGGGGATTGGAAGTTAATGATTTCAAAATTTACAAACTCAATATTTGTAAGAAGTTAGGGTAACAACAGCTGCGATCGCCCAAGCTAGTAATAGGGCAAAACGTTCTTTTGGTCTGAAGCTAGAATCTATGGGCAATTGTCCGTTGTAACCACGAGTTACCATTGCCGCATAAACTCGCTCTGCCCGATCTAGACTACGGAGATACAAAGCTCCAATCATGGCAGCACTGGCATAGCGCAACCATCCCCCTGTTCCATTCAGACCGCGTAATTGAGCGCTGCGTCGCATCCGCGTTACTTCTGAGAGCAAAATTTCCATATATTGTCCAGCTAACAACAAGTTTTCTTTTAAAGGTGCTGGTACGGGTAAGCTTTTGAGGGCGATGCCGAAACTGTGGGGCGGTAAGGTTAACAAAAAACTATTCATAGTAACCAGACAAACCAGCGAACGAACTAGCAAAAAACTGGCTCGTTCCCATCCCAAGGGCAATGCTAGCAATGACAAAAAAATCAATTCTGTACCGAGTAATCCTCCTAATTGGCGAATTGGTACACGCAAGAAGCAAGCCCATAAAAGGGCGATCGCGGCATATACACTTAGTCCATACCAAGCATGATGCTTTAATAAAGCTGCCCCCACCACAATTACGAGAGACAGTTGCAAGCGTAACGGCAAGGAAAGTTTAAGCATTCTTCGGTTTCACTACCTTAGCAATTCCAAAGGCCACAGCAAAGCAAACCCCAGCTCCCAGCAGTCCAGCGATACTAGTGCCAATTAGCCCCAAACCCTCAATACCATAGTCAGCTAAGGGAGTCGGCACAATTACCCGTACTTTCTCGGCTAAGTCGATGAAGCCGGTGTTTTCGGCGACTTTCTCCAAACCATCAGGCCATGCTGAGGCAAAGAGTGATAGCACTCCTGCAATCAAGAAAATGGTGACAACAGGCACTGACCAGCCGCGAAACTCGTGCTGTTCCCCTGGTAACAAATCTGGCCGGGCGGTGGCCAGATAAGTCAGCACACTTCCGGTAATCAGTCCTTCCCCAACGCCAATCAAAATATGCACACCAGTCATCGCTGGTAAAACTATGGCTATGGGTGCAGTTCCTGAGAGAGCTAATTCGATGGCACAAGCGATCGCAGCCACCACTACACTTACACCCGCTGCGATACCAGCAGCCAAGGGTAAGCGTCCTTTTGAACCTCCAAATAGTCGTTGTAAGGTTTCGGTTAAAACCCAGCCAACCCAAACACCAATGACTCCCATGTTTAAAATGTTTGCGCCCAAAGCTGTAATGCCACCATCGGCAAATAGCACAGCTTGAATAATTAAAACTGTGGCGATACACAATGTTCCTGCCCAAGGACTGCCCAAAACGACCGCAGCCAAGGTTCCCCCCAACAAGTGACCACTAGTACCTCCTGCTACCGGAAAATTGATCATTTGGGCGGCAAAAATAAAAGCGGTGGTTAGCCCTAGTATGGGCGCACGACGAGTACCAAAAGCCTCTTGCGATCGCCCGAAGGCAATAAATAGTGCTGCCACACTTGCTAAACCAGTAGCGCCTGCCACGGGAACAGAAACAAATCCATCAGGAATATGCATGATCTAACCTGTATTTTAGATGTTCATTTACCCAAATCAAGCAATAAAATTACGTCATCATTTTAATAACAAACAAAACTTTTCTCTTTTTGACAATGCCCTAATGGGGGATTTTATAGTGTTACTTTTGACATATTTACAATACAATATCTACTTAATATACACTTATTCCTTAATTCGTTAATTTTTGCTAAGTTTATCATAAATTTAAGGGTTTAAGACCAGTACGGCTAGACATAGCCTCGGTTTCAGCCAAAATTTAAATTTTTTGAACTTGCCCCAACGCTCTTAACCTGCTTCAGGCACTTCTTTCTATCTAGGACTTACGCATTGACAGAAAAGCCGAAATGACAGGTATGCTTTTCAAAGCTTTTAGCTAAATTTTTCAACTATCTTTTTGCGATCGCAACTAATAAAGGGTGGTTTGGAAAAGGCTGAAACGACCTATTTACGTTAATACACAAGATCATTCGTTTGTACAGTGCGTAAGTCCTACTATCTTAAAATATCTTTAATTTGGAGTTTCTAATTTAAATTATTAACTGTATTGTGGTGTTTGATTAATTCAAAACTCATCACCTCCACAAGTAAGTTTTTTTATAGTTACAACAAGTTCATGTAATTGAAATTTGTTCTTTGTTTATTCTTACAAGATTTAACAACAATATCAGAAAAATATTTTTACCTTAGAGAATCTTTTGTTTATAAATTTATTTATCAAGAGAAAAATACATTACCAAATTTTAAGATATTTTATATTCAATTAAGATTATACTTATCAATATTAAAAAACCATAATAGGCTTTAAAACTTATATGTTTTTGATTTATTTAGCTTAGAGATCAGTTGATTTTTAGAAAAACATATAATGGACAAAACAATACTATAAAAATAAGTTGCTAAATATAAAGTTTATATTAATTTTGGGAAAATACTGGTATCGAACTGCTGGAATTACTAAACTCTTAGAATAGGTAAATGTAAAAAAAGTACTACTCAAATTTTGAGTAACTAAGTTCAGCCAATAAAATCAGCAGATATTTAGCTTCCTGTTCCACAGACTTTACACATCCTCGTTCTGCAATTTGCAACATGAAGACAAACTCATCCAGCTCACTGTTAACAGTACCAACTGGGCTACTCAAGATTTCAGAGTTGCCTCCTAATGATACAAGTACAAGTGCTGAATCTATCTATCTATCTCTAGTAATTCCTACTTATAAAGAGCGTGACAACATCAAAAATGTAGTCAGCATATTGAGTCAGTTACTAGATGAATCCATTCTAGGAAACTATGAACTAATAGTGGTAGACGATGATAGCCCAGACCGAACTTGGGAGATAGCACAATCCTTGATGACAGAATACCCACAGTTGCGGGTGATGCGTCGCCAACAGGAACGCGGGCTATCTTCAGCAGTGATTCGTGGGTGGCAAGCAGCTACGGGGAACGTGTTGGGGGTGATTGATGGAGATTTACAGCATCCACCAGAGGTGCTGACGCAGCTGTTGCGTAGCGTTGAGCAGGGAGCAGATTTGGCAGTAGCCAGCCGCCATGTGGACGGAGGTGGTGTCAGTAGCTGGAGTGTTGTTAGACGTTTGTTGTCTCGTGGCGCTCAGATGTTAGGCTTGGTGATTTTACCGGGGGTAGTGGGCAGAGTTTCCGACCCCATGAGTGGTTATTTTATGGTGCGCCGGAGTGCGATCGCCAATGCAACACTCAATCCTGTAGGATACAAAATTCTCCTAGAAGTAATTGGGCGGGGAAAGGTAGACCAAGTTGCTGAGGTTGGGTACGTGTTTCGTGAACGTAAAGAGGGCGAGAGTAAAGTGACATGGAAGCAATACATAGATTACATCCACCACTTAGTGCGATTGCGACTTTCTACAGGGAGAGTAGGACAATTGAGGAGAAATGTCAATTTCCCCGTTGGTCGATTCTTCCGGTTTGGGTTGGTTGGCTTTAGTGGAGTATTTGTGGATCTAACGGTGTTTCACTTGCTGCGTACTGTGATTAACTTAGGTTTAACTCGTAGTACGATTCTTTCGGCCGGAGTGGCAATCATAAATAATTTCTTATGGAATGATTTATGGACTTTTGGTGATATTTCTCAGAGGCAACGTAATCCGCATCAACGTTTCAAGCGATTCTTGAAGTTCAGTGCTATCTGTTTAGCAGGAGTTATATTACAAGCTCTAATAATCAACTTTCTCTATAATGTCTTGGGGATAAATCAGTATTTAGCTAAGTTGATAGCGATCGCAGTTGCTACGATCTGGAATTTCTGGGTTAATTTGAAACTTAGCTGGCGTGTCACCGATGTGAAATAATCACAACGAGGGATTTAAGATTTTGATTTTTGTTCTTAGACTTTAGAAGTAGCTAGGTAGTGCTTAAATTTCAAGGTTTTTGAGGATTTTACTACAAGTTTATGACTCCTAGACTCCAAATCGGCTTGCAGCAATATTATTGTTCAAGCCTTAATTCCTTAGAAATCGGCAGTGCCTCAACTTTTAAAGTAGTTGCTGGTTGAGAGACTATGCTAACTTCTCCTAGTGGAGTTTTATTTACAAAATAGGTGATTCCCCTAAAGCTCAATTTATGGGCTACTGGTGCTAGAGGAGTTTCCGCTGATTTGGAATTTGGATCAACACAATAGTTAATGCCACGGTACATCAGATTATAAGCAGGCCCGATTTGAGGAGTTGGTCGAAACGGCTGCTGTGTTTTTTTACTGCCAACTTTGTTGGGGCCATATTCATAGCTCAGACCACGATAGTAAAGTTTCATAATTTTCGCCTTCTAAATAACTGTTGTTCAACAATGACAATGACTTATCAGAGGTTAATTGGAGAGTTATGCATCGCAAAAACTCACGGGATTATGTGATTACTTCTCTACGAGACGCTGACGCGAACGCTCCGTTATCACTGCGCTCGTAATGACAATTTAAGGGGTCTATAACGCCTGAAACCCTTTCAGATAGTACTTGTGTGTACACCATAGCTTTTTTAGGGGGGCTAGGGGGGATCGAATTCTATGCAGCTTCATAAAGAATTGGTATAAGAGACTTCCAACTAAAAAATGTCCCATCGCTGTGTAAGCAGGGCGAGCAGAGGAAGCAGGTGAGGAAGAATCTGATCATCATCTTTGCTCTAAAATTGGATAATTTAATTTCAGCAAGCCCTAAAGTAAATTTGTACTTTTTAAGGAACTGGTTAAAGGATTAGTCGTCTAGAGTGAAGAGTTATTGGGCATTGGAGTTATTCTTCCCGTGCCTCTTCCCCACCTCCCGTATGCTTACCCTTTTCATTCGGGGGTTACGTGGTTAACAATGGGTTGAATGTTTTTTAAAGGATTCAACCTCATGGCTAGAACTCCAAATGAATATGCCGTATACCTCCTATTGGAAAGCGGCCACCGAGAAGAAGTACGTTTTCCTACTATTCAAGAGTTTCAGAAGTGGTATAGTAGCGAACTTGTGCCAAAATCTGCTTCTAATGACTTTATTAGCGTGCCGATCAAAAATATTCAAGGGGAATATATGGTGATACGCCCTTCTCGGATCGTGGCAATCCGAGTAGAACCCGTTTTTAGTTCCAGTGTTGAAAGATTCAACTAAATGATGAGAAAAACCCTTGCTTTGCTTTCCTTAAGTCTGGGAATTGCCGTTGTAAATCCTATTTGGTCGGCTGTTGCTCAGGTTCCTATTTTACTGCCCCTGCCAATACCGACTACTCCTGAGATAACGCCACCGCTAAGACCAATCGCTATCGGCAGCGATTGTACGCTTCAGCAGAATTGTTTGGGATGGGATGACCAAATTTGGGATCAAAGGGGTAAAAGAGGCGATCGCAAGGCGCTGTTGGCTTCCATTGATAACAGTCTGCTTTATCTAACAAAAAAAGAGGCGATCGCAGCATATCAAAATTATCCGATGAAGGAAATTACCCTTGATCGCGTCCGTCGGAGTTTGCTACGTTTCCGCCAACTGGTTCTCAGTTCTAAGTCAGCAGCGCAATTACAAGCGGCTGTCCGCCGAGAGTTTATCTTTTACCAGTCTGTAGGCAACGATGGTAACGGTACTGTTAAGTTCACTGCTTACTACGAACCTGTTTACACCGCTAGCCGTGTCAGAACTGCAATATATAAATATCCTCTTTATCGGCTACCACCTGATTTCAGCCAATGGTCAAAACCCCACCCAAAACGAATTGATTTGGAAGGGAAGGATGGTTTACAAGGGAATAAGAGCAAATTGCGCGGTTTAGAACTGCTTTGGTTCCGCGATCGCTTAGACGCATACATGGTACATATCCAAGGTTCTGCCCAAATCAAATTAACTAATGGCAAAACAACATCAGTTGGCTACGCAGGTGGAACTGATTACCCCTGGACTAGTATCGGTAAAGAACTAGCGAAAGATGGCAAACTTCCACTAGCAGGATTGACAATGCCACGTCTAATTAGTTATTTCCGGGGAAAGCCGCAAGAGTTGAGCAATTATCTGCCACGCTGGGAACGATTTATTTTCTTCCAAGAAACAAGCGGTAGACCAGCTACTGGTAGTATTCATGTGCCAGTAACAGCAGAACGTTCCATTGCTACAGATAAGTCTCTCATGCCACCGGGAGCGCTAGCGCTGATTTATAACTCATTTCCCTATCCTGCCAGTGGTGGCAAACTAGAGAGGCGTACTGTCAGCCGCTTTGTGCTTGATCAAGACACAGGAAGCGCCATCAAAGGCCCGGGCCGGGTGGATTATTTCATGGGGTCTGGTAAACTAGCAGGCGATCGCGCTGGCATCACAGGTGGTAATGGTTCACTATATTATTTGCTGCTTAAGGAATAGGGCAATTAAATTTTGGATTTTAGATTTTCAATTTTGGATTAAATTTCAATCTAAAATCCAAAATCTAAAATCTAAAATTTTTAGTACCCAATCCCAACTAATACGGTGGATAAGCAAAATCATCTTCATCAGCATAAACGTAAGAGTTGGAAACTCCTGCCATTGCCAATTTAGGCGTTTCTGATTTTACAGGTTCCTTGCCAAAATCTTTGTATTCTTCAAAAGTCTTGCAAATCATTGCAGACTCAAGAGAATCGGAAGCAATTAAATATTGCGTTAAAGTCCCTACTGTGGGATGTTTATAGTCTACGGTTGAAGCTACCAGAACTGTATTTGGTTCAATCCCTCTTTCTTCACACTCAATAATCGGGCAAAAAATCCCGTGAGCGTGGAACAATGGCCCTTTTGGTGTCAAAGGTTGCTTGCGGTAAATAGCATAAGTTTTTTCTAGTTCAGCGACAAATCCACTAGCTACTTTGCCTTGTTGATATTCGCAGTAGGTTTTGCTGAAACTCGCTCCGGCAGCACCATTAAGTGTTAGTTGTAGTGGTGATTCATGTAAAAACTTTTGATTTTCACCCACTATAAAAATTAGATAGCGAGTAAAGGTTTTAAATTTAAGTTTGTCGGCTAAAAAAGCATCATAATTCTCTTTGAGCGTACCAAGTTTAAGACCACTTTCCCGGTCTTTAACAGACAATGGCCCCCGACGCACTATAACCAAGCGTGGAGTAGGGGTAATAAAGACTGTTTCGACTCCAGAGGTAAATTCATGCTCCACTTGCTGCCAATTATCATCCGGCACAAAGCCGACGGCATTAGCATTATCTAGCTTAATTGCCAAACCGTGTGATTGTATCCCATCTGTGCCATACCGAGGATTAATCATCTGACACCAGGGTATGACTTGAGAAGGCGGTGCATTGAATTTCTCGTCTTCAAAGTCGAAATTAGCAGATGCTTTCATCGTTTTAGGCTATCAAAGTGTTTTATTGAACAAGTTTATCGGCAGAAGGGCAAGTGTGCCGTCAAACTGGCGTAGTAGTTTTTCCAGATTAAGGCAGAATCAATGTATGTTGCAATCCCTATTTCATTTGTAACAACAAATCCTCATCGAAACAGTGTTGGACACTCAGCACTTATTGCCCAGTATTATCAAACAGAATTCAGGAGTCAGGAGCCAGAATTCAGAATGAATTCTGCGCGACTGGCGGATAGCGCAGCGTATACCCTTCGGGATGCTTCGCTTAGAGCGAGTACTCGATAGCGTAGCGTTAGCGAGTATTTTCGAGTCGCGTCTGAATAAATGGGTTTAAGACCCCCACCAAATTGAAAATTTGGTGGTCTACAATGAGTCAATGAGTGGCGGGTCTGAATCCCCCACTCATTGATTCTGACTCCTGTTAGCGGTAGCGGGGCGTTTAGCCCATTCTGGCTTCTGAATTCTTCTTCAATTCGGTGAACTCAAAACAGCCAGAGTTTTCAAATCAGGCACTTCTAAATCAGGCTGACTTACTGCTGATTCTCCTTTGTGATTTCCTCGACGGTTTACCCAGACTGTTGATAGTCCCAAAGACTTGGCTGTAGCAATATCGTGATACACACTAGCAGCAACGTGTAGTATCTGCTCTAGCGGCAAATCAATTCTCTCAATAGCCAGTCTAAAGTTGTTTAAAGAGGGTTTGTAGCTTTTTGCCTGTTCTGCTGTGATTATCTGGTCAAATTCTACCTGCAAGTGCTTTGCCGAGAAAGCAAAGAGATCGTCATCTACATTTGAGATAATTACCAGCTTAAACTTTTGCTTTAAAGCTCTCAGTGCCTTAACTGTATCGGGGAAAGGCAACCAATTTTGAATGGAATCAGCCAGTAAATTTAGTTCGTCACCAGTTGGCTCAAAGTCAAATCGTTCACCAAATTTCTGGACTACTCCCTTCAAAACTTCCCGATATTTGATATAATCTCCTTTTTCCAACTCTGCTTCAAATTCAGCAAAAAGTTCTAGAATTTGATTGTCATCCAAATTAGTGTTGTGTGCCAGCAAAAGTGGCTTTAGCACTCCTAAGATACCATTCTCCCAATCAATCAGGGTTCCATAACAATCGAAAGTTAAAGCCTTATATTGATTGAAGTTCATCACTTTTTTGTAGGCGTTATCCAAAAAAATTGATATTACATTGATATTACGATATTACTAGGTTTAGTGTGTGGGATAATATTACTCCCCAGGGGCAATTATTCCTAAGTATAGTTTCTATGGATATTCAATTTCAGGATACACAAGCCAATACCACTGAACCATTAAACTCAACTAAACAGCTATTTGATAGCAAGTTATCCGTAACTTTTTCGGTAGCAGAGGCAGTGGTAAAAATCCTGAAAGATATGGGAGTGCAATATGCCTTCGGTGTTTCGGGAGGCGCGATCGCGCCAGTGTGGGCTGCATTACATCAAAGTCCCATCCAGGTGCTGCATTTTCGGCATGAAGCCGGAGCAGCTTTTGCAGCCATTGAGGCGCATTTTGCTAGCGATCGCCCAGTTGTGATATTCACTACCACAGGGCCAGGGATCACTAACGCTTTAACAGGGCTATTAGCTGCCCGTTGGGAGGGTGCTAAGGTGATTCTGGTGTCAGCTTCAACATCAGCACCACAAAGGGGACGTTGGGCTTGCCAAGAAACTAGCACTTACACTATGCCTAGCACAGGTATTTTTACTTCCGGGCAAATATTCCATTATGCAACTACTCTCGAATCCAGTGATGAACTCACAGAGGTTTCTCGAAGGCTTGTTCTTGGGCTAGAACAACCAGGAGGGTTCGTAGCTCATATAAGTATTCCCACAAATATCCAGACAAGTTCACTAAAAACTTTGTTGCCACGAGTCACTCTGTCTCAGAGTCTGGCAACAGCAACTGAAGAAACAATCGCAGAATGTGTCCGGTTACTGTCTGAGGGGCCCTTTGTCATCTGGGTCGGTTTCGGGGCACGGGGTGCTGCAAAAGAAATTCGTCAGCTTGCCGAGAGAACAGGGGCTGCGGTGATGTGTTCACCACGGGCTAAAGGTATTTTTCCTGAAGATCATCCTCAGTTTATCGGTGTCACCGGCTTCGGTGGGCATGAGTCAGTTTTTAGGTATATGCAGGACTACCGACCCTTACGCACTTTAGTTCTGGGAACACGCTTAGGCGAACGCACATCATTCCTGCTCCCCATAATGGTACCCTTGCGAGGCTTTTTACACGTTGACATCGACCCAGAAGTTCCAGGAACTGCATATCCATCTGCTGAAACTTTTGCCATCCCGTCTGACATCAAAGTGTTTGTAAAGGGTCTGTTGAAACACTTTTCGCAGCATTCTGTTGAGTTGACAAAACCGATGCTACTTAGACCTGAACACAGTATAATCAATCCACGTACACACGGGAAAGTTCGTCCCGTAGTGCTTATGGATGCTATTCAAAGACTAATTGTTGAGGGAAGTGATGTATTGGTGATGACCGAGGCCAGCAGTTCCTCTGCTTGGGGAAATTATATGCTGCGGTTTGCCAAGCCACATCGTTACCGAAACTGTAGCGGTTTCGCGTCTATGGGGCATATTACTACTGGCGTTGTCGGTGCGGCACTAGCTCGTGGTGGTAAAGCGATCGCCATTGTTGGTGACGGTGCCATGCTGATGAATAATGAGATCAGCACAGCTGTGAAGTACCAAATTCCAGTTGTCTGGATAGTACTTAATGACGGACACTACAATATGTGCGATCGGGGGATGGCAATGTTGGGCTTCCAAGGTGTAGATGCAGAAATTCCACAGACCAACTTTGTCAATATTGCTTGCGGGATGGGAGCCGATGGTATCCGTGTCGAGAGAGAGACTGACATCGAGGCTGCTCTAGAAAAAGCAATGGTGGCGATCGCTCCGTTCGTGATTGATGTGGTCATTGACTCTACTCAGCCTGCGCCAATTGAAAGTCGTATTTGGAATTTAATTACCCAGAACAGTACAAATTATTACTGTTAACTTACCGAGAATATAAAAAGTTATTTATGGCACAACACGCAGTAGGTATTCGCTCACTGGCGGTGAGTTTACCCAGCATTAGACATAACAACGATTACTACAGAGAAAAATACCCCGAATTGGTTGCTCAAGCAGAGCAAAAAAGTTTAGGAAAATGGTTCTCTCTAGATGGCTCCATCCCTAGAAATGAGTTTGACTTAGAGATGGTGCCCTATTTATCAGATCCCTTTCGGGGGACTGTCCAACGATGGGTACTCAGTACAAAAGAGTCACCACTGATGCTACAGTGCCGCGCAGTAAAAGATACCCTTGCGGCTGCAAAGCTTTCTTTGGAAGATGTCGATCTGATGCTTGTTGCCTCGGTCTGGCCTGAACAAATCGGATTTGGTGATGCTGCCTTTCTGGCGCGTGAACTAGGTTTCCAGGGTGCGGCTTGGAATATTGATGCAAGCTGTGGTAGCACTCTAATCGCGTTGCAGACTGCTTATGCTTTGGTTTCGGCAGAACAGTATCACAAGGTACTAGTAGTTATTTCATGTTCTTACTCTCACTTTGTCCCCGAACATGATACCGCCTCATGGTTTCTTAGCGATGGTGCTGGAGCTTTTGTGGTAAGTAAACTTGAATCAAATCAGGGTATTCTTGGTATTAAGACTGTTCATGCTGGTGCGCTGTGCGATCTAATTTACCCTGCAATCGTCAAAGATATACACGGCAACTTGCAGGTTCGTATGCAGGTCAGCAAGGATGCAAACAGATTAACTCGCGAAACGGCTGTAGAGTTTCTCCGCACTTGTTGTGAAGGCGCTATTAATGCAGCAGGTGTGACCCTTGAGCAAATAGACTTTTTTATTTTCAACACACCTACGGCTTGGTTCGCACGCTTTTGTACTAGCGTACTGGGTATTAATCCAGAACGTACAATCGACCTCTATTCACAATATGCAAACATTGGGCCAGTACTGACTGTAGTTAATATGTACCATGCTGTACAGTTAGGAAAAATTGGCGAAAACGACTTAGTTCTTGTTTATGGATTTGGTGCAGCAGGTGCTGCCTCTGCAAGTGTGATGCGTTGGGGCAAAGTAGCGCTAGGTTCTGCTCCTATCCATAAAATAGAATCTGACTTAGCGGTGACAAGTTCTAGAGACAGAAGCAAAGCTTTTTCTTTTTAAGGGTGTTTACTAAAATTTAAAGTTTACCTAAGTAGTTGGCTGTGAAGAAACAAATTCTTGCAATGGGAATTTTTATTTTATCTCTCATCGTTCCGCTCAAGGTTTCAGCGCAGAATAATGATGAGATTTATGTGTTTGGTGATAGCCTCTCTGATATAGGCAATGTATTCAATGCCACAGGCGGAATCATTCCTCCAAGTCCAACTTACTTTAACGGGCGTTTTTCCAATGGGCCAATTTGGGTAGAATATCTCGCCTCCGATTTAGGATTAAAGTTGAATCTAAACACTAACTTTGCCTATGGTGGTGCAACCACAGGGTCTAAGAATATCGCGTATTGCTAGTTTACCAGGATTGCAGCAATACAGATTAATAGCTTTACATTAACAAATTCTTCTGCAAAACCTAATGCCCTCTACGTTGTACTGGGCTGGTACGAATGATTATTTGAGATTACTTTTTGATGCTATTCCTAATCCTACCCAAACAGTCAACAATTTATCAATGGCAGTGACATCACTTGCTGCTGTTGGTGCTAAAAACTTTGTAGTAGTTAACTTACCAGATTTAGGAAAGTTTCCAGTTACAGGCGGCAATAATCAATATTCTAGCTTACTAAGTACTTATACTAATGTACACAACTCCAGTTTGACTGCAAATCTCAGCTTTTTTGAGCCAGCAACTCAGCCCTGATATCAATATTATTCCTCTTGATGTTAATTCTTTATTCAATAGAATCATCGCGGCTCCAGGAGAATTCGGTTTTACAAATGTTACCGAATCTTGTGTTGGAAATTTATCGGTAGTGCCTATTAATGTTCCCAAGGAGCCAGTTGTTTGTGAAACCAGATAAGTTTTTATTTTGGGATCAAGTCCATCCTACAACCTCGGCTCACAAACTAATTGGAGAATTAGCTTTCTCAGCCGTGAAGCCAATACTTGTATCCGAACCTTCTCCTGTATTAGGAATGTTAGCGCTTGGTGTTTTAGGTGCAGTTGGGTACGCGGTTGAAAGATACAAAGATGAGCGTCAAGTTAGGGTAAAAATTCTACTTCTGCCTGTTTTAGAAGTTCTCGATAGCCAAAGTTCAGAGTCCTAAATTAATAATGTAACTCTTAGGATAAAAGTTATGGGGATTAAGTTTGAGAAAATCCTTATATGGGGGCGTTCTGCTGAAGAATACACTAAAATGTTTGGTTTAACTCTTGAAGATAACAAACTGAAAATTATTGATTGTGCAGGTGGGCCTGCAAGCTTTAATGTTGAGATGACCCGTAGAGGAGGCAACGTTGTTTCTTGCGATCCCATTTATAAATTCAGTAAAACTGAGATTGCTCAACGCATCCAAGAAGCTAATCGTGAAGTCATGAATGCGGTGCAAGGAAATCCAGATAATTTTGTTTGGCAGGATATTCAATCGCCAAACCAATTACTAAACATTAGAAGATCCGCAATGCAGGAGTTCATTGAAGACCTTTCTTTAGGAATTCAGGAGAAACGTTATGTTATGGGTGAACTGCCTACTTTACCATTTGCTGATCGGCAATTTGATTTAGCCTTATGCTCTCATTTTTTATTCATTTATTCTGAACACCTATCTGAAGAGTTCCATCTCGCTTCTATTGTAGAAATGTGTCGCGTTGCTATAGAGACACGCATTTTTCCATTGCTAGACACATCTGGGAAGGTATCTCCATTTTTGCTCCCAGCTGTCAACCAACTGCTCAAGCAAGGATATAAAGTAGAAATTAGACAAGCATCCTATGAATTTCAGAAGAGTGGAGACAAGTTCTTGAGTATATCCAAAAGCTAAGTCTTGAAAAAATGATTTAGTTTTTTCTATAATCATCCAAATTTTTTCAGCTTGTAACTGTAGGATTGTCTTCTCCATAAATAACTGCCCCTAAAGCTTTCAGAGAGGCTTTTTGAGCTTCAGTTATACCTGTAATGCCAGTGGTGTTCATGCCTTGATAGGGCCTATCATTCCTCAAAATTTTTAGACACTCTCCAGTCTCCACATCCCATATTCTAATCGTATCGTCTTGGCTACTACTAGCCAGGGTTTGATCATGGGGACTGAAGGCAAGTGACCAAACCCACTTGGTATGCCCTGAAAAAGTTTTGAGGCATTGTCCAGTTCTGACATCCCATAACTTCACCATTTGGTCGCCACTCCCACTCGCTAGAAGGCATCCATCCGCACTAAAGCTGACTGAGTAGACAGAACTGGTATGACCTTGTAGAGTTTTAAGGTGTTTACCTGTTCTCGCATCCCATAACTTCACCGTTTGATCGCTACTGCCACTCGCTAGAAGTTGCCCATCAGCACTAAAACTGACTGACCACAGCCAATCAGTATGTCCTTGTAGAGATTGAAGGCATCGACCAGTGTTGACATCCCACAACTTTACTGTTTGGTCATGACAACCGCTAGCTAGGATCTGACCGTCCGGGCTGAAGGCGATAGACCAGACCCGATGGCTTTGTCTATTCAAGGTATTAATGCATTTACCTGTACTGGTATCCCATAACTTTATTGTGCGATCGTCGCTGCTACTAGCCAAAATCAGACCATTTGGACTGAAGGTAACAGCTAATATACGGTTACTGTGCCCATTTAAGGTTGTGAAACATTGACCAGTGTTGACATCCCACAATTTTACCATTTGGTCTTCACTACCACTAGCTAAAATGCGACCATCTGGGCTAAGAGAAACTGATGTAACCCGATTATTGTGTCCCCGCAAGGTTTGAATGCAAGTACCAATGCTAGCATCCCAAAGCCTTACAATTTTGTTAGACCCACTACTAGCCAACACATAACCGTTTGGGCTGAAGGCGACAGACCAAACTCCATCACAATAACCCTGAAAAATCCTGATACAACGGCCAGTACTGACATCCCACAGCATAACTTTTTGGTCATCACCGCCACTGGCCAGAATATAGCTATCTTTGTCGAAACTTAATGCAACTGTCCATATTCTGCTGCTGTGTCCTCTCAAAGTTTTAATACATTTACCTGTGGCAACATCCCAGACTTTCACCGTTTGATCATCACTACCGCTAGCAATAATATGTCCATCCAAACTGAAGGTAACAGAATGTACTGAGTCAGTATGACCTTGTAGCGTTAAATAGCATTGTCCTGTATCAACATTCCATAGCTTTACTGTGTGATCATGACTAGCGCTAGCCAAAATGTGACCATCTGCACTGTAGGTAACGGAATGTACTCTATTGGTATGTCCTTTCAATATTTTAATACATTGACCAGTGTTGATATCCCATAGATTGAGGGTGTGATTGTCGTTTCCAGTTACCACTGTGTCACCATCGGGGCTGAAAGCGATTGACCATACACTATAATCATCTACCGATAAAGTCTTAAAACACAGACCAGTATCGATATCCCAAAACTTCACAGTTTTATCCTCACTGCTACTCGCCAATATGTGACCATTGGTACTGAAGGCGATAGATTGGATACCACTACTATGCCCTTGCAAATTTGCAACACACTGACCAGTGCTAACATTCCATAACCTCACTGTTTGATCGTCACTGCCGCTAGCAATAATATCTCCATTAGGACTGAAGGCAACTGATCGAACCCAAGCAGCGTGACCCCTGTAAGTGAGCATCTGTTGTCCATCTGCAACCTGGTACAGGCGAATCTCATTATTAGTATCGCCCGTAGCTAGAAGTTTGCCATTGGGGCTAAAGGCTACCGAAAAAATACCACCGAGGGTTTCAGCAAAAACACACTTAGCTAGATCAGCATGAGCAAAATTTGTATTGTGCAAATTTATACTACTCATATCTGCTTGCCAAACAGTCAGATAAGAAAAATCATAGCCAGTTAAATCTGTTTCTAAATAACAAAGCAGATTCAGAATATTGCCAGCCGTATACCCTGGTTCTAACGGCGATGTTTCTCGGAGTTTTACTAAAAGTTGAGTTAATTTATTTTCAATATTTCTTTTACTTCTTAAAACGTTAAGCAATCCATCTATAACTGGTTTGATTATGAGACGAAGTTGAGTATCTTTAACATAGTCTTTACCCGTCGCCTTCATCAGGGCATGACATCTAAATAAATCAATATTCTGAGTGACAATCTCTTCACAAACCTTTTCTATCAAGCTACTAGTCATATACTCCATCACTACAGGCTGGAGCGTAAAGGACGATCTAGTTTTTTCAATGAGCGTAGGCGTAGCCTTCTCGATTAGCGATCGCCTTCCTAAAGATTCGACAGCCTCTAGTAATTTAGCTTGAGGTATTGATGATATAATATCATCTCTCAATTCTGAGAGTGTAATCGGCTCACGATTAATCGCTAGCCAATACATTATTTCCTTTTCTATATCTGACAAGCGCTCAAACTGCTGCTCTAAAATATCGCGAATATCTCCAAAAACAGACGTATTTTGTTGCAAAAACTCAGTCACATTACCATCAAAGATATCTTGAACGGTTGTGGCAACTATCTTTAAGGCTAATGGATTGCCTGCATAACGTTCAATCATTACTTTCCATTCATCCTCTGCCGCTGATAGCCCCTTGAGTTTTAAGATTTGTTGCCCTTCTGCAAGCTTTAAACCATTCAGTAGTAAAGAGCGAACAGGCAGTGCTTGTCCTTCTAGCAATGCCACTTCTCTAGGTTTTTCCCGACTAGTCAGCAGTAAGCAGCTTTGGTGAGTTGTTTCTCCTACCCGTCTTAAAAGCTCACCATATTCTTCATATCCTTCTCGATAAATTCCGGCGCGGCTAGCACTGCGGAGAATTGACTCTACATTATCAAGGATTATTAAACAGCGATGATTTTCTAAATAATAGAGTAGCCGCGACACCCTCTCACTAAAGCTTTCTGGTAAGTTCCCTTCTGTTTCGTGTTCGTCAGATAAAAATTGGATTAGATTACCGAGAATAATTTTAGCAGGGGGGGCTTCTCGTAGCGATCGCCAAATCACATACTCAAAGTTACCCTGAATTTGTTGAGCAAATTTTACAGACAGCGCCGTTTTACCAATACCTCCTATTCCCAATAGCGCTACCAATTGGCAATGTTCATTAAGAATCCATTCTTCTAGGATATTAAGTTCTTCTGTACGTCCATAAAAAATTGAGTTAAAGATAGCTTCTCCCCAATATAGACGGGTATTTGAGCTTGAGTAGTCGCTTTTTTCTATTTTTAAGTTAAAAGCTAAGAAAAGCTTTTCAATAGTCTGTTTATCAACTCCTCCTTCCCGATTCATTACTTTCGAGATAGTAGCGGAATATAAGCCAGAGAGTGCGCTCATTTCTTCAAGAGTGTATCTATTTCCAAAATTTTCCTTTGCTTCTGACTGATGCTTTGCTTCTTTAATTTTTTGTAAACCCTTGTTAGTAAGTGCAACGCCACGCTTGCGTCTCCAATTCTGTAAAGTCATGTATTAACTCACTGTTCGTGTAATCATCTTGAATTAAAAAAATTATCTCCTAGGTTGCTATAGACATGAGGTGATAGTTATAACAAACGAACAATCTTATGTTGCAGAAAATTTAAAACAGGTATATTACCAAAATATTCACTAATGAAAACCACTTTTGGCAATCCACTTGTCTCGACAATTCAAAACCGCCTGCTCAACAGGCAATCTGGTCTGTAAGGCATTGTTGACATCATCTCTTCAGCTCTTCAGCCGAAAGCTTCTTGAACTTGAGTAGTGGTAGATTCATTACGTATGGCGTTAGTTATTTAACACCTTGAGCTTTCAGTAATAAACTTGGCGCGTAAAGCTTAAGTTCAATCTTAAAATCTTGATTTTCACTGGTAAAGACAGTTAAGAATTGGCAATCTTGATAAAGAAAGCTTGTATATATCTACCCTATCAATCAATGAATAAAACTGCCGCACTTAAATTTCCCCGTTTGGCAACCTCCAGTAAAAAAAAGGCGCTTAAGCGAATTACCTTAAACTTGACATCGGATGAAGCCCAGAACCTTGAAAAGTATTGTGAACAGACTGGCATACCAGCAACGGATGTGATTCGGGAACTCATTCAAGCCTTGCCTTGACCTAGCTTCTCACGCCTAGCCTGAAAAGCCGTAGTCCAGATAAGTCATGGTTAAACTAGAGGAGAGGCTACTTTAATACTGTTGTTTTTTGCGAAAATACTAAAAAAGCAGGGTTCGAAATTATTATTTCATCAAAGTGACAACAAATTAAACATAGTCACCAACCAGAGAAATATTCTCTTGCTGCTAATTGTGCAACTCAATAATAACTCTCATGTCATCTTGTTTTCGGCGGGCTGCGCTCTCTTTCGGCGTGCTACGCCCGCCGAAAAGTAAATTTTTACGTCTTTCTCAATCTTTACAAAAAATTAACACTCGTTAACTTAACACCTCCAATTTCACCAAATTTTAATGCTTATATCTTGAGAATGAACCAAGATAAATGATTTTCAAGTCTACTTTTATTTTGTTATTTTGTCAGTGGCAAAGCTCGAATCAGTTCTCGAATTACATCCGTTGCTGGTCTGCCTGTCTGTTCACAATACTTTTCAAGGTTCTTGGCTTCATTTGATGCCAAGTTTATAGTTATTCGTTTGACCGCCCATTTTTTGTTCATGCTCAAACAGATAAATCGTGTAATTATAGCTTCAAACCCTGATTTTACCTTCCCAACTCGAAAGTAACCTAAACTTGGGAGATGCTGAAATACCCTTTTAATAAGACATATTGTAAATAAATATTGCAACTATGCATTACTGATTTACTAACTTGTTCATAATTGACACTCTCAGCCCCTTTAGGGTCTGAGATTCTACAGACAGAGTAAACTTAGGTAGTGTCCAAAGCCTAACTCTCGTTGCGGTCGTCAAACACCGCCTACCCAGTAAGCCTAAGTCTAAGCTTAGATTGCTGGCTACTTTTCGCATTATATTCGCGCTACCGTTCAAGTCCGCGTTCACAATTGAACCATTCGCGCTCCTATACAGCCCTCTTTTAACTCGCTTTCCAGATGCTTTCCACCCTTCTGGCTTTTGACCATAAACAGGTAGGGAGTCTCCATCTAAAAAGCTCGACTTGCTCGTGTAGGATTCCTCTGTTTCAATAAATCTAATGCTGTGCAAATCACACAGTTGTTCCAATCGTTTTTTTAGCTTACCCAAAGGCATTTGAACAAACTTTTGATTATTAACTCTACCCATGTTGGCAGAGTATTTAAAGCCTTCGTTCCACCCAATTACTAGAGTGCCAATGCCATGTCTAAGGCAGTGGTTAATAATTAATTTTGCTGCTTTGTTGATACCATCCCGCATTTGGTGATTGCGTTTACGGGTTACACGGTCTAACCAGTTGTCCCAATAGGCTTCTGGCTTGTTCTCTTTACGTGTTGATACCTTTTTATTCCATAGTTGATTCATCGCTTTCATTGCACGAGCATCAATCAACAAGGAATTACCCAATGTATCAACACAAGCAGCTAAATTGTCAGCAGTTCCAAGGTCTATAGACAACGCCTGATTGATGTCTAGTTCGTGTTTTTGCAAGGCTTGTTCATAGGACATTTCCAGGTAAAAAGCACCATTCTTGGGTAGAATCGTAAACTCTTTTACCTTTGAGTAGTCAATGTTTGATGGCATTGGGAGAAAAAACTCAGACACTCCAAACCATCTTCTAACTGTTAGCCCTAAAGAAAATCTAATCTGCCCATTAACAATCAGTGGTCTTTGACCTCCTGAATTGGGGTAAGCAACTTTGAACAACTTTGACCCTTTTAGGTAGCTAGGCGGTTTTGGTTTGAAAGGTAATTCACCTTTTAAGTATAAGTTTCTCAATTCTTTGAAAGACTTAAATGCCTCGGTGGTTAAAACTACCCGTGCCGCTTCCCTAGTAAACTCAACGAGGTTGTCACCAACCCCGTTGGTCTTCAAAACCGTGCTTAATAGTTTCCCATTACACGGCTCCTCAATGATTCGGCACATTGTCATGTGTACTTCACAACTGAACCATCCTCAGTTGTCTTTTCATCGTGGCAGTGTCTGTGTAATATCTGGAGATTTTTATATTCGTCTTTGCCTCCCAAACTTTTGGGGGTTATGTGGTCAATCTCAAGTACATCTTCCTCTCGGAAGTACATTCCGCAGTGGGTACATTTCCCTTTTTGTGACTTTAGGAGCGTTGCCATTCTTAAGGTCGTTTCGGGATGTTTTCCCATTCTTGAACTCCAGTAAATTAGGTTTCCATCGTAGGGACTGGAATCGCCTTTAACTTTCACATGACGGATAATCTTTGTTTCCGTGTGTGACCGTAACCGCATCGGGTTTTTACCCTTCTGCCTGGTTGCGAATACCCAATTATCACCGCCTATAGTTTGCCAATATTTCTTTGACACCCATCCCCCGGACTTCTGGGGGTGGCGGTGTTGCGCCCAAGCCTTTAGCTTTGGATACATGAGATTATCTAAGTCAGAAAAGATAACCTTACTTACAACTGTTGAGTAGTAGTTAGACCATCCTGTTATTACCGAATTTAATCGGTTGATAAGAGGCAGGGGGAACCAGCTTAGGCTGCCAGTTGTTCCTCCTTTTCATCCCGCTTTACGGATTGATGGCTAGTCGCTACCGTAGGGATGATGCTGTTACCGTTGCACCTATGGAGAGGGACTTTTCATAGGAATAACCATGAGGGTGATTCAGTTATCATCTGAGAGAGATTAAAGTGCGGACTCCACCCATTAAGGGTTATCTCTCAAATGTCACTCATCCCTGAACATTTCTATTCATTTCGAGTGAACGAATCGCACCTCAGGTCTGAAGACGCTGAGTTTCCCGCATCCCGCGAACTCCTATGAAGAAGGGGAAGGGGAAAAGGTAAAAACCTCGCCCGCAATTGGCGCGACCTGTTCATCCCTTTAACCTTTTCCCCTCTTGTTTATCCCATCATCTCAGCAGTCTTCTTCTTATCCAACTTGAGAATCAACACACCCAAAGGTGGCAAACACAAATCCAAAGAATAAGGACGACTGTGCGAAGACCAATCATCTGTCCACTTACCGCCTAAGTTGCCCATATTGCTGCCGCCATACTGACGCGCATCACTATTGAACAACTCCGTATAAAATCCCTTTTGTGGTACACCGATGCGGTAATGAGAATGGGGTTGCGGTGTAAAATTGCAAACGACGATCGCAAAATCATCAGAATCCTTGTCGCGACGAATGAAGGAAACTACACTATGGCGGTTATCGCTACAATCAATCCACTCAAACCCCGGTTCAGCAAAATCCTGGGTATACAAAACTGGCTCAGAACGGTAGAGATGGTTCAATTCCCGGAAAAATGTTTTTAACTGTTGGTGGCCTTCATGCTGCAATAAATGCCACTCCAGATCAGCCCAAGCATTCCACTCACTCCACTGCCCAAACTCCATGCTCATAAACATGGTTTTCTTGCCTGGGTGAGCAAACATATAGCTAAATAAACAACGGATATTAGCTAACTTCTGCCATGTATCCCCCGGCATTTTGCCGATGATATTGCTCTTACCATGCACCACTTCATCGTGGGAGAGAGCCAGCATGAAGTTCTCGGTGTGGTTGTACCACATACTAAAGGTGATGTTGTTTTGATGGAACTGGCGGAACCAAGGATCCATGCTGAAGTAATCCAGCATATCGTGCATCCAGCCCATATCCCACTTCAAGTTAAAGCCCAATCCGCCTGTATAGGTAGGCCAAGATACCATTGGCCAAGAAGTGGATTCTTCAGCAATTGAAAGAATACCGGGGAAATAGCTAAAGATAATGTGATTTACCTGACGGAGAAAATCTGCTGCTTCTAGGTTTTCTCTACCGCCGTACTTATTGGGCAGCCATTCTCCTGGTTTGCGGCAATAGTCGTTATAGAGCATCGAGGCAACAGCATCGACACGAATTCCATCAATGTGGTACTTGTCAAACCAAAAGAGGGCATTGGCTGCGAGGAAGTTACTAACTTCATGGCGACCATAGTTGAACACCAAAGTACCCCATTCTTTATGTTCGCCTTTACGGGGGTCAGCATGTTCGTACAGGTGGCTACCATCAAAGAAAGCTAAACCATGTCCATCTTTGGGGAAGTGACCAGGAACCCAATCTACAATTACCCCTATATCATTTTGGTGACATTTGTCAACAAAATACATGAAATCTTCGGGAGTGCCAAAACGGGAGGTGGGGGCATAGTACCCAGTTACTTGATAACCCCAAGAGCCATCAAAGGGATGCTCTGCAATGGGCAGCATTTCTATATGCGTGTATCCTAATTCTTTGATGTATGGAATTAGTCGGTCAGCTAGTTCGCGGTAGGTAAGGAAGCGTGCGCCCGGTTTCAATTCAGAAACGATAACTACCGGTTCAGTTTCACCATTTGGTAGTTTAGCTGGTTCGGCACTTGAAGCGTGTAACCAAGAGCCTAAATGCACTTCATAGACAGAGACGGGCTGGGTGAGGGGGTCAGTGTGACGCCGCTTTTCCATCCAGCTTTCATCATCCCAACTGTAAGAATCTAAATCAGTGACAATGGATGCGGTTTTCGGGCGGGGTTCTTGCTGAAATCCGTAGGGATCGGATTTTTCATAAATGTGTCCTTCAAAATTTTTGATTTCATATTTGTAATGCTCTCCCACACCGATTTCAGGAATAAACAATTCCCAAACTCCAGTGGGGCCTTTACGCATCTGGTGTTTGCGCCCATCCCAGAGGTTGAAGTCTCCTAGCAATGAAACATTACGGGCGTTGGGTGCCCAAACTGCAAAATAAACGCCTTTAACGCCGCCTATTACCGTGGGGTGCGCTCCCAATTTTTCGTATATCCGATGATGGTTGCCTTCACTAAACAAATGCAAATCAAAGTCTGTCAAGTTGGGAGAACGGAAAGCGTAAGGGTCATAAGTGACACGCTCATGTTCCCCTTCTTTAATCCGTAACTGGTAGTTTGCCAGTTCTGGAGTGTCAATCGTGCATTCAAAAAAGTGAGGATGATGCACTGTTTGCATGGGGTATTCCTTGCGTTGTTCAGGAAGAACCACCCATGCTGCACTTGCATTTGGTAAGTAGGCCCGCACAGCCCAGACAGTTTTACCGTCTTGTTCTATGGGATGAGAACCTAATATTTCAAAGGGATCGTTATGCTGATTCCAAACGATGCTGTTAACCTGTTCAGGGGCGATCGTGGTCATGGACATGAAGCTACCTAAGTGAAATAACGTGATTGACTAAATCTACTTTTTTAATATCTATATATATTCTTTACATTTATTTGCAATTTTGTCGTCACCGTTATCCTACATCAGAATGGGGAATCGGGAATGGGGCATTAGGCAGAGGATGAATGACAAATGACGAATTTATCAAAAATTTAAAAATGGGAAAAACTGAAGTAAGGTTTTACGTAGGCGAAGCAAGAAAATCTGATCCCGAATTTTGGGGTCTAGTTTTGGGGGCGGGGCAAGTTGGAGCTGCGCTTGTAATTGTATGTATTCGGCAGCTGTTAGTAATTTTCCATCAATAGGCGATCGCGCTTCTATGATAATCTTTGTCCGTAATATTTCTTCTGGGGTATCCTCTGGTGGCGGTAACGCTATTACCTCTGATCCCCAATTGCTACTTAAGATAACTAAAGTTACAGGAATTACAACCAAACTCAGTAATTTTATCGCCTTTCTCGTTCTAACTCTCCCCATCTTTTAAACTCCGTTCACAACGCCGGATGAGAATCTGTTTTCCCATACCGAAATTTTTCCAATAAAAATCTGGCAATATCAACGGACATCACCAGGTCTTTTCTGATATGGAATAGACTACAGGGAATGCTCAAAAGCAATTGCCAGCGATCGTGATAAATTGTTTTGCCCTCTCAAAATTTAGTAGTCTAAGCAATTTAAAATACCAAACGAGGGAAGTATCTTGCCTACAAAATAGCTTAGATTCACTCAACTCCCTTGTATTAGAAACAAGGCTTGATCAGGTGGGAATTTCAGGCGGACACTTGGTTGAGGAAATAAGCCTCTTTACCAGTGTCCTCTACTTCCTGCCCTACTTAGCTGATTTTAGGAAACTTTAGGCTCCAATGTACCAATACAAAAATGCAGGTTTTTACGTGAACCTAATTAATTCAAGCTATGTAGTGAGAAAAGCTGTAACCAAGCAGTTCTGGGCGTGATTTAAACTAAAGTTTAAAATGCCTTATCAAGGAGTCGTAGTAGGAGTCGCTACGGGAGTAATGACAGGAGTAGACCCACCAGCAGGTGCATCAGTTGGTTCACCTGTAGCCGCTGGGGTAGCAGTACCAGCACCATCACCACCACCACCTTCACAGGCTCCGAGCATTGCAGCCAGACTTAACATTAGAGCAAAACCAAAGATTTTTGTTTTCATAACTCCTCTTTCACCAATTGTGGCTAAAACAATTTTTCGCCTGTTGAATACGATACCGTATTTATTGCTTTTTTGAAATTCTGCGAGATTACATACTTAAAAAAACAATCCTTTGGGGTATTGTTCTTGAAATTACGTATCATACAGCCATCTAATTAGTTTCTCTTAACTCAGCATCAAGACGGAAATTGCTAAATAATTTAGCAAACGGGGCTATGATAGCAAAAATTTTATTTTTTTCACAGAGTATTGCACCTTGCTACCCGAAGTTGCCATACTTTAGGTGCGATGCCTAAAGAGCAAGCTATCCAGTTTCTAATCACTAGATTGCAAACATTGCATATCTAGGGGATGCAAACAGTGGTACAGCTACCTATCAGAAAAGTTAAAAGGGTTATAGTCTGTTAGGTGTGCTTGTTGCACAGAAGGTGATTTTAACCTCATCAAAAACAGACAATAAAGACAATCAATCTAAAGTACAGTATTTATCATCTAAAAAAATTTATGGTAGTTGCTCGTAAATCTACTGTTTCTACAAGGGGTAATTGGTTCGGAAATTCTATCCTTTCTTTAGGAAGGCGACGCTCTGTGCGTATAGAATCAGTAGCACGGAGCGCTTCTACACCAGTATCGTCTCAAAGACGACAGCGTTCCTCAAAAAAATTAGCGGTTTCTCCCACAAATGAGGCAGTTATATCCAAATCGGTAAAAGAGTCGGGTAGACAACAAGTTTCAAATAATGAGCAGTCGAGCGCAAAACAGAAGAGTCCGGGGCTAGATTTTATTCGCATTCCCACGATGCCTAATTCTGGAGCAACACCTTTGTGGTTACTACGCTTGTACACTTTTCATCGTTATTCGTCAGTTTTGGCGTTCTTGTTAGTAGCATCGACACTTGCTGTTTATGGCTGGACAGTATATTCCCAAGAAATGTGGGGTAAATCATATCGCAGACTGCAAAACCTTCAACGTCATGAGCGGCTGCTAACAACAACTAATGCGACGCTGAAAAATAAAATGGCTGACGAAGCAGAACAACCAGCAGCAGGGTTGGTATCGCCAACTCCTGAAGGGATGATTTTCTTATCTCCAGAATCTCAGAGTTCTAAGCCAGCATTGTCTAATACAACGCCAAATTCGGAAACCCAACAGCAGACACTCGCGCCATTGGGATACTAGTTGACTCAAAAGGCAGGGGGCAGGGGAGAAAGATATTGGAATTACCCTGGAAAAAGGGTTTCAGAGCAAACAAATTTATTATTTATGGGATTTTCCCCCTGCTCCCTGCCCCTTTTTCTCTTCGCTACTACTTGACGAAGATGTGGTTCAAATAGATGAAAAGCGCTGTAATCTGAGTTTCCAACTCTTGCATCTGTAGCTTTATTTTGCAGAATTGGTAAAAGGCTAAGAGTCATTTGTCATTTGTCATTAGTCATTACGACTCAGGCTTGTGGCTTATGGCAAAAGACAAATGACAAAGGACGAACTCAATGCAGAAGTCACCAAGCAGAACAAAATTTAGAAAGTTTCGCAATCCAGGACTCACAAGGCAACAAAGGGGTTATAAACAAAGCTTTTTGGGAAAATTAGCTTCTAATTTCCAAAACCAAACATCTAACACCAAGTCCCGGCTGTTCATAGTATGGGGCATATTAATGGCAGTAGGGCTGGGGTTGGGTATCAATTTGTATAACCTACAAATTGTCAAGGGGCCAAAGTTAACTCAGCAGGCACGCAACCAGCAAATGGTGAATTTGCGACCTTTTATGCCTCGTCGCCCGGTGGTAGACCGCAAAAGTAATCTTTTGGCGATTGACCGTCCTGTATATACTTTGTACGCTCATCCTAAGCTGTTTGATAAGTCTAATGAAGATATAGCAGAGCGACTTGCCCCAATTTTGGCAAAAGATGCTGCTGAGTTGGTGAAAACTTTTCAAAGCAAAAAAAGCGGAATTATAATTGCCCCAGCCTTAGCAGAAGAAAATATTGATCGCGTCATCTCTTTGCGCTTAAATGGCTTGGAGTGGGCTCAAAAATACTCCCGATATTATCCGCCAGACGATTTGGTTTCTGATGTGGTGGGCTACGTAAATGTTGACCGCCGTGGTCAAGCTGGTGTGGAATATTCTCAAGAGAAGTTGCTAGAACGTCCTGTGCAAACGGTGCGGCTCAGTCGGTCGGGGAATGGGACTCTGATGCCGGATTATGCGCCCGAAGGTTTTTTGCATTTTGACGATTTGCGATTACAACTCACTATCGATAGCCGTCTGCAAAGAATTGCCCGCGTTGCACTCAAACAACAGATGGAAAAGTTTGATGCTAAACGTGGGGCGGTAATTGTTATGGATGCGTTGGATGGTTCCTTACTCGCCCTCGTTTCTCAGCCTACTTATAACCCTAATGAATACGGTAAAGCTGATATCTCGCTATTTAAAAACTGGACAGTGGCGGATCTTTATGAACCGGGATCGACTTTTAAGCCTTTGAATGTAGCGATCGCTCTAGAAAATGGCGTCATCAAACCAGATGATATGTTTAATGACTCCGGTTCTGTTCGAGTAGCTAATTACACCATCAAAAATGCGATGAATAATGGTTATGGGCGAATCAGCATCGCTCAGATTTTGCAATATTCCAGCAATATTGGCATGGTGCAAATTATCCAACGTTTAAAGCCTTCAATCTATTACAACTGGCTAGAACGCTTGGGGCTAGGACAAAAAGTTGATACAGATTTACCTTTTGAAGCTGGTGGTCGGCTCAAAAGTCAAGAAGAATTTATCGCTTCGCCAATTGAACCAGCTACTACTTCTTTTGGACAAGGCTTTTCTATGACACCGTTACAGCTAGTGCAAATGCATGGTGCTTTAGCTAATGGCGGTAAGTTAGTTACACCCCATGTAGTTCAAGGGCTGATTGATAGCAAAGGGCAGATTCATGATTCACCGACTCACACCATCCCCCGCCAAATTTTCTCAGCCGCAACAGCCCAAAAGGTTGTAGAAATGATGGAAACTGTTGTTGAAGAAGGCAGTGGAAAGGCGTCACAAATTCCCGGATATCGCATTGCAGGTAAAACTGGTACAGCCCAAAAAGCTAGTCCTAATGGTGGATACATCAAGGGCGCTAGAATGACCAGCTTCGTGGCTATTTTGCCCGTGGAATCTCCTCGCTATGTAGTGTTCGCACTGGTGGATGAGCCAAAAGGAGAAAGTGCTTATGGCTCTACCGTCGCCGCGCCAATTGTGAAGTCGGTAATCGAAGCACTGATTCCTCTTGAAGAGATTCCGCCGAGTAAGGTGATTGAGCAGCAGAAAGTGCCGTAGGTAGTGGAGGGAGCAGGGGAGGCAGGGGGAGAGAAGCAACGCCCAATTCCCAATTTTCAATCCTCCTTTCGTCTGAAACTTAATTTTTCTTTATAACCAGGGAAAGAGGTAGAGAAAGCTACTGGTGTGGGAAGTTAAGTATTAGAGATGAAATTAATTTCTCACCTTTCCAATGCTACGGAAGATTCCATGCAAAGCAATTTAGTTATATTTCCTAATGCTAGGGCTGCGAAAAATAGCACGCAAACAGAAGAAATAACAATTACCAACTGCGATCGCGCCCACGAGCAATTTATAGAACTGCTAGCAATGGAGGATTTGGATCATAAACTGGCTCTAAACCCTGCAAAAGCTAGTGAGTTTGAACACACGCTCTCTATGGCAATTCGCGCCGCTTATGGAAACGATCGCTCTGATGAACAGGCTCACCGTTTTCTCCAACGGATACTTTATCGTATTAATCGGCTAAAGCTGTTTTGGTACGACGATTTGCAGAATTATACTAATGAGCGATCGCTGTATTTATCCTCTTGTCGTGACCAAATTGAAACTGCTTGGCAACAGTGGGAACTAGCACAACTTGATGTGGATGCACTACAACAATTGGATGTAAAACAAGCTTTAATTGAGCGTGCATCTGCCGATTTAAATCCGCCTTTGTCGGAGAGTAGCCGCTACATTCGTGAGGAAATGACTGAAGCTGGTTATCGTCACTTGCTAGCGATCGGCTCTTTTGATGGCTTGGTTGAAGCTAGTCATCTTTCGCGCATTTTGGGTGGTGTTGCTAATGAAGTGCAGTGTACCCTGATGCGAGTACTAATTGAAGAATATGGCAATGGTCGTTTATCTCGCAAGCACTCGACATTTTTTGCTCAAATGTTGGCTGAATTTGGCATGAACACTCAACCAGAGGCATATTTCGATTTAGTACCTTGGGAAGTGTTGGCTTCGACAAATTATAATTTTTTGGTGACTGAGCGCAAACGCTATTT
Source organism: Nostoc cf. commune SO-36 (assembly GCF_023734775.1). Classification (NCBI taxonomy): domain Bacteria; kingdom Bacillati; phylum Cyanobacteriota; class Cyanophyceae; order Nostocales; family Nostocaceae; genus Nostoc; species Nostoc commune. Next base: position 5,036,710 of record NZ_AP025732.1, on the reverse strand, counting down.
CTTGCGTTACGGCGGCGGTTTGACTTATTTTGAAGTGGCTGGCCCTGCGGTTTACAAAAATTATATGGTGGCAGCGCAACGACTTGCACTCTCAGAAGTAGCGGTGGGTTATTGGGAACTGCACATCAGAGAAGATGAACGCCACGGACGTTGGATGTTAGATGATGTGGCTTTGTCATTAGCAGAACAATATCCCAATGATGCATGGGAATTGCTGCTTGGGTACGACCTGCAAAAACGCATGAGCGATCGCGCAGGGACGGCTGTTGTGCGATCGATACGCGAAGCAGAATAAACCCCTTAACTCGCACGATCAATTCCAAAAATTATCAATAGCAGGTTATTTTTAGCCTTTTAATTTGACATTTATAAGTCATTTTATTGCTCATTGACCTGCAAGTAGATTTCTTTAGTAATCCTTTGCTAAAGGAAGAGTTTTTTATTGCCTAAATACAAGGTAATAAATAACCTCCTCTTACATTGATTATACCTTAAAACTGGAAGTGCAATCAAATGAAAGATATCTTTTTTTGTCCTGAAGAATCTAATTTCTACTCAAATTGTTTAGAAAGCTTCGTTTTCAGAAATTGTCAAAATTCCGAATCTATTGTGGAGTTTGGCTCAGGAGATGGCAGCCCTGTAATTAATTCGTTATTGAGAAACAACTTTGATGGTGTCATCCAGGGATTTGAATTAAATACTTCTGCATGGAAAGCCGCGAATTCAACCATTGATGAATACAATCTCACTAATAAATACATCATTCATAATTCATCTTTGTTTAATTCTTCTCAACTGGATGCCGAGTATCTTGTAGCTAATCCACCTTATCTACCCGCACCAGATAATGATATTTATATGCCACTCTTGTTTGGGGGTGTCGATGGAGCCACAGTTACCAACGATCTTTTATCGTTAGATTATGAAAATGTGTTGGTTTTAATATCTAGCTTTTCTAATCCAATAAATACGTTAGATTTAGCAAAAGAAAATGGTTATTCTGTTCAAAACTTTATGGTGTTACCTTTGCAGTTCGGCTACTATAGCTCCGATCCCAAAGTAAAAAATCATATAGAAGAACTCCGAAAAAATCAGATGGCATTTTATTCTGGGGATTATTATTTTTTAGCTGGCGTTTTATTTAAGAAATCTCATGAGTCTGCAATTGATTTATCTAATCAATTAGCTCAGGTGATGACTAGTTTGTGAAATCCCTTGCCTAAAGTAGAGATATGTCTCGAAGCGTGGTATAGAGACATATCTTCAAAGATTGTTATTAAACAGAATTCAGGAGTCAGGAGTCAGAATTCAGAATGAATTCTGTATGACTGGCGGATAGCGCCGGCGCTATCGTCTGCACGGTGTCTACAATTGGTTGGGGTCTGAATCCCCATCCAATTGATTCTGACTCCTGAATTCTGACTCCTGAATTCTGACTTCTGAATTCTTCTTCAAAAATCCATATTCTCAAGTAATTACTTTATCTGCCTGAAGTTATTGCATTAACTTCTTTGTTGTATGGCTGCACTGCTAGAGTAAAGTTTGCGCTTGAGTGCTGCAAATAAAGTTACAACAACACCGAAAGACAAAATCGAAACGCTTGAAGTTGGTTCAGGTACAGAGACAGATGAGACTGGCGTCAAGAGGAAGGCGCGTAATTCACCATTAACTGCACCACGGCCAGCAATTTGTCCATTATTGTTAATCGCATATGCTGCTGTCAAGGTAAAGCCAGCGTCTGAACCAGGAGCAATCAGATCGTTTAAGTCGTATAGAGTGTTATCACTATAAAGAAAAGCCCGCAAACCATTGCCATCTGGTGCAAAAAAGTTATAGTTAGTGCCAGAAAACCCGACTACTTGACCTAAATTATTAATCCCCCCAGCAAAACTGAACAAATCTGTAGGACGTAACCTACCGAGGTCTTGGAGTCCCGTGCTGGAACTGTACAGAAAAGCACGACCATCATCTATTCCAGTGAGTCCCGAATTACCAACTACTTGTCCTGAGTCATTAATATCAAATGCTGCGCTGTACGCATAATTTGGCAGAGTTCCCAAATTAGTAGTCTGACCGTTTTCGTACAGAAAAGCTGTGCTTGAATTGAGAACACCCACTATTTGTCCCAAGTTATTTAAACTGTAGGCAACACTATCAAGAGATCCTATGCTGGTTACTGCACCATTACTGTATAAAAAAGCGCCAAGTTCGCCTGCTCCCCCTACTATTTGGGTGCGATCGTTAATTGCATAAGGAATAGCATTTTGAATTGGGAGGGGTTGGGTGATGCCATTGCTGTATAGGAAAGGGTTATTTGTAGTAAAGTTATTACTATTAGCCGAATTACCAACTACTTGCCCCAAGTTATTGATACTACTCACTGCAAGTTGATTATCACCAGGCAGGGGACTAATTTCTTGAAGTGAACCATTACTGTATAAAAAAGACCTACTCAAAGAATTAATGGCTACTTCACCTGAGTCATTGATGCCTGTAGCGTAACTGTAAGCTTCTCCTGTAAGACTGCCTAAGTCAGTAACTGAATATAGAGATATTGCCAACGCCGACTTGGATGCGGTAAGACTGATTGCGGTCAAGGTTATTGCTGTTATACAAGATTTCCACTTAAGTAAATGCATGTGACTTTTCCGTGATTTTTTATTCTTCTACTAAATTACCACTTAATAGTAGGGTAGTTGCTGTATCTGGGTAGTCACTAAATACGCCATCAACACCTAAGCTGAAAAATAGTTCATATTCACCTTGGGGATTTCCTTGAAAATCCAGTGGCAAAAAGCAGTCTTCATTGCGGAAAGTCCAGACATGAACCAGCAAACCAGCTGCATGAGCATCTATGACTAAAGATGTAGGCGATATCTGGCGACAAGCCGCTCCTCGTCTACGCAATTTACCATTGCTGTCTCTAGGAACTAGTAAATTTTTATGAATTCCAATCGCTTGTGCATATTTAGCAATTTCTGCTAAACCTGATGGTGTGACTAAATCTGCATAGTTGCGATTGCAGCCATTAACGATAAAATCATAAGGTTTACCAGTGTCATTCAGCAATTGCACCAAAGGTAAATCAGTCTTTGTAGATAAATCTTGTAAATTACCCACTTCAAAAGACTGAATGAAAACAGGTGCGTTAGCTCCCTGATAACCGTTGGCTGTTAAAGTTGCAAGTAGGGGTGGTTCTAGAGCTAACCCAATAGATTGAAAGTAAGTTGGGTGCTTAGTTTCTGGGTAAATGCCAATCTCTCGATTAATTTTGCCACTTTTAACCTTGACTAAATCGATGATTTCTTGCAGCGTGGGAATTTCTAAGAGTCCATCATAAGCGGTATTTTGCGATCGCACTTGGGGAATTCGCTCTTTGGCTCGTAGTGTTTTTATTTCTCTGAGGGTAAAGTCTTCAGTAAACCAGCCAGTTTTTGATTCACCATCAATTATTTTGGTAGTTTGCAGGTGGCTAAACTCTGCATGGCTTGCAACATCAGTAGTTTCAGAAATCTCATTTTCGTGACGAGCAATTAAAACACCGTCTTTGGTAGAGACTAAATCAGGTTCAATATAATCAGCGCCTAGTGCGATTGCTAACTCATAAGCAGCTAAAGTATGTTCTGGACGATAGCCGCTAGCGCCTCGGTGTGCAATGATAATTGGAAATGCATTTTGCATTGTAGTTACATTCACGAGTATCAAAGGTGGATAAACCTAGCTCGAAGACTCGTTAATGAGTATCAAAGGTGGATGAACGGAGATAAAAGACTCGTTAACGAGTATAAAAGGTGGATGAATGGAGCTAAAAGACTCGTTAACGAGTATAAAAGGTGGATGAACGGAGCTAAAAGACTCGTTAATGAGTATAAAAGGTGGATGAATGGAGATAAAAGACTCGTTAATGAGTATAAAAGGTGGATGAATGGAGATAAAAGCCTCATTCACGAGTATTAATTTTTCAAGAGCCGGAAGCTTTTGCAGCTCTGCCTTTACTAATAGCCTTAAAGCGATCGCTCAACAGTTCTGCTACAGTTTTTAAGCCTGGAGTTTTTTTCGCTGCTGTCTTGACGTAATCATAAACTGTCAAACTCCCCAGCATCGCTTCGCTACCGACTGCCAACAGGGTATCATCTATTTGTTCAGTGAGTTGCCGGATTGAGATTAAAAGTTCGCTGAGTGTGGTAGCTAGTTGATAACCCTGGATAAATTTGTCAATATCAAAGCTGGCTGGGAGAATATCACGGTTAGACTGAACAGCGTTGACGCTATTTTTCACAAAAGCTAGGCTTTTATCGCCCATTTTGAATAACTTGCGGCGTTCTTGTGCAGTTAAAGCAATGAGAAAGGGCATCTTTTGTTCAATTATTTGTAGCGCTGCTTTAATTTCTTGGATATCTTCTGGGGAAAGAGCGCCTGTGATATTGCGATCGTCCATCGTATAATTACCTGGGGATGCTAGAGAGTCAGTAGCAAGGATTGCCAAGTATATGATTCCCAAAGTAAATGTGATGTCAACGACGGGCGTAGCTGCGACACATCTTCTGAGAAGATTATCGAACAGATTATGCTGTTGGTTAAACCAACAAACTATAACTTAGGATTATTTGGGTAGATGCCAAAAGAGCGCTTTTTTGGAGTTTTGCTAATTTTTACGACTGTTCTAGTGTTTTTGGCTTGGGTAACAGTTCACCATCTGTATCTGCTCAGGATGATTCATTCAATATATCTAAAAGTTCTTGAGCGATTTTGAGAGATTGCTGTTGTCGCAGATTTGATCAAGGAAATTCGCAAGCTCACCTTGAAGTGTATACTAACGTTTGACGATAGTAACGCAAAGCGATAGGATTGTGATTGTTAGTTTTAAATCTGAAGAGACAAAGCTTATCTTTGACGGCTTTATATCTTCTCAGTATCCGCCCAATATCCAGAAAACTGCTTTACGAAAATTGCTTATTATTGACGCTGCAACATCAATTAACGATTTACGTGTTCCACCGGGTAATCGTTTAGAAAAGCTACTTGGCAATAGGAAAGGGCAGTACAGTATTCGTATTAACGAGCAATGGCGAATCTGCTTTGTGTGGACGGATGAGAACAATGTTTCGGAAGTTGAAATAGTAGATTATCACTGATGCCTGGAAATAATCATGAACAATAACCGTCTGCCAAATATCTACCCTGGAGAAATCCTACAACTAGAATTTTTGGAGCCACTAAATATCACTCCTTATCGATTAAGCAAAGATATAGGTGTAACTCAGACAAGAATCAGTGAAATTTTATCTGGAAAACGTACTATTACAGCAGATACAGCTTTGCGTTTATCTCGCTATTTTGGTAACAGCGCTCAGTTTTGGTTGAATTTACAAACGCAATACGATATACGTCAAGCTCTTGAAGAAAATGCAGAAGTTTATAATCAAATACCTACACTTTCATTTAATGATGTAACCTAATACTTAATTACGTTAGCGAGTCTGCGTACTCATGCAAAGAAGCAAGCTACGCGCAGTGTCTGTCTGCGACACGCTGCGCGAACGTAGAGAGCGTCATTACGAATTACGAAATTATTTTAACGATTTTTCTAGTGTTTTTGGCTCTGGTAGAGGTTGTCCGTCAGCCAAAGATGATTCAATCAGCATTTCTAAAACTTCTTGAGCATTTTTGAAAGCTTCTTCGTAAGTATCTCCGTGAGTATGACAAAACTCTCCCCATTCGGGAAAACTCACAACAAAACACTCATCTTCATCAGACCACTGAATAATTATTGTGTAGTGAGAATTCATTCTTGTTCTTCCTCTTGAGCCTTTTTAATTTCTTTTAGCCTTTGGAGTGCATTATTAACGTCTTTCTCCTGATAAGCTTTAGCATCATTCCCGTCTTTACCTGATATAGTAACTCTTCCAGATAGCAAGGGATGATACCAATTAGTGTGGCTACCTTTCCCACGACGGTATGTAAACCCTGCTTGTAGCAACAAGCTTTTGAGTTCTCTGATTTTCTTGGGCATATACTCAGCCTACATTTACTCTCCCCACTGCTTTAACTTCTGTTGAGCAAAGTTTCGCACTTGTTCATCTGGGTCATTCTCTGCTTTGTCGCGCAACAGTGGTAAAGTCTGGGGATGCTGAGGAAATTGCTTGATAATTACCTCCAGTGCAATGCGCCGAGGGTTGGGGTGCGACCAGGGATCATGGCTACCTTCAAAGGAATCATTGACAGCGCAGTTGTAGTAAATCTCAAACAACTCAGGCTGATTCCTGAAGTGTTTGGCTAATGTTTGGATGGCTGCACGTCGCACATCCCCATCATCATCAGCAGTGGCGCGTTCTTTAAGAAACGAGTGGGTGTCCGGCTCATCTTTGAAATTGCTGGCTAATGTTTGGATGGCTGCACGTCGCACATTCCCAGATTTATCAGCAGTGGCCAGGTCTTTGAGAATTGAGCAGGTGTCCGGCTCATCTTTGAAATTGCTAGCTAATGCTTGGATAGCTGCACGTCGCACATCCCCAGATTTATCAGCAGTGGCCAGGTCTTTGAAAATTGAGCAAATACCCGGCTCATCTTTGAAATTGCTGGCTAATGCTTGGATAGCTGCACGTCGCACATTCCTATCATTATCAATAGTGGCGCAGTCTTTGAGAATTGAGCAGGTGTCCGGCTCATCTTTGAAATTGCTGGCTAATGCTTCGATGGCTGCACATCGCACATCCCTAGATTTATCAGCAGTGGCGCGGTCTTTGAGAATTGAGCAGGTGTCCGGCTCATCTTTGAAATTGCTGGCTAATGCTTCGATGGCTGCACCTCGCACATCTCCAGATTTATCAGTAGTGGCCAGGTCTTTGAGAATCGAGCGGGTGTCTGGCTCATCTTTAAAATTGCTGGCTAATGCTTGGATAGCTGCACATCGCACATTCCTATCATTATCAATAGTGGCCAGGTCTTTGAAAATTGAGCAAATATCCGGCTCATCTTTGAAATTGCTGGCTAATGCTTGGATAGCTGCACATCGCACATTCCTATCATTATCAATAGTGGCGCAGTCTTTGAGAATCGAGCGGGTGTCTGGCTCATCTTTAAAATTACTGGCTAATGCTTGGATGGCTGCACCTCGCACATCCCCAGAATTATCAGCAGTGGCGCGGTTTTTGAGAAACGAGCGGGTGTCAGGGTCATCTTTGAAATTACTGGCTAATGCTTCGATGGCTGCACATCGCACATACCATTGATTATCAGCACTGGCGCGGTCTTTGAGAATCGAGCGGATGTCTGGGTCATCTTTAAAATTGTTGGCTAATGCTTGGATAGCTGCACCTCTCACGCTCCATGAATTATCGGCAGTGAGGCGGTTTTTGAGAAACGAGCAGGTGTCCGATTCATCTGGGAAATTACTGGCTAATGCTTCGATGGCTGCACATCGCACATACCATTGATTATCAGCATTGGCGAGGTCTTTAAGCCAGTGTAACGTATCGCTGTTTTCTTTCCAAATTGCAGCAATTATTGCTACTGCTTGAGTGCAAACTTCGTGAACTAGCTTAATTTCTTCGTTATCAGAGAGGGAGTAATAGTACCAGAGGTCATATTTAGTTAAGTCTTTTAGCTCATTAAGTAATTTATTATCGACTAACGTAATCACCGAGCGATTTCTCACTTCTGCAAAACACTTAGCTGCTAAAAACAAGTTGATAAACTTTTCCTTTTCCCCATCTTGCGCCATCAAGTAATCAAGAATTTCACCAACAAATTTCGCATCAATCATTCCGGCAATTAACAGCAACACCTCATGCCAAGTTTCATCTTGCCAGTGTTTGCCAAATACTTCTGTTTTGAGAAACTCAATTGTAATACTGCGTTCCTTCTCAAACTGCCAGACAAACTCCCAAGCACAGAAATATTCTAAAAAAGTCCGATGCACAAAGGCATAGTAATCTGCGCCCAAGAAACATAAAATAAAGTTGCGATCGCGCAGTTGTTTCATCAACCGTCTGGCTTTATCTCTAGCATCACCCACTGGTATGCTTTGCAGATATTTAGTGAAGATTGCTTCTAAATCATCCGCATAGATAATGTTGCCAGCTAAACCTTTTTCACTGGTTTGCATAAGATAAGCAACTTGACGCAACATTGCCTGTTTATCTTTATAATCAATAATATCCAGACGTTCATCGGGCTTTAAATTGCGTCCGTCGTCCCAATTATGCAACAGAACCTCTGAAGCATCTTTATACAGTTCACTTCTATCTCTGGGTAATTCTCGCTTGAGGTTGAGAATTGCCATCATAGTTAACAGCAGAGGATTTTGTGCGAGTTCTGCAATTGCTTTTGATTCATTAATTACTCTTTGTAGCCGCTCTCGTTTGATATTTTTATCTCTTTCTTCCGCTTGACTAAAAGTTTTATCATGCCAACGCTCAATAAAATCTTTAATTTGTGCTGGTTCTAAATCTTGCAACATAAAGTGGCGAAACTCTGCATCTCGCAATTGTTGCTGCTTATAGCCGATGATCCGAGAAGTGACAATAACCTGCACATCGGGATATTCATTAGTGAAGCGATGAATACAGGTAATTACTTCTTCCCGCTTAGTCGGTTCAAAGATTTCATCCAAACCATCAAACATGACTAAAGCGTTACCAGCCTTTAGCTGCTTATGCAATTTATGCTGATTGAGGTGATAAAAACAATTGGGACTATTATGGTAAAATTGGAGAAAATCATTACAATTACCTGTGTTGCGATCGCGCTGATAATTGCGTAATTCAATCAGCAAAGGGATTGGCAGATTAAAATCATTTTGTTCGAGAGTTTTTTCTACCCAATCCAACGCTAGGTATTGCAACAAAGTAGACTTACCGGAACCAGGATCGCCTAAAATAACTAGATAATTTTTGCGTTGCTTATCTCGAATAACATCTAATACTGAACGGATTGGCTGCTCAAAATAATTGCGTTGATAACGTTCTGTTTCTTCTTGAAGTTTTTCTATTTCAAATTCCGCATCTAATTGCTTACTTTCTTGTAGCCTGCGGAGATGTTCTTTAGGCAGTTCGGGTAAAACCTGATAAACTTGCCGCACATTTTGCGGGATAAACATTTGCCACAAGTTTACCGGATGTTCGCGGGATGTAGTTTCTAAACTATCTAACTTCAGATTGCCGTAGCGTTCACGAATAGTTTCTAAATATTGCGGTAAATTAAAATCCTTGAGAATGTCAGCGTTTTCTTTTAAAGTCTTATCAATACTAGATAATTTATGAAGTTCCAGAATATAGCGTAACTCTTCTGAATCAGAAAGAATATCTTGAACTTGGATGAGATACTGTTCTGTAATTGTTTGCCAGTTAAATTTAGGTGGTAGAGGTTGGAGTTGAAGTCTTTTCCAACTATCTGCGAGTGTTTTAAAATCTAGAGAATCACATTGAATATAAAAAGCCTGACCGAGAATTCTTTAACAGACTTATCACAGGATAAATTTATTGATATCTTCAGCGTAATTTTTAATTTCAGCTTCATCAAGTTTGCAACGAACCTTTAACTGCTGCTGCATCGCTTGCAAAAATTCTAGTCAGCGCCATAATTACAGCTTTCTGAAGCGGTTCTTGCTTAAAGGGCGCAGTTACAGCATTATTAAAGATATTTTTGAAAAAATCTTTAGCGTAGTCCTTGACTAAATCTTTGAAAAATTCTTCGCTGATAATAGTTTTGACAAGAAATCCAACCGTTTTTTGACCTATCCAGAGAGTGAACCACTCAACTATCATACTCACGCCTGCTAAGTGCTTGACTACGAGTATATACACCTGTCAGAGAAAACTTTCCAGATTTCTGGGTTTTTAACTTAAGAGCGATGCTAGCTGAAGATTTGTTAAAAATAACTAATATACTATGCATGGATATTAGGAATAATTTTATGGTTCTACAAGTTAACCCCATCCAAAAAGAACCAATTGTTACTTGGGAAGCACTTCCAGCCGACTTCATTTTACCAGACGATCCAGTGGAAAATATTCAACAACCTGCGATCGCTGCTGCGCTTACCGATGCTTTGGGAAGCACAGCACGCATCCAACCTCAAATGCTGATTGGCTCTAATTTTGGTCTTGTAGCCACAGTCAACAAAAAAATCGTTGTCAAAGCCCCAGACTGGTTTTACGTACCTCAAGTGCAGCCTGTGGGAACAAATGTAGTTCGTCGCAGCTATACCCCCAATTTAGAAGGCGCTGCTGTGGCTGTAGTGATGGAATTTCTCTCAGATACAGAAGGGGGAGAACTATCCGTCCGCTCAACTCCACCCTACGGTAAACTCTATTATTACGAAAAGATTCTCCAAGTTCCCACCTACATCACCTACGACCTCTACGAACCAAGCATAGAACTACGATGCTTGCAAAATGGACAATATAATTTGCAGCAAGCAGATGCCAATGGTCGTTACTGGATTCCTGAGTTAGAGTTATTTCTCGGAATTTGGCAAGGTGAAAGATTATGTCAAACCATGAATTGGCTGCGCTGGTGGGATATAGAAGGAAATTTGCTGTTGTGGAGTAGCGAACAAGCCCAACAAGAACGCCAACGTGCTGAACAAGAACGCCAACGTGCTGATATACTAGCAGCTAAGTTACGTGAGCTAGGTATTGACCCTGATGCATAGGCATAGGGGAGCATCCCATTTTTGTATCCGTCATTGCGAACGCGAGTGCGTCTCGTAGAGAGGAGGAAAGACGAAGCAATCGCAAGGCTGGGATTGCTTCGTCGTTCCTCCTCGCAATGACATATTAAATTTTATTATCTCATCGAATAATAAAAACTGGGATACACACTAGGCGTAGCCCGCAACTCAACTTGGCTCAGTAACCATCGTAGACATCGCATAAACTCAAGGGATGCTGGGAATAATAATTTTGGGACATCTGCACCAAAATTCTATGAAACAGCAAAAAAATCAGTTCAGCCATCTTACTGCGATCGAAAGAAATTATCTATCATTCCCTGCACAGCTTTTATTAAATCAAAACCTTCTCCAAGGTAAAATACTAGACTTTGGTTGTGGCTTTGGTAATGATGTTAAAATACTGCGCCAAAAAGGTTTAGATATTACAGCCTATGACCCCTATTATTTTCCAGAATACCCTGATAATAAATTTGATACAATAATTTGCTTTTATGTTTTAAATGTTTTATTTCCTGAAGGGCAAGCTAATGTTCTTATGGAAATATCCCATTTATTAAAGCCGGGAGGTAAAGCTTATTACGCTGTCAGAAGGGATATCAAAAAAGAAGGTTTTAGAGAGCATTATGTCCATAAAAAACCAACATATCAATGTATCGTCAAACTTCCGTTTCCTTCAATTTGCTTAGATGAGCATCGGGAAATATATGAATATATTCACTATAACTATCAGCGAAATACATCTAATTATTGTATATTCTGTAATCCTCGTAAAAATCTAAAATTATTAACTGAATCAGCAACGGCTTACGCTATCTTTGATGGCTATCCTCTAAGTAAAGGACATATTTTAGTTATTCCTAAACGTCATGTTAGCAATTATTTTGAACTACCATTTAAAGAGCAATCTGCTTGCTGGTTTATGGTGAACAAAGTACAAGAAATTCTCAAAGCAGAATTTGAACCTGATGGTTTTAATATAGGAATGAATATCAATCGAGCCGCAGGTCAAAATATTATGCACTCTAGTATTCATATCATCCCTCGTTACAAAGGTGATACTTTCTCTACTAAAAGTGGAATCAGGAACGTTATTCCTAAAAAACAATAGTTTTTCTGTAAAAATTAATAATTCATAATTTTGCTGTAACTTCTTCTTCGGTAACAGCCGCGCAGGGTGGAATGTAGTCACGACAGGCAATGAGAACGCCGCTCGTAATTTCGGGCTTGAGCATCACCCGGAACATAGCCAACGTTGGAGACTCATTCAATATAAATTACAGCGTAATCATAGCATCTACCTTTCTGATTCTCGCTGTCCGAAAAGTAGAGTCTCTTTATAAAATAAACTTGTTGAGTTCCTGCACTAATAAATGCACCGTTGTTGATGGATTGTCTTTGGCTGGAATGTGAGGATTATATTGTCTAAGAAGATTTTCAGCGTTTTTAATAGCAATAACTTGTTTTTCAAATAGATCATCATAAATTGTTTCGCTATTCTTCTGATATGTTCGACCAAATAAATAAGTTAACTTCTTCAGATAATCACTTCGAGGAATACCAGTATTGAGAAATTCAAAATGGAGAACATACCATAATTCAAACGCTTTATTAGAATAAGCTACTTTAAAACCGTGATCCTTAGCATTTTTAATAGCATTATTAAAATCTTCTATCGTCCAAGAATCACGATCGAAAACACACCAAACCTGATCGTACTCTCCTTGCTTTTTCAGTTCCTTTGCACTTTGCACAAGTTTGCTTGGATTTTCTCCTAAACCCTGCACGTCTATTTGAACGACATTCTTAGGAACACGAAAACTTCTAAAGTAGTTAGGTTCAGTTTTCGCTCCTTCACATACAATTAAGAATCTCTGCTTGACTTCCCTAGTATTAACTTTTCTCGGTGAATATCCACCAGAGTTTGCTTTTGTTCTAGCCATGAGAGTCGATCAGATGATTCAAATTACCAATATATGGAATTGCGCCATATCTACCTTGAATATAATCACTTTCAAATGACGCATCGTCAGGTATCTTGTATTCTGCTAAAGAGTATAAATCTGTTGCACCATATCTATTCTTTTCAGTAAACCAAATCTGATCTCTACGAAAAAATTTATTGTTAAGCAAATTGGTATCGTGAGTCATAAATATTAACTGAGCATTATTTGGATTCGTTTCATTAGAATTAAATAATTCCACAATTGCACGGCTGATTAAAGGATGAATTCTAGCATCGAATTCATCTATGATGAGAGCATTACCATTTTTCAGTGTATCAACAAGAAGGCCTGCTAAAGAAAAGACTTTTTGAGTTCCTTCAGACTCTTGCTCATCTAAATCAAACATCTCTGTAGATACAGGATTTCCTTTGTCATCAAATTTTTGGTGCATAGTTTGAACTGATATTACTTTTCTGCTACCATTTTTTATGATGAAGTTCTTTATTTCATCTGGCAATTCTCTAGGAAAAGAATCAGCCGTAATTTCACTTTCTTCTACTTTTACATCGGCAAATCCCAAATCTAATTTTTTGAGCAACTGAAAAATTTCATCTTTATTTTTATTATTCGTTAAACAATTAACTGTGTATCCTTGATAGCCACTATCATCTAAGCCAGAAACAAGTTTGACTCTGTTTGCCAGCCAATCTAAGATTTTCTCTGCAATCTGGACATTAAATTGAGCAGATACAGACAAAAACAGAGCATTGTGTCTTGTCTTCTGCTGAATACCATCACCTTTATATGTTTTAGAAACACTAATTTTGTCCAGTTTGCGCTCAAAAAGTTTAGTTTCTTTTGATTTAGGGATGTAAAATAACCATTCAGAAACAACTTTATCAATAGTTGCCTCGAACCCATATCTATATCTTTTGCCATTCATTAAAAATACAATTTCAAAAAAAGATGGTTGTTCTTCGGTTTCAGTGCTGAGTTTAAATCGCTCAACACCTATTTTTTCCGTGCTTTGAGTCTCTTTAGAAGAATTAATCATGAACCATCTCATGAAACCTAAAGCTGTAGCCAAATTACTTTTACCACTAGCATTTGCACCGTATATTGCGGCGCTTTTAAGTAGTTTTAATTCTTTATCTATTTCAAAAACGTTGTTTTCGTCGAGCTTTTTGTATTTTGCGATAAGGTTTGCTGCCACCATACTAAAGGTAACTTGCTCTTTAAACGATCTGTAGTTAGCGACACTAAATTCAATAAGCATAGGATGAAGTTTAGGCTTCAGACAGAAAATTGTGAATAAATAGTAATTTACTGCTTTAAGAGTAGCAATAATTAGTTGAAGATGCTAAATTAAAGGATTGTTTTTACCGTGTACAAATGTACTGTTATTAATGTATGCAGCATAATCAAGGCCTGCACCAGACGATAGCGGTTTTGTTGCAAAAGCTGACGCTAGACACTTAGAAGTGAAGTAAAGGTTTAAGTGCAAAAAAATTACTTCAGAGTTCAGCAATTGCTAAAGCTTTTTGGTACAGTATTCTAGAAAATCCATATCACGAGAATAGGCGATCGCGCTAATTGCAATTGCCAGTTTATTGCTCAAAATGTAGAACGCAGTTGCTATGATCAAACGCCTGCTTGTGGTAGAGTCCCCCGGAAAAATCAAAAAACTCAGTCAAATTCTGGGTTCGGATTGGAAAGTTCTCGCTAGTTGTGGTCACATCCGAGAACTCAGCAATGAAGGGGATGATTCCTTGGGCTTTATCATGGATGGTAGTAATGTCCGATGCAATTACGTTCCACGTGACCAACGAGCGAAGGAAACAATTCAGAAACTCAAGTCTGCGGTGAGGCAGGTTGATGAAGTTGTCTTAGCAACTGACCCAGACCGGGAAGGTGAAACAATCGCTTGGCATCTCAAAGAAACGCTGGGTTTAAAGGAACCGAAACGAGTAATTTATACTGAGATTACAGCATCGGCGGTGCAGAGTGCGATCGCAAACCCCAGAAAGCTAGACCAAATTTAATCGGTGCTGGGCTGTGCCGAGATTGCCTAGATAAGTTGGTAGGTTATAAAGGTAGCCCTTTAGTTTGGGCATTAAATAATGGCGCTAAGAGTGTTGGCAGAGTTCAAAGCGCCACGTTGCACTTGATTTGTCAGCGAGAAAACGAAATTCTGGCTTTTTGTCCCCCAAGATTACTGGAGTGTCTGGGTAGATTATGCGGAAGGATTCCGAGCTTTTTACAAAGGGACGGTCGATTCTGCAAAAGATGCAGCAGACCAAGAAACTGAAACTAACGATGATGCAAAGGTCGGTAATAGTCCAGAAACACCGGAATCTAAACGCGTTCTTTCCGAAGCAGAGGCTACACGTTTAGTAGAAGAAGCAAAGCGACATCCTCATCAAGTGATTCATTTTGAAGGAAAAATCGTTAACCGTCAGCCACCGCCACCATTTACAACTTCCAGCCTTCAGCAAGCAGCCGGTTCAAAGCTGAGGTTTGCTCCCGACAAAACCATGATTGTGGCCCAAAAGCTCTATGAGGCAGGGCTGATAACATATATGCGAACAGATTCAGTAATGCTGAGTCCAGAATTTTGTGCCAGCGCCCGTAAATGGTTGGAGCAAAATGATCCGCAGAATGTACCGTCGCAAGTCGCCAAGCATCGCAGTAGCAAATCGGCTCAAGAAGCACATGAAGCGATTCGTCCCACGGATGTATTTCGTCCATCAGTTCAATTGCGTTTAGAACTTCCTGATGATGAGTTTAATCTGTATGTGATGATCTGGAAACGGTCAATTGCCTCTCAGTGTCGTGCTGCCCAATTGCGTAAAACTTTGGTGATTACTCAGTCTGGTTCCTTACTGTGGTCAGCTAGAGGGCAAGTAATAGAATTTTACGGTTATGCCCGGTACTGGAACAATCTCAGCAAAGATAGTATTTTACCTTCATTAGAACAGGGACAAGCATTGAAACTGGAGAATGCTGGACATGAAAAGAAGCAGACTCAGCCACCACCCCGTTATAGTGAACCCAAATTGGTGCAACTAATGGAACGTAAAGGTATTGGTCGCCCAAGTACTTATGCTCCTACTGTTGCTACCTTAAAAAAACGAAATTATGTCGAATTGAAAAAAGATCATCTGCAACCAACAGCGTTAGGGTTAGAAGTTGATGCGTTTTTGCTCAAAGCACTGCCTGATTTACTAGAGGCGGAATTCACAGCAAAAATGGAAGATGCTCTTGATGCCATTTCCGAAGGAAAGAATTCTTGGCAGCATTATTTAACTAGTTGGAATCAGAATTACTTTGTACCAGCGCTCTCCAAAGCTAAAACTGTAGTTGCGAGTTCCCCAACAGGTAAAGCTAATGTGATAACTGAGCGCAAATATGAAACTTCCAGGACGCGATGCCCTGAATGCAAAAATTTTCTCGCCAAAATTCCGAGTAGTAAAGTTAAAAAGAAATATTTCCTCAAATGTACAAAAGGCTGTGAAAATGTCGTGCTGTTTTGGAGCGACTTTAACAAAACTTGGCAGCCACCACAAGCTAAAACAGTCCAAGCTGAAAATCAACAAAAGCCTCCCGTGAAGGTAACGACATATCCCTGCCCTGTATGTAAGAAGCCTTTAGAAGAGTACAGTTACATCAAAGAGGGGCAGAGTAAGACAATGTTGCGGTGTTGTGACCCACAAGCCCGTAAGGATACCAAACATAAAGATGTAGCTTATTTCAATACCCAAAAAGGGTGGTGGAGTCCTAAGTTTGGAGAGTTAAATTGTTAGGTTTCACTATTGATACTTTGACCGCCAATAATAACAAAAAATTATTTAATTTTGTAAGTTGTAAGATGTGTTACCGCGATATAAGGTGTTTGCTTCTTCCTTCGTAAACATAAATAATTGACAAACAAGCACTCAAAGTACTTAAAATCATCAAGAATTAATTACAAATTAATTAGTCCTAACTTTTATCGTTATAAACCTTGTTACGATGTCCAACTTCTACAACATTGACCACTAGAATATCATCGAAAATATCGTATATAATTCGATACTCACCTAGTCTAATCCTATAAACATTTTCTTTACCTTTTAGCTTTTTTACCCCGTTTGGACGGGGTTCTATGGCTAAATCATCAATTTTAACTTGTATGCGTTCTTGAAGTTCTGGCGATAATTTTTTAAGTTGTTTTAATGCTCCCTTTAAGATTTCAACTTTATAACTCACCCAACTTCCTTTTTTATTTCTCGTTTTAGTTCTTTTTTAGCTTCTTCCCATGACACTGAGCCATCAATATCAGCAGATTTTTTTGCAAGCTCATAGGCTTTTAAATCTTCCTCTTCTTCTTCCTCTTCGATTTTTTGAAGTAATGCGTAAATCTCATCTAGAGTACTGTCATAAGCTTGGTTTAGTAGTACGTTGATATCTTTAATTAATTGTTCGCGATCGCGTGCTGATTTCATTTTTAATTATCCGAGGGTGATTTTACTTTTTCTGCCACCATCTCTAATTTTGCCTAAAGTTCGGTCGGTTTTCAACTATTTGACAAGCGATCGCTAAAATCTAAAAAGTGACCAATACTTTACAAAAATTGTATATTAAGAAATCTGGTCGAGCATGAGTGGCTGTGAAATTAACTTTGTGTATATATTTATCAACACGGTTGATTTACCTTAGCCGCAAGTTCTGCGATGTTCATCTGCTCATAGTGTTCAAAGGGTTGATGAATCCAAGGGTTGTCAGGCAGATAATCAACATAATAATTGGGTGCTATAACTGAACAAGCTTTATACCAAAGAACGGCGGTGCGAATTTCCTCAATGGGCAAATCAGTATGTTGCTTCAGCCAAGGTATAGTTTGTTCCAGTGTGATGCCAGAGTCTACTAAGTCATCGACTAAAAGAATGCGCGAACCTAATTTTTCAGCAGTCATTGTCAAATGCTGGGAGACAATTAAATTACTTCTTTCTTGTTGACCAGCGCCACTGTAAGATGAGGTTGCTAAAATTGCCAGTGGTTGCTGGTATATACGAGAGAGAATATCTCCGATTCGTAGTCCTCCTCTGGCAAGACAGATAATCTGGTTAAATTCCCAACCGGATTCATAAATCTGAATAGCCAGTTGTTCAATTTTTTGGTGATAATCTGACCAAGAAACATAAAGGTCTGGCATAAGTCTAACGGGAGTGGTAGATAGCTAGTATTGAAGGCAATCGCAAACTTTTTATTTTAGTATGAGTGCAAGTTATTATGAATAATTCTGGTGCTGATGGCGATGCCCAACAAGATCCTCTCAGTAAAAAACTGGACTTAAAAACAAAATTAGCTTACGGTGCAGGAGATTTAGGGCCAGCAGTTACTGCAAATATATCAGTATTTTATCTGCTAATTTTCTTTACCAATGTCGCTGGTATCCCTGCGGGTTTAGCTGGCACTATTTTGATGATTGGCAAAATCTGGGATGGGGTAAATGATCCGCTTGTCGGGTTCCTGACTGATAAAACGAAATCTCGGCGTTGGGGCCGTCGTCTTCCTTGGATGTTTTATGGAGCAATCCCCTTTGGGATTTTCTTCTTCTTGCAGTGGACTGTACCACAATTTAGTGCAAATCAGAGTGAGAATATTTGGCCGTTGTTTTGGTATTACGTAGCAATTGGGATTATATCTCAGTCGTTTTACACGGTTGTGAATTTGCCTTATACGGCGATGACTCCAGAACTAACTCAAGATTATGACGAACGCACCAGCCTTAACAGCTATCGCTTTACATTTTCTATTGGTGGCAGCATTCTGTCATTGATTTTAGCGCTAATTATTTTTATCAAAATTAGCGATCGCCAACAAGCATATCTACTTTTAGCAGCAGTTTGTACTGTAATTTCCATTTTAGGATTATATTGGTGCGTTTTTGGAGTCCGCGATCGCATCTTGGCTTTTGAGGCTAAACGCATCCAAACCGAGGAACCTGAATCTCTGCCCTTCTTTGAACAGTTAAAAATTGTCTTTAGCAACCGACCTTTTTTATTTGTTATTGGTATATATCTTTTTTCTTGGCTAGGTGTGCAGATTACAGCCAGCATTATTCCCTATTTTGTAGTCAATTGTATGGCTCTTAAAGAATCAGATGTACCCACAGTGCTAATTGCAGTCCAAGCAACTGCCCTGCTGATGCTATTTGTCTGGGGTGAGTTGAGTAAAAAAGTCGGCAAAAAAGTTGTTTATTTTCTGGGAATGAGTTTGTGGATAATAGCCGCCGCCGGACTATTTTTCTTACAGCCTGGTCAAATCGTTTTGATGTATGTGATGGCTGTCATGGCTGGTATTGGTGTCTCCACAGCTTATCTAATTCCCTGGTCGATGATGCCAGATGTGATTGAATTGGATGAACTGCAAACGGGACAACGTAGAGAAGGCATTTTTTATGGCTTCATGGTTTTGTTACAAAAATTTGGTTTAGCTTTCGGGCTGTTTTTGGTGGGAAATACTTTGCAAATATCCGGTTTCAAAGAATCTGTAGCCGGAAGCGCACTACCCATCCAACCTGAATCTGCACTGTTTGCGATTCGCATTGCTGTTGGGCCTATACCTACAGTTTGTTTGCTTTGTGGCTTAGTTTTAACGTATTTTTACCCAATTACCCGCGAGATGCACGCAGAGATCATGCTGAAACTCAAAGAACGGCAAGAGAAGAGGGGGAGTTAAGGGAGTGGGCGAGGCTCAACCATACTCTCTGTCTTAGTTTTTGCGATCGCACTTAATTATACTTTGGCGAGAGTGACAAAAGAGGGTTAAAGCACTCATTACTGTTGCTTGAGGATATTCTGTGGTTTGTTGTTGGATATTGGGTACTGGGGGAGAGTATTATTTCCAGAATTAAATTTAATTGCTCAACAGATTTTTTCAGCGATTTATTAACGGTTAATATTTTCATAGGGGATGTGGGTAAACTGAAGACTCTTACATAAGGCAATCTCTTAAAGCTTTTTCTACTTCATCTAGTCAAACTCTTTACCGATACGATTTTTTCGGCTTCATTTACCCTAATCTGTGCCAACCCAAATTGTTCAATTACGGCTGCATTCGTCGTCAAATGTCTACTCACCTCAGCTACCCGGTAATAACTTTCTTGCGAAGCTAAAGCAGCTGGTAATAATAACTGATCTGCTAAATGTTCATCCACTGCTGCGCCAGTATGATGGAACTCAAGCAGTTGCTGACAAGCAATTTCTGCAACTGTCTCCGCCGACAACCGCAAACGCCCAAATCCACCAAAGCCAGTTAAGCTGTTCTCATACTCAGCAGTTAAAAAAATACCCGCCCCAGGTGCTATACCTCTTTCTCGCAAGGCGTGTATAGCAACTTTCAAATGGGCTTCCCGTAACAAATTTTCCGCCCGATTCGCCATCCGTTGGGGAATGTGGGAAGGCAATTCTGTCACCACTGCTAGCCCCCGCACCTGTTGTAAATCTCCCCGTTCCAACAAGTCGATTCCATTGAGTTTACCACCGCCATGCACCTGTAACTCAACCTCTCCCCCACCTTGGGGAAACCACCCCCAAGCACCTAACTTGACTTGCGCCTCTACACCCATGCGTTGCAATATCGGTAGATAAACTTGCTCAATGTACGTCACTGTTGGGCTAAAGTTTACATGAGTTCCACCTTTTAGCGTTATCTGGGAATTGCCAGATGCTAGTGCCAAAGGTAAGAGAATTGTCTGTAAAACTAGAGCGATCGCACCCGCAGAACCACCAACTTGTGCTTTACTAACATCAAAGGTATAAATTCCAGCTTGCACAGCACTACCTGGGATGAATTCCAGCAGCATTGAACCCAAAGCATCACCTTGCAGTTGGGCATTACAAATCCTCGCCGCAGCCCGAACTGCGGTTAAGTGTTGTGCCGCTAATCCTGGCTTTTTACGTCCAGCGCGAATGCCTGAAATTCGTATGGGTTCGCCAGTGATGGCGGCTAGACTTAAGGAAGTGCGAAGAACTTGTCCGCCTCCCTCTCCGTAGGAACCGTCAATTTCAATCATGGGCGATTTTGGAATGGTGGATTTTGGGTTATCCCCATCGGCTCTTAAAATCAAACCACAAATTATAAACGCCTAACAGCTAGCTTTTTGAAGCGAAGTTACACAAATATACAGAGAAAGTTCTGATATTTGTTTCTGTAGTTCGCTAATTTGGAACTGGGAATTCCAGAACCTTGCTTTTACCGGGATTCATCACCCGCATTTCTCACAAGCTCAAGGCGTTTGATGGAGCAGAAGAGAAGTAATGAGTAATGAGTAATGAGTAAAAACTTCTTACTTACAGCAAATTGCAATCAAACGTGCCACAGATAAAAGTACTGAAAGCACTACTGGGATTTGTTTTAGGATTCATTTTGTGGTGGGTTTGATCGAAAACTGCTGTATTACTTCTCCCCGGCACTTGCACAGGCTTTAAGAGGTGTGGTGATGAGAAATCCGGGATCAACCAATATGGATCAACTATTTCTTTAAATTTTAACTGCTCAGGATCACTTCAGGGCTTGACGAATCTCACAATCAATCGCTTCAATACGCAAATGGCTCGACCCTCCACCGAAGTCAAGCCAATAGATTTGAATTCCCAAGTCCAAATTCTAAATGTCTTCGTCTCGCCTCATTTTCCCCTGCCTCCCTTTGTCCTTAGTATGAATTTCCTGAAACCAGCCATCTTACTGTTGTCGATGAAGAACGTGGTGGGCGAAAAAATCCTTGTTTCTCAAGGTAGGTAAAAACCCCACCCCTTGTGCGTGGCTGAATTAATTGCGAATTGCGAATTGCGAATTGCGAATTGGTTTTATTTGGTAATGATGCTAATGCGATCGCACCCCGTAAAACTCTCCTATCCAGCATGACTCCCACAATTGTTACAGAAAACGGTCATTTCCGCATGGCAGCAGGTGCGCCTGTGGTAGCACCATCATCACCCAGGTTTTGCAACTAATCCTGAATGTGCTGAAATACAACATGGATGTTAGTGCGGCTGTTTCTGTTCCACGCATACATCATCAATGGCTTCCAGATGAGTTGCGGGTGAAATCTTGGGGTTTGGATGCTCTCACTATCCAAGACTTACGCCGTCGGGGGCATAAAATTAAAGAAACTACTCCTTGGGGTAATGGTAACGCGATCGCTGTTACATCTGATGGAACTCTAGAAGGGGCCGCTGATCCTCGCGGTGAAGTTTCCCCCAAAGGTTTGTGAGGGAGTGGGGAAGACGAGAGGAATGAGGGATTATTGATTTTGAATTGTTGACTCTGCGTAGCTGCTGTTACCAAACTCATTTGCCCGTGTGCTAGGAACTAGTGTCCACCCTGCTTTAAGAAGTTTTTGATAAGTTGCCCACCCCTTGGAACCGCCTGGTATTTGATAATCTGGGACTGAAAAATGTCCAAAAGCTGTGTAGGGACGCCAAGGTTGATTGGGTTCTGTCTGCAAATGCAAAATTTTCTCTCCGTCGCCACCAAACTTAGATAACCAGCACATTTGTCGATGCATTGCAAACTCCTTTTTCTTAGTTAATATGCATAGTAGCAAGCTTTTGTCAAGTAATTTATCACCCTTGGGGGTAATTTTTTGTCTAACACTTTAGACAAAATGTAATTAAGTTCTATCCACTACGGGATAATTGCTTAACAACTCATAGCCTGAAAGACAGCTGCTAATGGGACATAAAGATAAACAGCTTTGCCTCACCTTCTTTATTGGGTGAGATTTTTCTAATGTTATCCGCGTTTTTTGCGATCGTGTGTAACAATCACTACTATTTTGACTGGGGTTCGCAATCAAACAATAGGTTAGGATGGCGCTTACTTAAGCTAGATTTAGATCCCCGGCTTTTTCAAGAAGCCAGGGATCTAGGCAGCAAGTTGGGTTATTAGAAGGATGGAGCATACAACTTATCGCCGACAATCTGGCGAATTGTCTCTACTAATTGGGTGTATGCAAAGTTAGATAAAACTGGTTGTGCTGCTTGGAAGTGAATTGGTTGATCTAAATCAATCCATGACTTGCAACCGCCATATTTAGAGTGGTAGGGAATTTCTTGCTCTTGGGAAAGTTTGTAAGTTCGTAAGAGCAGAATGTAAAGCGGCTGGCGTGGTTTCCATTTGAGGCGATCGCTAATAAAATGCTCGTTCCAAATATGGAAAGGAAGCAAGGCATTGACAATCAATTCGTCACTCACTGGCAAAATATCCGTAATTTCAGCCCAACTGCCGATGCGAACTGTTTCAGGATGCCAACCTGATGTTACGGGATAGACGCTATCGGCATACTCAGATTTCAGCATGAAAGCTTGCTGATGTTCATAAGTAGGGTAAAGCAAAACTTGCTTGTGGGCAACTTGGAAATGTCCATTTCGTTCATGGATACCGCCTTTGCGGAGTAGCATAATTGTTTTGCCACTTTCCAAGGCATTTACGGCGACTGCCCATTCTTTGAGAGCATGAGAAGTTGTAATCAATTCCATCAGCATCTACTGTAACTCTGATTTAATTTGAAGTTAAAACCGATAAAGTATGAACCTGTCTAAGGTGATGAATTAGGAAGCAATTATGAGAAAGTGATGTCTACGACGGGCTACGCCTACGCTTGATATTTCTAATGTCAAAATCACACCCATTGCAATGAGAACTTAGCAAGCTGGCAAAAAATGTGGGTAGAAATTGAGTATGCTAACTCGATTAAAAGAATCTGAGCAGCATTTGAAGCTGGTATGACAACAATTGATAGTGCTAAAGTTTATGGTAAAGGACACTCTGAGCGAATTGTCGCTGAAGCTTTATCTAATGTACGCGTAGACGTGTTGCAGTCTTCTCCCTACAGCCCTTCGAGCATCCTACGGCAGGCGCTAGCCTCTCTCTTTGGGAGAAGGGGAGACGCTAAGAGCGAACGAGCGTCTTGCGAACCTCCGAACCCGGAGGGCTGCCAGATATCGCGTGGATTATGCCACAAAAGTTTTCGCTAATCATATTGTACCTTTGCTCAGTTAGCTTTGCATTTGTTGATTGCTCAACTACAAACAAATGCCTAGACTCGTAACAGCTTGTCATCAGACATCCTGAGAGCGCGTTATCCTAAACAAGCACTAGACAAACCTTTCTGCCGTCAAATTGGCAGAAATTAATGCCATTAGACGTATTGTTACTGACTATCTGGATGACAATCAGATTATGTGGAATTGGTGACAATACAGTTTGGTTAGCGATGCTTATCTCTTCAAGATTCCCTCAACTTTCTTAAAAAGAGGCTTGGGGATCAAACTTATAGTTCTAGATTACAAAATCTAACAAAACGTCAACTTTAGTAAACCAAGGGTTGCAACTGACAAACTAAGTGCTAATTTAAATAGTAGGACACCAAAAAAATAAAACCAAACAAAAAGGGTCAATGACTTAGTGTCCCCTTGTCATCAGCCCAAGCGAATTTCAGCATACCAAATATTAGAAAAGTGGCAAAAGACCTGATGTAAAAGGTAAAGCCAAATCCTAAAGCGGAAAAACGCAGTAATGCTGAGTTTGTTAGTTTTTTAGTCCACCTTAGTTATTAATTTTCAACTACGTAATTAGTTTAACAATTTGAAAACTGTGAACTCTATAAAACCTGGTTAACCTTGACCAGGTTTTTGGTATTTTATCAATCAGAATTCAGGAGTCAGGAGTCAGAATTCAGAATGAATTCTGTACGACTGGCGGATAGCATCTTGATTCTGAATTATGAATTCTTGATTCTTCTTCAATGTTATGTAATTATTTTCGGTGTTGGCAGTTAGTACCGCAGTTAACGCTTGAGAAGCTAGTTGTAAGATTAGGATAAACTTAAAATCCTTTAGTTAGGCTAATTCACTTATTTTTTAGCAAAATCAGCCCAGCTATGTTAGCTTGTTTTGTCAAATATCAAATCAAATTAATACCATAGCTAATTTTCCAGCAGGGAATAAAATAAGACAGCAATATATCCTGCGAGGAGAATTTGATGAGAAATTATAATTTTTTAAATAAAATTACTACGGGTATTATTGTAGCAACCCTTTGTTTCTCCTGTAGGTCTTTTGTGAGCAGAAACGCAGAACAGGCAAAAGCAACTGACAAATCGAAGCCACAAGCAAATCTTGTCTATGGCAATTTAATCATTAAGGAACAATCAGATTATCTGATGATTCCTGTTACTCTTGGAGAGCAGAATGAAGATAAAGGAATTGATTTAAAACTTTCCCGTTCTTATGACAGAAATAACCCATTGTATAACATCATCTTTTATCGTAAGCAAGATGGTGAAGCTCATATTTTATTAAAGAAAAAAGCCATTATCACCTCCTTTGATTTATTAGAGGTAAAAGCGGCAGATAAGCCAACCACAAGAGTTTGGTTGTATAGAATCATTGACCAAGACACAAACACAGATAAAAAACTCAACGGCGAAGATGCTACTATTGGCTATCTTTCTGATTTATCAGGTAAGAATCTCCAGCAAATTACTCCAAATAATACTCGAATCATCAGTTGGGTTGTTGTTCCAAGTCAAAATGCACTTTTTCTCAAAATTATCAAAGACTCGGATAATGATAAAAAGTTTACAGAAGAAGACAGAACAAATTTTGTGAGGGTTAACCTCGATAAAATCGGTATGGGAACTGAAATAATTAGTGATCAAATCGAGCAAGAAATTAAATCTTATATTTTTAAATAATTAAAGAAGTGTGTTTTAAACTTGACAAGGCAAATTTTAGTTGATAATCAATGACATCTTCCGAACCAATCGGTTTTGTACTTGGTACAAAAGAAGCTACTCCTTTGGAATTTTGGATAGCAGTGGATGCCAAAAAAGTTTTACGGCTAGATGATGTTGTAGAAGTGCGAACTCAACGTCCAGATGGTGGCGGAATTGTACGTTTTTATGGTGTGTTAGATGATGTCCGCACTCAATACGAACGAGCGCAATTTGATACGGATACTTTTTTAGTTGCTAAAGAAGGTATTTTAATTCTCCGGTTTTAGGTTCTTATAAAGCTAATACAAAAGCGCTGATTTTCAATGTTAAACGTGAGGATTTATTCTTTTTAGACAAACTCAATCAAAGTTATGGCAATTTGGAAAAACAAAAAGATAAAAAACTGCGAGTAGAGACGCGATTGATTGCGTCTCTCAACAGCATTTTCTAATGAGGCATAATATCATTGGGCAAGAGAGAAAACCCAATCGCTTAAAAGTTGGTTTACTTTATCCGGTATTTCATCATGGGGACAATGACCTGCCGTTAAGAAATATTCTGTCAAGTTAGGACAATATTGACGAAACTTTGGAGAACGTTCTCTAGTATTCATCCAAGGATCAGCTTCTCCCCATAACATCAATAAAGGACAAGTTAATTGCTTTAGTAGCACATCAACTTTTTCTCCTTGAGGACTGCTAAAAACTGAAACAAACACATCCAACGCACCGGCATCAAAAGCAGGGCGAGAAATTTCTTCTATCAATTGGTCTGTAACTGCACTTTTATCAAGATATACCTTTTCTAAAGTTTGGCGAATTACCCAACGTTGTCGCACGTATTGAAATAACACAAACTGAGCTAAAGGTTGTTGAAACATCCACTTAACAGAGTTACCCAGTAATTTCTCTAAAGAAGAGGGTTGTTTGGGTGGCTGAATCTCGCTTTGCAAAGCTTCAGGTTCAGACGTAGGCTGACTTTCACTAAAAGGCCCGGCACTATTGAGCAAGACTAAACCAGCCGCACTGTCGGGACGTTGTGCCGCAACACACAAGCAAGCATAGCCACCAAGGGAATTACCTGCTAATACTGCTTTTTGACCAATCACTTCACTAATAAAGTCGTTAAGTTGGTCGCGCCACAAGTCGCCACTGTACTGCAATTTTGGTTTTGCCGATCGCCCGAATCCCAAAAGGTCGATCGCAAATACTTCAAAATCTTGACACAATCCTGTGATATTCTTGCGCCAGTGGTCTGTAGAAGCACCAAATCCATGTACCAAAAGCAAAGGCGGACGTTGGGTTTGTTTCTCTCCCGCACGCACATAGTAAACGTTGTGCCCGCGCCACTGCCAATATTTGCCAGGGATTGGAGTTGTAGAGGAGGCTGTAGTTACCTGCATGATTTAAAGAAATGTTAAGTAGTCTTTTAATAATTGTTATAGGTAGGGAGTGGGGAGTAGGGACAGGAGTATGAGGTATGGTCTATGACAAATAACAAATGACAAATGACAAATAAAATTACAGGCAAAACTAAGCTACTAGGAGTCATTGGACATCCGGTAGAGCATTCACTGTCGCCAGTGATGCATAATGCCGCGTTAGCGCAGCTCGTCGGAGACATCGCTGATTTGGGATTAGATTATGTTTATCTGCCCTTTCCCATAGCACCAGAGAATTTGGAGGTGGCGATCGCAGGTTTCGCGGCTGTTGGTGTTGTCGGCTTTAGTGTGACAATACCTCACAAACAAGCAATCATCCCTCTACTCTCAGAAATTACACCCCTGGCTAAAGCTATCGGCGCAGTAAATACTGTTAGCCGCCAAAAGAACCAATGGGTGGGCACAAATACAGATATAGAAGGATTTATCGCCCCTTTGCAGACAACATATAAACAGGATTGGAGTCAGAAAGTAGCGGTAATTTTAGGCAATGGTGGTGCAGCAAGAGCAGTTGTAGCAGGTTGTATTCAGCTAGGTTTTGCCCAAATTCATGTTGTTGGGCGCAATATGCAGAGATTACAAGAATTTAGCAATAGTTGGAGCAATTCAACCCTAGCTGAAAAATTCCAGGTTCATCAATGGGAAGAATTACCAAAGCTAATTCCTCAAGCAAATCTGCTAGTAAATACAACTCCGATTGGGATGTATCCCAAAGTTGACGAATCGCCATTGAGTGTAGAGGAAATAGCGAATTTACCAACAGGTGCGATCGCTTACGATTTAATCTATATTCCTAAACCAACGCAATTTTTACAGCACGCTCAAAAACAAGGGGCAATTGCGATCGATGGCTTAGAAATGCTAGTTCAACAAGGGGTAGCAGCATTAAAAATCTGGTTGCAGCAGGAAATACCTGTAGAAGTGATGCGTCAAGCTTTACAAAATCACTTGGGTTTGGGGGGATGAGACAGGGGGCAGGAGATTTTGTATGGGCGCAAGGTCTTGCCATTGGTGTCAACTTAACGTGAAACCTACTTGGCGACAACGTTTTGCCCTCACCCCCAGCCCCTCTCCCAACCTGGGAGAGGGGAGGTAAAGGATTAAATTCCCCTTCTCCCAAAATGGGAGAAGGGGTTAGGGGATGAGGGCGATTACTCCCGTCAGCTTTTCGCTTAAGTTGACACAGATGAATGCCTTGCGCCCCTACTGTGGGATGTTTTTTTACTTTTAGTTTCTACCTTTGAAAGAGTCTAGCCATTCTTGAACTTGCTCTCGTGCAATATCGCGCCCTCCAAGACCAAAAGCTAGGGCAATAGCAACTGCGATCGCACCTAATAAAAGTCCAAAGGCTAAATTCACAATATCACTGGCAACTCCAATCTGTTGCAGTGCCATTGCAGAGACTAAGGCAATAATTGCAATCCGCGCTACTTGCCCCAAAATCTGGGCTTGGCGATCGCCGGAACTGGTAATGATGTTAAAAGCCATATTTGCCAAGAATAAGCCAATGGCAAATATTACTAATCCCGCCAAAATCCGCCCAAATATGATGACAATACCAGACACTAATGCTGTCAGGGCTGGAATATTCAAGATATTCACCGCCGCCACCGTTGCAAATAGCATGATACCCACTAAAGCAACAATACCTGCAACTTCCGATGGAGTGCGGTTTGGAGTAAGTTCAACTGTTGGTTCTGTGGAAATTTCGATGCGTCTACTGGGTGTTGTCAGACCCAAAATAGTGAAAATGTTATTAAAGCCTAAATTGGTGAGGATACTTGTAACCAAATCTGCAATAAACCGCCCCAAAAAATAGGCAACAATCAAAATTGCTATGGCTGTAAAGATAGCAGGGAGAGCGTTGAGAACCTGTTGCAGCATTGCGATCGCAGGTACTGATATCGCATCAATTCGTAAAGCATTGAGCGCTGCGATCGCTACAGGAATCAAAATCAAAACATAGACAATTGTGCCGATAATACTCGATAGAGGTTGCACCCCCGCAGCTGAGGATAATCCCAAGCGAGTACCTAAATTGTCTATACCAGTTGTTGCCAGCAAGTTTGTCACAATTCGCCGTACCACGTTAGCTATAAACCAGCCAACTACAGCAATTAATATTGCCGCTAAAATGTTCGGCAGAATTAGCAAAACTTGTGTAATTAGAGCTTGTACTGGTTGTAGAGCCTGCCTGAGTCCGAGAGTATCCAAAACTGGGGCAAGAAACAGTAAAAATATAAACCAATACAGAGCATTGCCAATCGTCTCACTCAGAGATAGTTGATTGAGCCTGGGTGCGCTGTTTTCTGGTTCTGGATTCAAACGCTCATCCAGATTAAATGCCTGTAATGAGCGCACAGTGATAATCTTCACAATGGTCGCTAAAAACCAGGCAGCTGCTAAAAGGATTCCCGCACCAACTAACTTTGGCAAAAAGCCAATCAGTTGCTCGAGAAAATTATTCAGAGGTCGAGAGGCTACCTCCAGATCCAATGTCTGTAAAACAGCTACCGCCGTTAACAGGATAATGCTCCAAAAGACCAAACTGGAGACGATTTTCTCCACCTGGGGAACATCTTGACGACCTGTTACCCCTGCGGCAATGCGGTTATCGATGTTTGTGCGCTTGAGGATTCCTTGCGTTACTGCTGCTGCGATCGCTGCAATTAACCAACCTACTAGCAATATTGCCACTGCCCCTAGTAGACGGGGTGTAAACGCAATCAACTGTTGAACAATACCTTGCACATCAGCGATTCCTTGATTCACTGCTGGTTGCATCGGTTGCAGGCTAGGCGATGATTGTGCCAAAATTGCTGCATCCTTGTGGACAAAGCAACTCCGTAGGCGTAGCCCGTCGTAGACATCACCTCGGTTATTCCTTGCCAAGTTGTGTTCATGGTTTTCGAGAATTATGCTTAAGTATTCGCCGTAAACACTAAGTCAGTGTTTTGCCTATCAATTTACCAGTAAACACATACATATATTTATCGATATCAAGACTAATTATTGACTTTGTTACTCATATTTAAATCTGACTTTTCACGTTATGTAGAAAAGCGACAAGATACCTAACCCCCTAACCCCCTTCCCGATGGGGAAGGGGGAAATTTTAAAATCTCTCTCCTTTTAGGCTACGGTGTACACACAAGTTTCTTGACCTGCACCTTTAATGCATCGACTTGCACCTTTAATGCATTAACTTGCACCTTTAATGCATCGACTTGCACCTTTAATGCATTGACCTGCACCTTTAATGCATTGACCTGCACCTTTAATGCATTGACCTGCACCTTTAATGCATCGACCTGCACCTTTAATGCATTGACTTGCAAAAATTAACCTTCCCTACGTTACGCAACAACTCCAAAAGGCTTCCCCTGCTCCACTCCCTACTTTGCTGAATTTTGCGTTACTCTAATTGCAGCAACAGCACCAAAGATGTAGAATGTCCCAAGTTTTGGAACAATCAATTCAAATTAATGCTACAGCTACGGTGGTAGAGCGCTGTATTAGCGATTTAACTCTCATGCACCGTTGGCTCAACCCCGTACTCCGTTGCGAACCTGTAGGCGAAGCCTGGAGTACTGACATAGGCAGTCAAAGTCGTTTTATTATTCAAATTCCTCTACTAAAACCCACATTGAATAGCGTAGTTGTGGAACGACAACCGGGTTTGGTAATCTGGGAATTTCAGGGATTTTTTCAAGGACGCGATCGCTGGGAATGTCAACCTACAGAAAAGGGAACGCTTCTATTGAACCGCTTTGAGTACGATATCCCTAACCCCTTAGTGAGTTGGGGTTTCAACACCTTTGCTGCATCTTGGACAAAACAAGATATGCAAGCCCAACTGCGCCGCCTCAAACGAGTTGCAGAAGAACAAATTAGTCATTTGTCATTGGTCATTTTGTCATTTGTCATTGGTCATTGTCTTACTAAAACTCTTTCCCAGTCCCCAGTACTTACCCTATCGTTCTTTCCCCAACTCGGTAAGTAGCCGCCGAATCATAGATGCATCTTCGGCATCAGGAATTTTTGTTAAATAATTTTGTAAGTCTTCTACAGCTTGCGGGTAGTAACCGAGTTGATAATAGATTAAACCGCGATCGCGCATTTCTAAAGTTAAACCAGGAAACAGCAACAAAATTCGTTCAACTGCTGCCAGCGTTTTTTCTAACTCTTGCTGTTTGAGGTAAATAAATTTTAAATTTGTCAGCATCCGTGCCAAAAATTGCCGATTGCTGACTACAGCTAAAAATTCTGGTTGCAGCGTTACGGGTTGCTGATAAAGCTGAGACAGCCGTTCTTCGCAATCTTGAGCAAATATTATTTCACCACCATTGAAGGCATCCACAAAAATCTCTATATCTGGAATATCTGGGCGGATTAGGAAATGTCCCGGCATTCCCACACCCACCATCGGAAAATCAATCCGTCGCGCAACCTCTAGGTAAACCAACGCCAAGCTAATAGGAATCCCCAGTCGGCGCTCGATCACATCATTGAAAAAGCTATTGCGCGGGTCGTAATAGTCAATTTTATTACCAGAAAACTTTAAATCTTCGTAGAGATACTGATTAATACTTTGAACTATCCGCAAAGGATATCGTGACTCAGGTAGACGTTCTTGTAACTCACATGCCATTGTATCAAGGGCGTTGAGATATTCCTCTGGGTCTAAGTTGGGATATTCTTCTAGTGCAATATACAAAGCTGCCTTTGCTAAGTCAATTTGCTCGTCAGACTGCTGAATCTCTTGATAAAAATATTGTCGTGCTGACGAGAAATTCATAAGCTGTTGTTCTGTGTAAGTGTGACGATGAATCCGCAGCTACGCCCAAGAAAGGCATCGCGGCTCGGCTAAAAGCAGTTTTTTGTATCTATCTTTATCTTAAACTTTTAGTAAATGCTGTGTTAGTGATGTTTACAACAGGCTGCATCCATGTAAAGCACATGAAGTAATACAAATATGTATTCTCCTATATAAATTACTATAAATTTATACAAGCTTTATATACTTGTTAATTTAGCAACAGATGACAAATCGCTATAAAAGCTTTACATACTGTGACTTTAAGAATTTTTCTATTTTAGAAGAATATAAACTAATATTATAAATTTTTAGTGAATATCAGTAATAATACTTGTTTTTTTAAATCTTTTTACTAATAATGTTCGTAGTTATACGACCTAGCAGAAATCAAGTTAACACTATGCTTCTAGCTTGGTAATTATACAGATGGTGTGTGCGATCGCTCATGCGGCTGTAAAAATTGACACAGAACAATAGCTATACTTAGTGTTTGCCTACGAAGTTGGCAGTATCCCTATTATCAATACATATTTTTGTGGAGAAATGAGTTTTATGGCTACTTCATCTGTGATGAAATTATCAATAGCTACTATCAGCACAGCATTCATAACTCTAGGAACCATCAGTACAGCACAGGCTGCCTTGATTAACTTTGACACAGATGCTAATGGTAATCCGATAAATGCTTCATCTTTGTTCATTGAAAGCACTGCGCTTACTAACTTGTATGCACCCTTGGGCGTAAATTTTAGTGGCCCAGGTCAACTAAGCGGTGGCTCAATATTAGATCAGTTGGGCAATTTTGGAGTTAATGCACTCAGTGGCTCTAATTTTTTGGCGTTCAATCGTGATGCCATCCTATCAAACGGTGGTTTACCAACAGATCCAGAAACAATCAGTTTTGCTGACTCGATAAGTGATTTCTCTATCTTCGCTTCTGCAGGAGAGTCTAGTACTTTCCAGCTACAAGCATTTGATATCAACAACTTGCTACTAGGTACTAACACCATTACTACAGCATTCGGAGAGTGGGGAGAGTTGAGCTTTTCTTCATCTTCAGTTAACATCAGCCAGGTTATCTTGACTGAAATAAGAGGGGAAAATGCATTTGTATATGACAATCTTTCCTTACACCTGCAAGTAAGTCAGTTCCCGAATCTGGATCTGTGTTAGGTTTACTGGCATTAGGTGCTTACAGTGCCACTTCGTTCCTAAAATGTAAACAACAACGTAAAGCCGCATCTCAAGCCTAAAATCGGGTTATACAGGACTAGTTTATGAAGTCCGTGTAAATTGGTACAATGGCGCGACAATTGTGGATAATGTAATATATCACGCTGCTACTGTTCCTGAACCAGTTTGTTTGATTGGCTTGCCTAGTTTAGGTGCTTTTGGTATCACCTCTAAATTAAAACGCAAATAAAATCTTAATTTATCAAGCAAAAGCTAGGTATGAAAATCTAGCTTTTTTGCTGTAATTGCAGATATTTCGATAATTTAACAGAGTGGCATCTTTTGTGACAACGCCTCAGAGACTAGGACGATCGCATTTGAAAAATGAGATTAGGGATAAACTAGAGCCTATCCCGTCAATCTAGTCAGGATGAGGACTACAACCACAGCCGCCAAACTGCTTTTTAAGGAATTACTAAGGGAGTTATGTCCCCGTCCGGTGCTAAAGTGAAAATTGACATTGCTTATTATTATGTCTTCTCCGACCTTATCTGAAATCTAGCTTCAATCATTAGGCGCAGCATGGTCACAACCGCAGAAAAAACAAACATTGGCTACATTACCCAAATCATTGGCCCAGTTGTAGACGTTAAATTTCCCGGCGGGAAATTACCACAAATCTACAACGCTTTGAAAATCAAAGGCACCAACGAAGCTGGGCAGGAAATCAACATCACCGTTGAAGTACAGCAACTGCTGGGCGACAACCAGGTGCGGACTGTTGCGATGAGTTCCACCGAAGGCTTAGTGCGCGGTTTTGAAGTCAGCGATACAGGCGCTTCTATCAGCGTACCAGTTGGTAAAGCCACTTTGGGCCGGATTTTCAACGTCCTTGGCGAACCTGTAGACAACAGGGGGCCTGTAAATGCTGAGACAACTTTACCTATCCACCGCTCTGCTCCCAAATTCACCGACCTGGAAACCAAACCTTCGGTGTTTGAGACTGGGATTAAAGTTGTTGACCTTCTGACTCCCTATCGACGCGGCGGTAAGATTGGTCTGTTCGGCGGTGCTGGTGTTGGTAAGACCGTGATCATGATGGAGTTGATCAACAACATTGCTACTCAGCACGGTGGAGTATCCGTTTTTGCTGGCGTGGGTGAGCGCACCCGTGAAGGCAATGACCTCTACAACGAAATGATTGAATCTGGGGTAATCAATAACGAGAGCCTCAATGATTCTAAAATTGCTCTTGTGTATGGTCAGATGAACGAGCCACCTGGAGCAAGAATGCGGGTTGGTCTGTCAGGATTGACAATCGCGGAATACTTCCGTGACGAAGAAGGCAAGGACGTGCTGCTGTTCGTCGACAACATCTTCCGCTTCACGCAAGCCGGTTCGGAAGTGTCGGCTCTGCTGGGCCGCATCCCCTCGGCCGTGGGCTATCAGCCGACGCTGGCCACCGAGATGGGCAACCTGCAAGAGCGCATCACCTCGACCAAGAAGGGTTCGATCACGTCGGTCCAGGCCATCTACGTGCCCGCCGACGACCTGACCGACCCGGCGCCCGCCGCCTCGTTCGCCCACTTGGACGCAACGACGGTTCTGTCGCGCGGTTTGGCATCGAAGGGAATTTATCCCGCAGTAGACCCACTGAACTCTACTTCCACCATGCTCCAGCCCAACAGTGTGGGTGACGAACACTACAATACTGCTCGGGCGGTGCAATCAACTCTGCAACGTTATAAAGAACTCCAAGACATTATCGCTATTCTTGGTCTAGATGAATTGTCTGAAGATGACCGTCTCATCGTAGCGCGGGCCCGGAAAGTTGAGCGTTTCTTGTCTCAGCCGTTCTTTGTAGCAGAAGTATTCACCGGTTCTCCTGGTAAGTACGTGAAGTTGGAAGATACCATCAAAGGGTTCCAAAAGATTCTGTCTGGTGAGTTGGATGATCTGCCAGAACAGGCTTTCTACTTGGTTGGCGATATTAACGAAGCGATCGCTAAAGCTGCAAAAATCAAAGGTTAGTCATTAGTCATTTGTCATTGGTCATTGGTCATTAGTCATTAGTTCAAGTGCTAATGGCTAGTGGCTAATGGCAAATTGCAAAAGACATAGACTCCCTTTGGGCGGCTTCCCGTAGGGTAGGACAAAGGACAAAGGACGAAGGACAAAAGACAAATGACATTAACCGTTCGTGTAATTTCCCCAGATAAAACAGTCTGGGATGCCCCAGCTGAAGAAGTTGTTTTGCCTAGCACGACTGGTCAACTAGGTATCCTAACTGGACACGCACCACTTTTGACCGCCCTGGATACTGGTGTAATGCGAGTCCGTGCCGCTAAAAATCAGAATTGGGAAGCGATCGCTCTTTTGGGTGGCTTTGCCGAAGTCGAAGAAAATGAAGTGACAATTCTGGTTAACGGCGCTGAACGTGGCGACAAAATTAACCTTGATGAAGCGCGTACTGCTTACAACCAAGCAGAAGCGCGTCTAAGTCAAGTCTCAGCAGACGATCGCCAAGCCCAAATTCAGGCAACTCAAGCCTTCAAACGCGCCCGCACTCGGTTTCAAGCTGCTGGCGGTTCGGTCTAATTTAACTTTGTAGGTTGGGCAATATCCAACCTACACCAAAATATTTATTAATTTAAAAATTAAATTTAAAAATTACGTCAAGTTTAAGAAATTGAACCAAGCCTTGGTGAAGTGTTAACTTAGCTAATTAGTTGCCCATTTGGGCAAAAATTATGAAAAGTTTTTCATCTTTGCTTGGTAAGCGGAAACAAAATAAGGCAGTTCTTTTTGCAGCATCTATCGTCGCAACGTTAGCAATGGCTAGTAGTATTCATTCTGTGGATGCTACTTCTGTAAAAATAACTACTGCAAAAGAAAATTAATTCAGCATCAGTCCAGCTAAATCAAACCACACCAAATATTGCCCAGTTACAAACTGGTAAGACTCAATATCAAACTGCTGGAATCGATCCTGTTGTACTAGTTCCCATTCTACTTGTCGGCGGTTTAGTTATATTCGTCCCCCTATTCTTTGGCGGACTTGTAGTTATTGGGGAACGTGAAGTTGGCATTGTTGTAAGGAAATTTACCCTTTCCGGGCGTGGACTACCTGCCGGCAGTTTGATTGCTCTGAATGGCGAAGCTGGCTTGCAGGCAGATACTTTAGCTCCTGGTTGGCATTGGGGTTACTGGCCTTGGCAGTATTCTGTAAAAAAAGAGTCGGTAATTATCGTTCCCCAAGGGGAAATTGCTTTGGTTGTAGCGGCGGATGGCGCATCCAACCCACCAGAGCGGATTTTGGGTAAAATTGTAAGTTGTGACAACTTCCAAGATGCTCGGAAATTCCTCACCCAAGGCGGGGAAAAAGGGCGGCAAATGAGTTTTCTCACCGCAGGTACTTACCGCATCAACACCGCGCTGTTTAAAGTGATTACAGCTACAAATGCTAGCGCTCATGGCATGAGTCCACAACAGTTGCACATTTATGAAATAGCAGCAGAGAAGGTTGGGATTGTTACTACTTTAGATGGTTCAGCGATCGCAGCAGGTGAAATCGCTGGACGCATCATTAGCGGACATGATAATTTCCAAAATGGTCAAAAATTTATCGACGCTGGGGGACAACGGGGTTTACAAGAACAAGTATTATTATCGGGTTCGTGGAACCTTAACCCTTGGTTAGTAAATATTGAACAAGTCCCGATGACTGAAATCCCTATCGGTTATGTGGGTGTAGTGATTTCTTTCGTAGGCAAAGAACACGAAGATGTGAGCGGAGCATCTTTCACCCACGGAAATTTAGTAAATCAAGGACATAAGGGTGTTTGGGTTGAGCCGTTGTATCCTGGGAAACACCCGCTCAACACCAAGGTGATGAAAATTGAGCTAGTACCAACTACAAATATCGTCTTAAACTTCACTGAAAGGATTAGCGGTAAGCACGGTTATGATACAAACTTGCAGGCGCTAAAACTGCTATCTTTTGATGGTTTTACCTTTGATTTAGAGATATTCCAAATTATCCACATTGGGGCTTCCGATGCGCCGAAAGTGATTTCCCGCTTAGGTTCGATGCAAAACGTCATCGATCAGGTTTTGCGTCCCATTGTGGGGAATTATTTCCGCAACTCGGCTCAAGAGTATACTATCTTGGATTTCTTGACTGCACGAAGCGATCGCCAAGTTGAAGCTTCCGAATACGTTAAATCTGCCTTGCGTGCTTATGATGTGCAAGCGGTGGATTCATTAATTGGTTTGATTACCCCACCAGATGAATTAATGCACACACTGACAGACCGTAAAATTGCTGAAGAAAAACGCAAAACTTACGAAGTTCAGCAGATGGCGCAAACCCAACGGCAACAACTTGTCAGGGAGACAGCACTGGCTGATATCCAAGAAGAAATGGTGCAATCAGAGCAGAGTGTACAGATTGCCGATTTGAAAGCTCAAGCCCAAATTAAACAGGCGAACGGTGAAGCTGAGGGGACAAAACTTCGGGCAATTGCTGAGGCTGAAGGTATTCTGGCCACGGGTAACGCCAAAGCAGAAACTTACCAAGCGGGTGTGGAAGCCTTGGGTTCACAAGGTTATACAGCAATGCAACTGATGCAAATTATAGGCGATCGCAATGTCCGCTTAATACCAGATTGTTTTAGTTAGCGGTAACGGTAGTAATAACGGCTTAGTGGATGGGTTACTATCCCTGATTTTATGGAATCAAGCTGGTAAGGGTGAATTGACATCAACAACTTTGCATCCACAACCAGTAGTTAACAACGGACAACCAACCCCAGAAAACGGTTATCCACCTATAGTTGTGAATTTCCCTGTAGATAAGTCAACTTAACCTTAAAAGGGCGCTTAGAAACCGCGCCTATACAGACAAAACCCACTTCCGTGGGTTTCAAACCCTCAATTTTTCATGATTTCCTCGGAGGCGGACTACCTTGCGGGTTCGCCCTTGGCGTTCTCGAAGAGTAGCCGCAAAGCGTCTATGTTTGTGTAGCCGCGTTCGCGTAGCGTGCCGGAGGCTCTATTCCATTCGCCCTGGCTGCTATGACTCAATACAGTTCAGTTAAGAGCATTTTTTCCTTCTCTCTGTGTTCTCTGCGCCTCTGTGGTAGCCTGCGGCAAGCCAAGCGTCTACGTTAAAAAAATTGATTTCACAAAGGGTTTTAGCCTTAAATGAACCGTATTGTCCTACAACTTTGGCGGAGAAATTTTGCTTTTACAAGAACGTTATCGTTTAATGAAACGGATTGGTAAAGGGGGATTCTGTAAAACCTTCGTCGCTGTAGATGAAGGTCAATTTCCGCCAATTCCTTGCGTCGTTCAAGAATTATCGCTGAAATTTGAAACATCTAAAACTTTTCAGCAAAAGGCGCAAAAGCTAGAAGAATTCGGAAATCATCCGCAAATTCCCGCTTTGTTGGCTTATTTTCAGCAGAACGAGCATTTTTATTTAGTGCAAGAGTTTATTGCAGGCACTAATTTAGCTCAGGTAGTTGAGGAAGAAGGCGCTTTTAATGAAACTCAGATTTGGCAACTTTTAGAAGATTTGTTGCCAGTTTTGCAGTTGATTAGCGATCGCCACATCATCCACCGAGATATCAAACCCCACAATATCATCCGTAGATCCCCAATTACTAAAAACGGGAATTTCGTTATAGTCGATTTTAGCACTGCGAAAATCGTCACAGAAATCGATCGGCTAACATCTGAAACCAGTATTGGCAGTCCAGAATACGCTGCTCCAGAACAAACGAAGGGAAAAGCCGTTTTTGCTAGTGATTTATATAGCTTGGGTGTAACTTGTATTTACTTACTTACCCAGATTCCTCCCTTTGATTTATTTGATATTGCTAACGATTGTTGGGTTTGGCAACAATATCTTACTACCAAGGTTAGCGATGTCTGGCGACAAGACTCAAAAAGTCTACGCTTGGCGCAAATCCTCGACAAGCTGCTGCAAAAGACTGTTAACCACCGCTTTCAATCAGCTGATGAAGTTATGCAAGCAATGGGTATGGAATGTAAAACTCAAAATTTGAAATTACCAAACCCTCCTCAGCCATGCTTGCATACCTTAACTGGGCATTCTGGGACATTGAATAGTGTAAATACCCTTGCTATTAGTCCAGACAGTCAAACTTTAGCCAGTGGTGGTGATGACAAAAACATCAAGTTGTGGGATTTAAATACCAAAAAAGTCCTAGCTAGCTTATCAGGACATTCTCAAGCAATAAAATCAGTCGCCTTCAGTCCTGATGGGAAAATTTTGGCAACTGCTAGCGATGATAAAACGATCAAATTGTGGCAGGTTGAGACATTAAAAGGAATCTGCACCTTATTGGGACACTCACACGCTGTAAAATCAGTTGCTTTTAGTCCAGATGGGCAGATTCTCGCTAGTGGTAGCTGGGATAAGACAATCAAACTCTGGGATGTAAATACTGGCAGAGAAATTTACACCATCGCTGGACACCAATTGCAAGTAAGTTCAGTGGCATTTAGTCCCCAAGGACAGCTTTTAGCCAGTGCTAGCTATGACAGAACAATTCGCCTGTGGCAGATAGAAGGTTCCCAGAGAGAAATTCAAAACCGCCCATGCTATAGCTTGTTAAGCACCCTTTCGGGTCATGCATGGGCGGTTTTGACAGTCGCTTTTAGTCCTGATGGTCAAATTTTGGCGACGGGTAGTGATGATAACACTATTAAATTGTGGGAGGTAAACACTGGTCAGCTAATTTGCACACTTGTAGGCCATTCTTGGTCTGTGGTGGCTGTGGCTTTTACTGCCGATGGCGAAACACTCCTAAGCGCAAGTTGCGACAAAACAGTTAAACTTTGGAGGGTAAGCACAGCAGAAGAGATTGTTACTCTCTCTGGTCATATAGACTCAGTATCTGCTGTAGCTGTGAGCAAAGTTAGACAATTGATTGTAAGTGGCAGCCGGGACAAGACTATCAAACTGTGGCAGCTTGTAGAACAGGACAATAGCTAATATTGTAATATCAGGCGCTACCTGTGAAGGCAACTTCTGGAAATTTCAACTGAGCTTCTGCCATTGGACGGTTTCTGCCTTCCTCTTGCCAGTAGTTAATCACTTCTGTCGCTTTATTAAGCAACTCGACACGATCCACATCAGTAATCCAATGTTTGGACTCTAATTCCTTTTTTAACTCTTCCCAGGCATCATTTCTGGGCCAAAAAAAGTACTTAGTCAAGGGACTTGTGCCTTTGCCGACAATTTGATCGACTGCTAGAGCGACGTTTTCGTCTAACCACAGAATTTTCAAAATAAACTTTGTCAATCACACCTCCGGGAATTTCCGGGCATTACTGAACTAGGATAGCGATCGCTTATTTTAACGCAATACTATATCAAATGACCAAACAGTGATGAGATTGGGCTAGCATAAGGTGTAAGTCGGCGCTAACAAAGATGCTTATGACCGAAACAGACCCATGATACAGAGCAAGTAAATTTGTCTATGGTAATTTTGACTTTTGACTTTTGACTTTTGAATTCGGAGCGAAGCGACGTGACTGCTCAACTGCCCCAATCTCAAACAACATCTGGTTCAGATTTGTACGAGCAAGATTTTTACCTGTGGATTCAAACCACAGCAGAACTACTCAAGCAAGGTCGGCTCACAGAACTGGATTTAGAGAATTTGATTGATGAAATTGAAACGATGGGCAGAAGTGAAAAGAAAGCACTCAGAAACAATTTGGAAGTGGTGCTGATGCATCTATCGAAGTATAAATATCAAGCCGAGAAGCGTGGTAGTTGGCGAGGAACAATTCGGGAGCATCGCAAACGCCTCAGACAAGCTCTAGAAGAAAGTCCTAGCCTCAAACCATATTTTGATGAGGTTTTTGGGCTGTGTTATGACGATGCTAGACTCTTGGCTGCCGATGAAACTGAATTGCATTTGGCTACCTTCCCCGAACAATCTCCCTTCACGCCAGAGCAAGCCCTCGACTCCGATTTTTTACCTGAGCCATGAGCGCATTATGATGATGTAAAACTCTTTTGCTTGCTTACCCCATGACTCAACAAACTTCTGTAAAAGCGATCGCTATTTTCGATATTGATGGCGTTGTGCGCGATGTTAGCGGTTCCTATCGCCGGGCGATCGCAGATACC
The DNA here is from genome assembly GCF_023734775.1 of Nostoc cf. commune SO-36. Lineage (NCBI taxonomy): Bacteria > Bacillati > Cyanobacteriota > Cyanophyceae > Nostocales > Nostocaceae > Nostoc > Nostoc commune. Next base: position 4,995,717 of record NZ_AP025732.1, on the reverse strand, counting down.
GTAGAATATTTTACCACCCAAGCATATCGTCCAACACCACTGGATATTGACCAACTAAAGTCTGAAGGTGTATGGAATAACGATTGGGAAGCATCGCAGGAATTAATTTACCGCTACTTTGAAACCCAAGAACAGAGCCGAGAACAACTGCAACTAGATTACACTGCGATCGTTGCTTTTTTCCAATCCCGTTACCGTGGCCCTGACCCAAATAATTTTACTGGGTATATCTGTAATGAACCTTTATTATTACAACCTAGCTATTTAGAGCAACTTACCCAAGCCGGGATTGCTTGGGGATTTTTTAGCGGTGCGACTCGTGCTTCCGCCAACTATGTATTAGAAAAACGCCTCGGTTTGCAATCTCCGGTGTTGATTGCGATGGAAGATGCACCAGGTAAACCAGATCCTACGGGACTTTTCGCTACAGTTCGTGAGTTAGAAAATGGAATTGAGGAAAGATTAGCGATCGTGTATGTGGGAGATACGGTAGCAGATATGTACACCGTTGAGAAAGCGCGGAGTCTAGATTCTACTCGCACTTGGCTTGGTATAGGCGTTTTACCGCCCCATGTGCAGGAAACAGCAGCGCGTAGTGATGCTTATAGTGAGACACTAATAGCAGCAGGAGCAGCAGTAGTTTTGCGTAATGTGCAGGAATTGACTCCAAGACAAATTCAAGAATTGTTGACATCCTCCCACCACTAATTCGGAGTACCGAATATAGTGGGGGATTCCAAAGATCACTCTTTGGGTTTCCTCTTTCCACGAGTTGACTTGCTTGAAAGAGTTGCCTCGCTCAAGTATTGGTCAGTCTCTCCAGAGGCGTTAGTTCCGACGTGACCCGCCGTACTTAGACCTTTTTCTAATATGTTTCGCGCCGCGTTCCAATCCCTATCTTGGGTATGTCCACAATGAGGGCAAATATGGGTTCTAGTGCTAAGAGTCTTTTTGACAACTTGACCACAGTTAGAGCAATTCTGACTGGTGTAGTGGGGTGGAACAGCAACGGTTACAACACCAAACACTTTACCAAAATACTCAACCCATTCACGGAACTGAGTCCATGCCGCATCACTAATCGACTTAGCGAGGTGTCTATTCCTCACCATATTCCGCACCTTCAAATCCTCATACGCCACGAGGTCGTTAGACCTCACCACGCACCTTGCTGTCTTAACAGCAAAGTCTTTACGCTGGCGACTTACTTTGAGATGCTTACGAGCAAGTTTATTTCTAAACTTGACTCTATTGTTAGAACCCTTTTTAGTCTTAGACATCCGGCGTTGCAACCGTTTCAAAGACTTCTCACTTTTACGCAGGTGACGCGGATTGGCAATTGTCTCCCCGTTACTATCGGTATAGAAATGATTCAAGCCAACATCAATACCAATGGTTTTACCCGATGGAACTCGTGTTTCTACTCTGTCTTGGTCAATGCAAAATTGGGCATAATACCCATCGGCACGACGTACAACCCGCACTCTTTTAAACTGTTTGAGTTGGTAGAAATGCAGGTCACGAGTTCCCCAAAGCTTAAAGGTTCCTGCTTTAAATCCATCAGAGAAAGTGATATACCTGCGGTCGTCAGAAAGTTTCCACCCACAGGTTTTGTACTCAACAGAACCGTGGGTTTGTTCCTTCTTGAACTTTGGAAAACCTTTCTTCCCAGGCAAGGCTTTTTTGCAATTATCATTCGCGGAGCGTGTCGTAGACAAGAACCGAGCGATTGCAGACCACGCTCTTTCAGCGCTGGCTTGACGAGCCATCGAATTGAGCTTCCCTGCCCATTCAAATTGTTGAGCAAGAGTCGCGCAGTAGGCAGAAAGCTCATACCTGCCAATACCTTTGTTATCCATCCAGTACCGAAGGCAAGCATTGCGAACGAAACGCGCAGTTCTAATTGCTTCATCAAGCAATTGATACTGCGAGTCTTGTCCATCAAGTTTTGCTTCAAATACCAGCATATTTACGTCACGTGCATTAACGTAAATCATAACAATGGATTTGCGAAAAATGAGGCAGCGCGTTGGGCGGCTCCCCCGACTTGAAGCGACTGCCGTCTCGCCGCCAAATCACAGATTATGGCGGGAGCCTTCTCTCCGAGTTAGGTAAATTCATTTGCTTGATCTGTAGTCTAAGATTAATCAAGCTAGGGGTGCATGAATGGCTGGCTCATAACAATCTTACTTTACTCATTGGGAGATTAATAAAAATGTCTGCACTTAAACTGCCTAACGGCCCTCAAACTCACCCTTGGGTACAGATGTATCAATGGCTTACTAATCCCTTAGAATACATCGAAGACTGTGCCAAACGTTATGGTGATATCTTCACCCTTCAGCTAGGAAAAAATGTTGCTCCTCAAGTTTTTATTAGCAATCCCCAGGCGATTCAACAAATTTTACTACAGATCCAAAACAGTTAGACTCTGGTGAGTCAGCAGGGATTCAAGCGCCTTTATTAGGACGTCAATCACTACTGGCGCTGGAAGGAAAGCCTCATCAGCGACAACGAAAGCTATTGACACCACCATTACATGGGGAACGAATGCTAGCTTATGGTGAATTAATCTGCGATATCACTGAGCAAGTAACTAATCAGTGGCAGGTTGGAGAAAACTTTGCAGTTCTGTCATCAATGCAAGCAATCTCTTTCCAAGTAATTTTGAAGGCTGTATTTGGTCTAGAAGATGGGCCACGTTACGAGAAACTCCATGAATTCCTGATTACAATTCTGAATCCCAAAATCCCTATTTTAAGAACAGTTCTGCTTCTTTTCCCATCACTGCGACAGGATTTAGGAGCGTGGAGTCCTTGGGGGAAATACTTGCGTTTACGGCAGCAAATCGATCAACTTATCTACGCCCAGATTCAAGAACGTAAAGCACAACCCGATCCATCTCGCACTGATATTCTATCTTTGATGATGGCTGCTCGTGATGAGGCGGGAGAGCCGATGACAGACTTGGAATTACGTGATGAACTGATGACTCTATTAGTAGCGGGTCACGAAACTACTGCAACTTCGTTATCATGGGCGCTGTACTGGATTCATCATCAGCCACAGGTGCGGGAAAAACTGCTGCAAGAATTAGATAAGTTAGGTGAACAACCAGATCCAAACGCTATTTTTCGATTGCCTTATTTGAATGCTGTCTGTTCTGAAACGCTACGCCTTTACCCAGTAGCGGTATCGGGACTAAATCGATTGGTCAAATCACCGCTACAAATTGGGGAATACAACTTTGAGCCTGGTACTTTGCTCATTCCCTCTATTTATTTGACCCATCATCGAGAAGATTTATATCCTGAATCGAAGCAATTTAAACCAGAGCGTTTTCTGGAACGGCAATTTTCTCCTTATGAGTATTTACCCTTTGGTGGCGGCAACCGTCGCTGTATTGGAATGGCATTTGCCTTGTTTGAGATGAAACTGGTGTTGGCAACAGTGCTGTCTCGCTGGCAAATGGAATTGTCTAACGGGAAACCTGTAAAGCCAGTGCGTAAAGGTTTGCTATTTAGCCCCGCAGGTGGTGTGCGGATGGTGGTAAAGGGGAAACGTCCTCAAAATCAGTCTGTTTTACAGACAAGTTCTAGTTCAGCTTAAAGATTGACACTGTTCCGCAAAGAGAAAAAATCAAGGTAGATCATGTTCGGTGAATTATTAGGACTGAAGCTGCGTGTTACAAAAAATCCCCATTTTTCCTGTGTAGTAAGCGGCTTTATACCTGATATTTTTGACTAAAGTCAGAACTACGAATTTAAAAGAATAAAGTATACTTCTTTTGAAGTAGTTATCACACAAAAGACAATCTTAAGTATCGTAACCGTGGTAAGCAAAATAAGGTTGTAATTTCTGGCGAATTCGCTCATAATTTCGTTCTACTTCTGGCAATAATTTAAGTTGACGCGCTTGAATCAAAGTGTCATAAGCTAATGTCACTCTCGCCTCTAATCCCAGAAACCCCAAAATCCTGATTATGGTTGCCTCCGGTGCATGGCACAGTTCTTCATAAGTGAGCGAGACATAATCTGTCTTTGGTAAAGCCTCAATATTATTTAAAAAGTAGGTTGTCGATTGTACAGTTTCTTTAGTAACTCGGTGCAATCCCAGGTCGAAGTACGATGAATACAATAACTGGTATAAAAAGCTTTGTACAGGGTTATCGAATATTTGTTTATACTGGTGGGCAATTAGGGCTATGTACTCATTTCTGAATGACAATATTGAGCGTGCAGCTTTTAATTTGGAATTAATTACATGAATTGGATGTCGGTGAATAAAGATAAACTTAGCTTCTGGAAAAGCTGTTTTGACATACACAAAGTGTGGAAAGCACCACGGATTTTTCAGCAGCAGTGGTCTCTCTCGTTTTGACACAAATTGAATCTTTCTACACAACTCTGTAAATTTGAATAGATTATTAGGATTCAAGTAAGAATCGCATCCAGCATTCTTGAGAATAAATCCATACTCTTCTGGTAAATCTGGAGTCACTGCTACGTTGTCAATAACGCGATCCTTCATCCCTAGAGATTTAAATATATCCTCTATTTCTTGGCGTGCTTGTTTCTCAGTGCCATTTACATAGTTAGAAATAAGCTCATCATATTTAACAATGTGATAACTTTTGATAAAGTTAAAACACTCCGTTGCCACCAATGTCTGGTATAATAAAGTCGTACCCGAACGATGGTCTGCCATAATAAAAATGGGACAAAAATCGGCTTTTTCTAGTAAATTTAAGTATGGTTCATCATAAATTTGGTTGATACTAGTAGTTGGCGGTTTCTCGTTTTTTAGCTCTGCCATATTATACTTTTGATTAAATTTGAATAACAAATTTTTAGTGATAGTTCACTGTCCACCAAGCGAATAAAGATATCCGAAATCTGCCAATTTTGCCAAAACCTTACTTGCGCTTTGTTCAACAGTTTCTTTGTCTGTTCTGCATTCTACTTCTGGATTCAGTGGTGGCTCGTATGGATCATCAATACCGGTAAAATATTTAATATCTCCATTTCGCGCTTTTTTGTACAGACCTTTTACATCCCGTTCCTCACAAATCTCCAACGGTGAATTAACGTAAACTTCCACAAAAGTCCCAATGCGTTGCCGTACCTCTTCACGAACTTCGCGATAGGGTGAGATAGCTGAAACAAGAACAATCACATTATTTCTAGTCAAAAGATGAGCCACAAAACCAATGCGGCGGATGTTTTCATCGCGGTCTGCCTTACTGAAGCCTAAACCATTACATAAATTTTGGCGTACTATATCACCATCAAGGACTTCAACCTGATATCCAAGCGATCGCAACTCTCTTTCTACGACTCGGTTAATACTAGTCTTTCCGGCACCACTTAAACCAGTAAACCAAATTGTAAGACCATATTGCTTTAGCTTCACCCAACCTCCAGTGTCGTGCAATGCGATTGATGATGTTAGATATATACCTATGTTTCTGACAATACAGGCTTTCCTGTAGCAACGACCTGTTCCACAATATCAATGGCTCGACTCACACCCCCTGCTTTCTGAATCACCTCTTGTAACCTAACTGCATTTTTTTTATAACAATCTTCCGTTAGCACTTGTTGTATGGCGGTTCGCAACCGGGGAACATTCAATCGACCCAGGGGAATCATTTCACCAGCACCAGCCCAAACTAAACGTGCTGCGACACCTGGTTGATCATTGGTAATTGGTATTGCCACCATCGGCACTCCATTACTCAGAGATTCCAAAGTGGTATTCATACCAGCATGGGTAATGGTGAGAGTAGCTTTTTGCAGCAATTCTAGTTGGGGTGCATAACCAACAACCAAGGGATTTCCGGGTAGCCCTTGTAGAGACTCTGGAGTTGCAGAACCACCTAAAGAAATAACTAATTGAGCATCTAACTCTTTACAAGCTTCGGCAAAAAAATTGAAAATTTTCAATAGGCGATTTTGTACAGTCCCCATCGAAGCGTAAATTAACGGTTGCCCAGTCAACTTTTCAAATGGGAAAGATACAAGTTCCCTAGTAACTGTGTTATGGTATGGCCCTGTGAAATGAAAACTATTGGGTAAATTCTTTCTTGGAAATTCAAATTCAGCAGGCTGTTGGCTGATCTGAGCTAGCTGAGAGTAAGAGTCGTTGGGGCTAAAGTGAGGGGGTAACTTCCATTCTCGGCGATACTCATCTATGACCTCCCTAATTGGTCGCGCAACACGGTTTAACAGCTCATAACCTGCTCTATTGCGTAAAAGTGCCCACCAAGTAGAACTATAGCTCCAAGAGGTGTTAAAAGGTGGAACGCTGACATCCCGATTAATCATCATGGCGTTACACACGGTGACAAACGGGATGCCCAAGAATTCTGCGATTGTTCCTCCTTCAGGTGAAACTTGGTCTACTAGCAGTGCCTCTACCCCAGCTTCTTTAAGCGCTTGTGGAGCTTCCCTAAGAAACATAGCCGCCATTTTCTGTATCCAAGCGATCGTATACCGCAATGCAGCTAATCCACTAAGCTTTCCTAATTGGGCAAACAATTGCGCCATCGATCCACGGGGAAACTCAGACTCGCCAATTGCCCAAAATTCCAATCCAGCAGCTAGTGTCTTAGATTGAGCGTCGAGTATACCGAATAGGGTGACGCGATGGCCACGTTTTTTAAGTTCATATCCCAACGTAGTCATGGGGTTAAGATGACCAGTTGCTGCCGGACAGATCAATCCAAAATGAGTCATAGTTCCTGCTTCTGGTTGATTACAATGATGTATACCAGAAAACAGCTACATAGGCAAAGAAAAGAAATCTTTGTTGAGTTAGAAGTGCCTACTGGATTTTCAAGAACTTATCCAAAGCCGTAACTAGGCTGGGAGGCCAACGCCGAATATTTTTTACCCAGTCGATATCTTTGTAGCGGCTATCAAGTCCATAAGCTGCTACCCAGTTGCTTTCGGCTTCACCTTGTTCTCCATTTACCCAATATGCAGCTGTGAGGGCGGCACGCACATCAGCAAATTTGGAGTATTTACGGGCAATATTTCGCATCTCGCGGATTGCTTGCTCTTTTTGACCAGTTTCATAAAGAGCGAGGGCATAGTTAGCACGGGCGAAGGCAAAATTTGGGGCTATCTCATTAGATTTTTTGTAGTCTACGATCGCATCTTCCCATTTTCCTAAACCTGTTTTGGCATTTCCCCGATTGTTATACGCCATCGCATCTTTAGGATCGAGTTCTAAGACATGATTATAATCTGCGATCGCATCGTCCCATTTTCCTAAACCTTCCAACGCCGCACCCCGATTCAAATATGGATCGGTGACATTTGGTGCTAATTCTATCGCTTTGTTATAATCTGCGATCGCCTCTTGCAACTTGTTCTGACTCACCCGCGAATTTCCCCGATTACTCCACGCCCCCGCATTTGTGGGAAATTGCTCAATAATCTTTGTCCAGTAAGTTTCAGCCGTCGCAAAGTCACCTTGATTCGTCGCTGCAAAGGCTTGATTTGCCCACTCATCACCTTGTTTTAACTGTTCTTGAGTAATAGGCGGTTGAGATTGTGCCATGACTGGAGTACCCCAGCCAAACACAAGTAACAAACTGAGAAAAATACCAATAAGTTTAATCATCTAGGTTTACTTAATTTGTCATTTGTCATTCGTAATTGAGCATGGGGCAGAGGAATGGAGTTCAAAAGCTCTTTAATGAAGTTCAAAGGCTCTTTAATGGAGTTCAAAGGCTCTTTAATGGAGTTCAAAGGCTCTTTAATGGAGTTCAAAGACTCTTTAATGAAGTTCAAAGGCTCTTTAAAGGAGTTCAAAGACTCTTTAATGAAGTTTAAAGGCTCTTTAAAGGAGTTCAAAGACTCTTTAAAGGAGTTCAAAGGCTCATTTACAAATATCAATGCCCAATGCCCCATGCCCAATACCCATAATTACAATAATGACAACTGTTGATTAGGCGGCGTGAATCCCAAATGCTTATATGCTGCCTTAGTCGCCATCCTGCCGCGATGAGTCCGAGTTAAATACCCAATCTGCATGAGGTAAGGTTCATACACCTCTTCAATTGTTTGGGTATCTTCACCCGTTGCTGCTGCCATTGTTTCTAACCCCACTGGGCCGCCGTTAAATTGTTCAATTATTACACTTAGCATCTGGCGATCTGTCCAATCTAAACCGCAAGGATCTACTTGGAATAGTTGCAATGCCTCAGATGCAATGCTTTCATTAATCTCACCAGATACTTTTACTTCCGCATAATCACGGACTCGCTTAAGTAATCTATTAGCAATCCGTGGTGTTCCGCGTGAACGACGGGCAATTTCTGTAGCCCCATCTTCTGTAATCGAGGTTTTGAGTAATTGAGCGGTTCGCAGTACAATTTGAGTTAGTTCGTCAACTTCGTAAAATCGCAGTTTTTGAATTAAACCGAAGCGATCGCGCAGTGGTGAAGTTAAAGCACCCACACGGGTTGTAGCTCCCACTAGAGTAAACTTTGACAGAGGCAAACTTCTAATCCGAGCGCTGGAACCCTTACCAATAGTAATATCTAAGCGATAATCTTCCATCGCCGGGTAGAGAATTTCCTCTGTCATCCGCGAGAGGCGATGAATTTCATCAACAAATAAAATATCTCCTGGTTTCATGTTCACCAGTAGCCCAACAATATCCCGTGGACGTTCTAGGGCTGGCGCACTGGTAATTTTGTAATTTACCCCCATTTCCGATGCTAAAATCATTGCCATTGTGGTTTTGCCCAATCCCGGCGGCCCATACAGCAACAAGTGATCCAGTACCTCACCACGAGACTTGGCCGCTTTGATGGCAATATCTAGCACATCCTTTAAATCTTTTTGCCCAATGTAATCAGCAAATCGGTGTGGCCGAATACCTTCTTCCTGCTGTTCTTGTTCATCAATCGCAGCTTCAGGCTTCAAAATATTTTCTGTGGATGGTGCTTTCGCCGAGTCTCGACGCTGCGTTGGTTCTCCGTTGGGTTCTGGAGGCTGTTTTTTCGAGGAGATTATCGCCATAATTCAGCTATCTACTTTTAAGGGACTAGGGAGTGGGGGAGCAGGGGAGGCAGGAGAGGTAGGGGGAGCAGGGGAGGCAGGGGGAGAAAGAAGAACCAATGCCCCATGCCCCATGCCCCATGCCCAATGCCCAATGCCCATGAAAATTCTAGTTTGAGAATACCCGCGCCAATTTAAAATTTAAATTCGGTCAATTACCCAGAAGTACAAAAGTTATTATGTTATCTAAAAGAATCTTACCGTGCTTAGATGTAAAGGCGGGACGGGTTGTAAAAGGAGTTAACTTTGTTAATCTCCAAGATGCAGGCGATCCGGTAGAGTTGGCCAAGGTTTACAACGAAGCCGGTGCTGATGAGTTAGTATTTCTGGATATTACAGCTACTCATGAAGACCGAGCTACAATTTTAGATGTGGTCTACCGAACTGCTGAACAGGTCTTTATTCCATTGACTGTGGGTGGTGGCATTCAATCCTTAGAAAATGTTAAAGCTTTGTTACGAGCCGGCGCAGATAAGGTTAGTATTAATTCTGCGGCAGTGCGGGAACCAGACTTGATTAATCGGGCCAGCGATCGCTTTGGTAATCAGTGCATAGTTGTTGCTATTGATGCCAGACGCAGAAATAACCCGGAGAATCCAGGTTGGGATGTGTATGTGCGGGGTGGCAGGGAAAATACAGGCTTAGATGCCCTACTTTGGGCACAAGAAGTTGAAAAACGGGGGGCCGGAGAACTGCTAGTAACAAGTATGGATGCTGATGGAACCCAAGCCGGGTATGACATTGAAATAACAAGGGCAATTGCTGATGCTGTGGAAATTCCGGTTATTGCTTCTGGCGGTGCAGGTAATTGTGAACACATCTACACAGCCCTAACCGAAGGCAAAGCTGAAGCAGCATTACTTGCATCTCTGTTACATTACGGACAATTAAGCGTAGCAGAAATTAAAAATTATTTGCGCGATCGCAATGTGCCAGTCAGAACGTTATCTTGATCCACCATTTACGAGTTAATGACATCCATCTTAGGTTAGACACACTTCCCTAAAAGGGTGTTAATATTATTTTACAAGTATTAACAAATATTAAGAAATATGTTGCTTCCTATTTTACTTTTTGATGTAGCTTTAGTGGCGTGGTCGCTGCACTTGATGGAAAGAGCATACGAGAGTAAAGAATTTTCTCTCATGTTGGCTGGAACCTTAGTTGCTCTGGCAGCTGCTGCCATGTTAGTAGTTTACTTTTTGATGGGGCACTGTATGACCTATTTGCTGCAAGTGTCGTTGTGAGTGCTGAGTGCTAAAGCAAATATTTAAAATTTAGTTTCCACAAAAAGCTTGACAAAGTACTAATATTTAAGCGACTATATATAATGGGTTTCAAGGGGTTATAGCGCAGTTGGTAGCGCACCTCAATGGCATTGAGGGGGTCAGCGGTTCGAATCCGCTTAGCTCCATTCTTAAAAGTTATATTAGATAATGTGACACTTGCGACAACAAGCACTAGTTGTCCAAAATGGTCACTTTATGCTTGTTGTTCTCAAAGGACAACTAATGCTTGTCAATTATCGCATAACGGAGAGGAAAGTAAGGAAAAGCCTAGAAGAAATGATTGCTCAGTGGCTCGAAAAAAATTTAAGTTAGCATTTGCCTAATTGGCATTGTATCTCTTGCAATGCTGCACGTACTTCTCTGTATCTTAAGTATCCTGGCATACTCATCTGTTCTGAAACGCGGGCTTCAGACGGATATGCTCCTGATTGTGTAAACTTAGGGCAATTCGTCGAACTTCATCGCAAGACTGCTGGACATTTCTCAGAAGAATCGCTTTTTTCTCGTTGAGGTATTTCGCAGAGATGGCATGACATAAACTCGGAAAATGCCTAAAAATAGTTCTTCTGTCACATTCCAAACGCCTAGCAACCTCTTCCATTGATGGTGATGGGGAATCATTACTCTCAAGCAATGCTTCTAGATTTTGTTGTACTTTGTTAGCATCAAAAGACTTTACGCTTGCCCTAGTCTGGGGTTTTGATTGAAGTGGTAGTAGTCGCACTGCTTGAAAAGAATTTGCAGATTTTACTCCTTGTATTAAGAAATCCAGTAGGGAGATTTTCAGACAGTAACAAATTTGTAAAAGAGCCTTGATTGAAGGTTGATTCTCACCTCTACACCAAACCCATACTGTATTTCTGGGTATCTGAAGCTGGCGAGCAAATGCAGCTACATTTCCCTCAGCAACTTGAGATGCGTAACTGCACAATGCCTTAGCAATGCTATCTTTTAATGGCAAAGGTGTCAAATATGGGGCTTTAGCAAGCAACTCACCTACACTTTGTGCGATCCATATTTCAAACTGTAAATCATGCTCTTCTAAATTTTGGTGAGCGCTTATTTGAGTATCAAATGGCATTCCAAGCCACTTCAAGCATTTAGAGCAATATCCCGGCCGCGATCGCCAAGCCAAAACGTAATTTGTCTGACAGCAATGAGGACACTTTTGACTCAACTTTTGCTGGTGATGCGGGCAAACTTTAACTACATCCAACGACCAAAGTAAATGCTCGAAAACTAATTGACTAGTTGTGCGTCGTTCTTCGTAACAAGTTGGACACCAAGCCCTGATAGAACGAAGCAAATTCCTAGACGGGAGTAGTTCAGACCAAGTTAGCAATGTCAAAAACTGAAGATCATTGCGTAGAGTCAAGATTTGAAGAGCTTGACGCAAGTCAGCAGCCATGACACCCGTGCCATTTAGCGCTCCTGTAAAAGGATATATTTTGTGTAAATTATTACTTCCATATGTCTTATTAAAAACTGAGGTCAGTTCTCTTTTCATCAACACTCCCGGAGGTAAGCAATGAGCCTCAGCCAATCGAGAAACATAGCCTGTCAGGCTTTCTACCAAAGGTGTTCCGATACCGACAGGTTCTACGTGGTACAGATGGCTACGCGGTGGGATCAAAGGTAGCTTCAAATTCCACAACTCGTATTTAGTTAGCACATTTGCTCCTAAACTTTTTCACCTTGAATAAATTACACCTCAGCCACATTGTATTTCAACACATACAGGTTTTATAATGTTGGTAGTTTTCCTATACCTGACTTTTGAGAGTATGCGTAAAAAGTCATGCTGTTTCTTGGCTTTAGGGCTTACCGTGAAAAGTCAGTATTTGTAACTAGTATTTCCCAAAGAATTACCTCATTTTTCCCAGCCGAGTTCGTGCCGTACTTTGCATACTGCTTCAACAACCTCTTTTTGGAGTATCGAACCAGGACTTTTTAAAAAAACTGAAATCCTGCTAGCGGTAGGTTCTACCCCTTCCGAATGAAGCTGAAACGCAACTTTCCAAACTTCCTGACGCAATTTTTCTACTCGTTTTGTTCGGTTTTCTTGGCGATAATTAGCATACTGTGCTGAAATTGTACTGCATAGGTCTGGAAAATGTTTATCTAGGCTATGTACAGATTTTTTACCAAAACGCTTGGCAACCTCCTGCATAGATGGTGGTGGATACTCTTTAGCTGCAAGCAATTCTTCCAATAAACGCTGTAATTTTTCTAGCCTTTGAGCTTTTTCATACTCACTATGTCGCGCCGCTATAATCTTACACAAATCTGAAGAATAATAGTACAAAGTACTAGTTGTTTTATACCCAAACCATTTAGCAATTTCTACTAGGGATGGTGGTGGGCTTTCAGTGAGCGCAGTTTCCAGTGCATATAGTATTTCTGTCGAGGTACTTAATTGGTAATTACTTTCCCTACTTGGTTGATTCTGATTTTGTATGATTATGTTGCTAGAATCTACGTTAATTTCATCTTTAGTAAGGAAATCAAGCAGCGGTATTTCAAGCTGAAAACAAATTTGCAGAAGTGTGTCGATCGCTGGCAAGGTTTTTTCCACACACCATCTATGGGTTTGAGTTCTATTTATCCCTAGCTTTTTTGCAAATGCAGCTATATTGCCATGTGCAAGGACATTGACATAAGCAGAAAGCATTTCGGAAATCTTTTCCTTAGGTGGTGGAGATAAATGTGGTGTAGCGGCTATTAAATTTCCAAGATTATTTGTAACCCATATTTGCCAATTTAGTTCATCTTCTGTCAGTTTTATACTATTTGGTGATTTAACATTTGGAGAAATGCCAAGCCACTCTCTGCATATTGAACAACAACCTGGTCTTGAGTGCCAAGCCAATAGCCTGTTGTCTTTGTGACAGTATGGGCACTCTGTACATAGACGCTGATGATGATGCAGACAAATCGTAACTTCCTTTAGTGACCAAAGGAGTGGTTCATAGACTGTCTGTTCAGTTACACGCCAATTCTCGTAGCAGCTTGGACACCAAGCCCTGATAGAGCGGAGCAAGTTCCTTGGAGGAATTATTTCCACCCAATTGAGCATTGTTAGTGAACGCAAGTCATTACGTAGAGTTAATGATTCAAGGGTTTTAATTAGTTTTAAAGCCCAGCTACCCATTCCATTCAAAGTCTTTGTCTGACTAGTAAAACTTTTGTCTAGCCCTCCATCTTTACTCTTGAAGATGTATCCTTCCTTGAGCAATGGTACAAGCTCGCTCAAGATTAATATTCCTGTAGGTACACAATGCTCTTCAGCTAATCGGACAATGTAGCCTGTTAGGCTTTCTACCTCAGGCGTTCCGATACCAATTGGCTTTAAATTGTAGAGGCGGCTGCGTGGAGGAATAGTTGGTTCTTGTAAATCATATAACTCGATTGCTTGAAGTTCATTGCTGCTCATACTTATTGGCCTCCTAGCCGATCACGTTTAGGATTACGTTGAAATGGTTGTGTATTATTAGATTTAAAATTTCCTTTCTGTTCGATACTTTCCTTATTTGACAATTTATCTTGCTTGTGAGTTTCGGCCTTCTCCAAACCTAAAGTGATACGCAAGTTCTTGCTCCCATCTTCGCTATCTCTAAGCTTTTGTTCACCGTTAATTGCCTCTCTAGCCATCTCACGGCACTCAAAATATTTGTAGGCTGTTTCTTTTAGATGTTCAAGACTTACAGTGTTCGCATTTTCAGAAAGAGCAAGATCATAGGCATCCGTCAGCCAATGGGAGCATCCACTTTTGGAAGATATACAGATTTTAGGAGAAAATAACAGACAGAAAGAAGCGTGAACCAGGAATCATGAACCAGGATAAACAAGAACGGCTCAAAGCGTGCTTACAAGAAGTGGCAACATTGTTGTATGAAGAAGCAGACAAAAGTAAGCTAACAGACCTGGAAGGCATAGAAAAAACAGTTCGCAGTCAAATATTAGAACTAGTTAGCCCAGAAATAGCCCTTTTTTTATCGAACAAAAAACTGGAACAAAAGTAGGTAAAACCAGGAAAATTAAAAGCTTGGTGGGGGAACTGACTCTTAAAGCCAAACAGTTACAGAAACTGGGTTTGAAGCCCAGAAGTCGGTTAAGCCCATTACTTCAAAAGTGTTGTTTGAGGCTGTCAGCTAACGAATCATACCAAAAAGCAGAAATTGAAGTTGAGGCATTGACAGGAGTGAAAGTGGGTCACTCAACGCAACAAAAATTAGTACTGTCACAAGATTTTGAATTACCACTTGCAAAACAAGCAGTTTCAGAAGTCAGTGTAGATGGGGGAAAAGTCCGACTCCGGGGTAAACCGAAAGCCGGGTGTCACTGGCGAGACTATAAAACCGTAAGACTACAAGGAATTTACTATAGTGCGTTTTTTGATGACAACCAATCATTAGTTGATTATGTCAATAGCCAGCGTCTGGTTAACCCATTAGTATGCTTGGGGGATGGTCATGATGGCGTGTGGAATTTAGTCAAAGAGTTTGGTAAAACAGAGCATTTTCAGCGTTGGGAAATATTGGATTGGTATCACCTCAAAGAAAATCTCTACAAAATTGGCGGTTCTTTAAAGCGGCTTAAAGTTGCTGAAACTCTTTTGTGGCAAGGTCAAGTCGAAGAAACTAAAGCTTTATTTCATAATCGTCGAGGCAAACAAGTTAAGAACTTCATCGCTTATCTTGAAAAACATCGCTCTCGCATTGTCAACTACAGCTATTACCAGGCTGAACAACTTTGTTCTATTGGTTCTGGTGCAGTCGAGTCTGCTATTAAACAGATTGGAGCTAGGATGAAAATTTCTGGCGCACAATGGAATGTTGATAGTGTTAATCAAATCCTCTCAGTTCGTTGTGCTTATCTCAATGGTTTACTGGCTATTTGAGTATTTCTGCCAAAACTGGATGCTCCCCAGCCAATCTCTGAGAGTGCCAAAGTTGCCAATACTACGTTCGTAGCAAAACTCCCAGTATTCTTCTTTCAAAAGGGGAGTCTTCAGAAGTGGCATTCGGTATTGGAAATGCTCTAATATCCTTTTGAACTCCTTAATATCTTCATCGGACTCAAGACAATAGCGTGGAAAGTGAATAATTTTGGTACGTCGACTCAATTGTGGACTCAGTTCAAGGAAGTCAAGTAGTTGATAAGTGCCAAACCCAGTCCAAGGAACTTTAGTAATATTTACAGCCGACTTCACACAATCCATATGAGCTTGTAAAAGCTCTACTCCAGCCATCTTGCCAATGTGCTGAAATTCATCTACTGCCAACGTATAAGGTTTACGATGAATTAAAGCATTCTCCATTGCTAAACGGAGTGCATCTTCCGTTGTTCTTCTTGTATTAATGATAAGTTTCCCATCACTATCTCGCCGAATACCATTGTCGTTGTAGCTAATTTTTTGCTGAATTTCGGGTTCATCCACAGCTTTCAAGATAATTTCGTAGAAGCTTTTCCATCTAAAAGTTCCTTTCCCTGGTGCACGTGCTTCAACGCAAACAATAGGAATCCAACCGGGGTTTATTTTCATGTTTGCAATACTCTGTTCAATAATTTTTTTGTAGAGTAAGCGCAGCAGGGTTGACTTCCCAACACCAGAAGGGCCAATCACTAAAATAATTGAGGTTCCCGCAGGTTCAAGAATAATACGGTGAGCTTTGTTAAAGACAGTCAGCAAATTTCGGTGCATAAATGTGACATCAGGGTTTTTGAAAAAGTTCTTCCGCTCCTGGGGTGGTTGGTCAAGTAATTCACGTGGAAATCCATATTGAATAACCATTACCATTCCTCTAAAGGTTTAAAAGTTTCATCCAAATCTACATCATCAACTTCTGGTTTAAAAGTTTCTGTTGCTTGCATTGTTAATGTTTCACTCGCAATAGCAATAGGAGTGTCAATAGTGAGCAAACCATCTTTATCAGACTCAATTAATTGCCCTTCAATCTGTGCATGAACTTGCTTAAGTTCTCTATCCTTCTGCCGCTGAGCTTGTATAGCTTTTTTTGCTTGACGCCACGCTGGAGTAAGGGCAGCCTCTTCCATCTCGATCCGGCTAAAAAACTGAGCCAGCTTTTTGCCCGTAATGTCATTGAACTGCTTATTCTGAAGCTGGTTAAGCTTTTTTAATTCTGCTGCTGCAATCATCAATTCTTTTTCTGAATGACCTTGAAGTTCTCGTAGCACACGCGAATGGCATTTAGTCCACTGACCATTGACATAGGCATAAGCCAGCGTGATGTCAAATGGGTCAAACTTGGCCTCTACTTTAGTGTTTCTAATCCGACTAAAGGAGGGATGCCAGTAGTAGAGGTAGTTAATTTTTATGCCCTCCTGAGTCACTTTTCTGCTGCCTTGTTGATCTTTAGGTGATGGCAGCGCTAAAAGCTTAAACTCCTCTTCTTTTATGAACATATGGTCTCGAATACCGCCACGTGCTATTCCAATATTGAAAGCTTCGCGAGGACTCATCTTCAGAGCTGGGTGGGGGCAAGTGTCATAGACTTCATAACAGTATTCACAGAAGTAGGTATATAGCTTAGTAAGCGTCCAAACGGCATGGTTTTTGGGATTCACCCCTTTTGTGACCTGCCGGACATTTTTCATAATTTGGGTATTACCCATCAGGTTGTGCCAAAACTCCTTATCAGCTACTCCAAAGAAAGACTCAATTACTGAACCATATCTAGGCTTCGCTGCGGGTCTTTGCTTTTTGGTAATGCCGAAGTAAGCAAGGAGAGTTTCAAAGTAAATGCTGTTAAAATCAGCCCCTCTGTCCACCACAATTGTTTGAGGAAGCCGTCCATATTTATGGACACAAATTCTCAAAATCATCATGTCGGAGCGGTAGCTTGGTGGATCAAAGGTTATGTAAATTGCTAATGTTCTTCGGGTATAAGCATCTATTAGCAAAGTCACCCAAGACTTTCCCATATCGGGGATTTGATTGATATAGCTGTAATCAACACCAAGGTTCAACATAATTGAACTGAGGAGTTCAACATCCGCCTCTGTATGGTCTATATGACCAATTTCAAAAGGACGATCGCCGTGGGGAGGTGTTTCTTCTCGATACAGATACCAGTAAAAAGGCTCCTCTTTATAGGCAGCGCGATCGCCCATGCGCTTTTTAATTTGCTCATGAAGAGGACGATTTCTTACTGCTTGGCGATAGGATTCACTACTGGGAGGTTTGTATCCTTTTTCATCACATATTTCTTTGAAAGATTCGTAGGCGTGACGGATGCAGTGCTGCTTGATATTCTCGTAATTTTTTCCAATATGCTCCTCCATCAGCAATCGCACTTCTTCTGGAATACCTTTCCTATACCAGCCCTTATTTTTATGTCTGGGGAATAGTCCAACAAAACCTCTTGTGTATATTTTTTCAGCCTTTCGGTAGCTGGTAAGCCAACGTCTTTGAGTGCGATTAGGTTTTGTAGAGGAACTCCCATTCAAAAATGGCTCAATAGCTTTGTAACGAGTATTGGCTTCTTTGAGGTCTTCTTTACTTGCCTTACTTATTAATTCTTCAACTTCAGAATTGATGGTTGATTCTTCAGATACAAGGAGACCTGTTATCTTTCCTTTATTAACTAATTCCTCAAAAGTTTCATTAAGGAGGTCAATAAACTTTCCATCGTCTTTAAGCAGACCAATGGATTTATCACCTGTGTTAACAATTTGCCAGATAATCCCATCCCAGCAGATAGAGGTTCCAACGGTAATTTTAAGAGTACAAACATTGCTAGCAGACGCTGGAGCAGAAATTTTTGACATCTGCATGTGAGCAAATGCTTCCTCTTGTTCAGGCTGACCTAAGAAAGTAGTATAGAGGTTAACATAGACCCGATCTGTGGCAATTAGGATATTTAAGTCATCAATGCTCGCTTGTTCAATTCGATTAGTTATATTGGCTAAAGTGATTCCTGGCTGGGTTTTTACAAGGGTGAGTACGGCAAAAGTTATTGCTTCATCCACTTCCAGTTGTTTATTTTGGAAATAATCTTCCAGCCAGACAAAATTCCGTACAAATATCGAACTAATTTCAGCCGAGGAACGGACAGCGTAATAAAGACTAAATTGAGAAGCGTACTCTTCACCTGGCGGACAGCGCCATTTGCTCTCATCTTTGCGCTGCCAGCGATTCGGGCTATCTTGTGCTAGTTTTAATAGATCCTTTTCTGTCTTGCACTCTTCCCAGCCCGCAAAGTTTTTTCGGATTACGAAAAAGTCAGGTGTATGACTGTGGTAATTTCGCCGTCCTTTTTTGCTTAGGTAATCCAGAAATATTGGCGGCGGCTGGTCGTAGAATTCAAGTACATCTTCGTCATGCTCCAGTTTGTAAATATGCGCTAACTCATTGCGATGAGACTCAAACTGTATAGTCATTCCCATTTTACGGCTGGGGTAACGACCAGCAACATTCTTTTTTCCTCCACCTACCAGGCGTGAAGGTTCGGATGAGCGAATTTGTTCTATGACCTTTATGGCCGCCTCAGAAAGATTTAGACGACGGCACCAAAGTTCAAACTCATCTTGGGTAAGCATTGAAAACCTTATTAGTTTATTTTTTCAAAATCGTAGTTTTCTTGTCTAGTAAGTTTATATGCATAAACTTACTAACGTATCCACTGGAATTGGGCACATTAAATGAAAAGCCAAAATCCTTGATAAAACTTTGGTAATCATCAGTAAATATGTATTTTCTTCTTGCCAACGCAGGATAAATTATGATTCAAGCTTACCATAGCAAAATTATATATATTTATTTTTAAGAGAAGTTTACATTTAATGTAGTACAAGTGAAATTTTTAAAGGGAGTAATCTATAGAAGAACTGTCAAACTTCTGTAAATAAAAAGCTCTGTGTGTAGTACAGCTTCTCTGTTTTTGTTAAAAGCGACCTATTAATTTGACTTGACATATTTATTTGTGTGGTTATTTATTTTGAATATCCGTTTACGGATATTCAACTTTTATTGATAAAATAATTAGTTTTTAAATATGTGATTATTGAGAGATTAATTTGACTATATCAGCCCAAAATTGTTTGTAAAAATAAATTAATCGCAGAGATGTAGAGAATACAGAGAAAGGAGTCGGAGATTTTCACGACTCATTAAGGATTGCTATATTATTTAAATCCTTAAACAAACAGTAGATAATTTGAACTTCATAAATTTGAAATTACTATATGTACTTATTTAACAATAATTCCGAATTCAGTCTTTTGATACATCGGTTCTGATGTTTACCACCTAAATCCTCAAAAGCCTCAATATATAAGCACTTTCCCATTCCCTTGCCGATTAAATCTAACAACGCCTTTGTCCGTGCTTGGAAAAATCCTTCAAAGTTATCTTGCCGTAGAGTTTCGGGGTCTATGGCATGAGAACGCAATATTTCATCCAGCCTCTGCGGTGATACGCCGGACATCTCAAGCTCTCGGAGATAGACTGAAGGTGGTTTACTACCAATCTTTTTGTTGGTTTTGGCACTTAAAGGGGTGCGGTTAACTAAGCAGTTATATTTTTTGGGGTCGATGCCTTGCTTTCTGCACCAAGCTACGGGAAAGATGTGGTGAGAATCAATTTGTTCTTCAAAGTAAAGTACATCATTGATTTCTTCACCTGTAATGAAATCAATTGCCCCAGAAAGTCGCAGTAGTGCTGATAAGCCTTGATAAACTGCACCATAACGCTTTCTTACGGTCAGCAACCGCTCTGGGAAGAAATTGGCTTCTCGGATTGTGGACGGAAGTGAACCCTCTTGTTGCAGGCACTGTGGTATTTCTAATACGTCTCGTCCTGTACGGGTTTCGTGCCAACCTGTATACATCTCACTGAACAGCCCACACCAAAACCAACGTTCTAGCATTGAACGAGACTTAACGGAACGTGAACGTTCTCCTAAAACAGTCAAAATTGCGGCCAAGGCAACTAGTTGAATCGGATAAGCCAAATCCATTGCGTCAAAAATTTTCTGCCCATGCAGGAATCTGGCTGCTTCCTCAAATCCTGCCGTAACTTTATCA
This sequence comes from Nostoc cf. commune SO-36, assembly GCF_023734775.1. Taxonomy (NCBI): domain Bacteria; kingdom Bacillati; phylum Cyanobacteriota; class Cyanophyceae; order Nostocales; family Nostocaceae; genus Nostoc; species Nostoc commune. The sequence goes on along the minus strand of NZ_AP025732.1, from coordinate 4,975,307 downwards.
GCCCAACTAGAGTATTCTGGAATGGAAAGTTTTAAAACGTCTCCACGACCGCAGGAGACACCAGGTAGTTTGTCTAAATTGCCGCCTTTGTTTATTGCTTCCATTCTATGCACGTAGCCAGCTACCAAAGTCACCGCTTGTACAAAGTCAGTGTTACGGACTAAACGTAATACTTTAAATTGCTGAAAACGAGCTTCCCGCAGTTTCCAATCATCTCTGAGGCTGAAGTCATTAGCGCAGTAGCTAGAACTCATCAAGTCGAAGTAGTTGAGGTCACAGCCAGAGGTGTTGGTATCCTCAAACACTTGGCAAACTGCTTCCTTGGGTAAGGAGTCCCGTAGTTGGATTACTGGTATTTGATAATGCTCAAATTTTTTGAGTACTTCTAGTTCTAAAGTGTCGATGAGTTCGAGTTTTTGAGCATCATATTGCCAATATTTGGAATATTTACTTCTCCATTCTGAAAAGAAGAAAATTTTTGATAATGGGAATAGTCCTGCTTCATACTCATTTTCTGGGGTGGAACAGTCTATAATTTCTCCACCAAATGTTCGGAGTTGTTTTGATTCCGGGAAAGCGATAATGGCACTGCGGCGGTCGATGTTATGGTCAAGGGATTTGGCAATATCAAGGTAGTACCATTTTTTTATCAGCTTTTGGCTTTTTTGGTCTTTAATGACAACGGGTTGCTCCGACAGCAAAACCATGAATGAAGTGGTTAAGCGTTGCTGACCGTCGAGAATTAACAGGCTGGGATTATCGTACTTTGGCTCTTTGACATTATCGATAAGGCGAGGTTTAAATTGCACTTGCTGGTTACTTTGCTGAAGCATCATCACTGCGCCAATTGGGTATGCAAGTGAGATGCTGGCAAGTAGACGACGCACACGAGCATCATCCCAAACCCAATCTCGTTGAAAATCTGGCAGTTGAATCCGCCCAGTTTTTATATCTTTTAAAATATCGAGTAAAGGATATTTAGTGATGTCAAATGTGCTGATGGAATGCATTTGCTGTTCTGAGGTTATTATTCTTTGCTCACATACTGCTGCTAGCGCAGATAAATTAGATTTTTTTGTGAATTACGAGCAATTTTAGGATGAGATAATGTCACTTGTTTTCACGGTAATGAATACAGATATAAGACACAATAAAGCGCCTCATAACTTGTCAGCAAGAGGTTTTATCGCAAGTTACTCGTAAATCACGAACAGTTAGTTAGTAAGAAAGTTGGGTGGCAAAATTATTTGTTGGCTGATAACTAGTTGTTTAAATTGATTGAGTAAATCAGCCTGTCGCAGCAGGAAAGGAATGTAATGGGGTCGTCTGTCGAAGTTAGTTCCCCAGTCTTTGATGGTGTGAGGACTTAACCCTGTGGCTTGTGCCAGAGCATTGATACAAGCTTTGCGATAACCTCTGGCTGGGTCAATATCTACCCACTTACGACAGTATTCCATTGGCTCCAAAGGCAGCTGACGGATAGCATCAATCCTCTGCTCTTCTGGATTAGGCGAAAGTCTCACAAACATCTGGGGCTGGTAATGGATGGGCAAGTACCAGATGAAGGCTTGAGTAATTTGATTTTGGCTATTGCCTACTGTTAATTTGTTGATTCAAAAGTGAAGGCAACTGCTGTTGTACTCAAGCGGCAGTCTAATACAACAGTCTACAGATTAAGAAATCTCTGCCCACAATACTAGTCTTTTAGTCGGAAAATCCGATTAAATTATTTTTGCGGATAATCAGGGGGTAAGACGATTTTCCTGATCTGGTTCAGCATATCCGCCATTCTGAGGACGTGTAGAACGTGGTCAGGACGCTTTTCAAAATTAGCCCCCAGTCGTTAATCGGGCGTGGACTCAAGGCTGTGGCTTCCGCTAGAGCGGCTACACAGGCTTTCCGATAACCCCGTTCATCAGGTGATACTTCAACCCAACGTTGGCAGTATTCTAAAGGCTCCAAAGGTAGTCTACTGAGTACGTCGATTCTATATTGGGTTGAAAGAGCATCTCTGTCCATGACCTTATATCAGGGGTTATAAATGATTTAGTCGTGATTCACGACTATAATAATTACAGGAATTGCGTTCAAGGGCAACCTTTGTACTATTGATCATTTTGTGGAAGTGCAGCTAGTTTAAACGGTTGAAAAAAAGCAAGGTAAGGTCATAACGATATAGATGATCTCGCTGCCAGCCAGTGATTTCTCAAATAAATCACCGTTCTACAAACTGATCTACTGTTTTGCTGGCTGTAACATAAGCACATTTTGTAAAATAAAATTTGAGTTCGTCTACTATTCCCCTTATCACGCGGTTTAACCCAATCCTGATAAGGTTAGTTGAACGGGTTCGATTTCTTGTTGATTTACTTATTTAAGATGAAAGCGATCGCGTCAAAATTAATTTAGTTTATGGGGCTTGCCGCAAATTGGTTTGTCCTGGGTTCACAATATTCATGATCAATGAAATAAGTCGTTGATCACCCTGCTGGCAATGTGTGTGCAACATTCGGAATACAGCGGCTTTTAAGAACGCGCGATCGCTGATCCCCATTTCCTCATATAAAGTTGCATAACTATTGATCCCATCCAGCAATTCTTGGTCAGAACTAGGCGTTATCTTGGCAGATTTACACCAATGCTTAAAATCATCGAGCCAACTTTTGAATTTCGGGTTTAGCACGTCTCTTTCATATCGTTCTTGGATGTGGAACACCTCGTCCCAAGTGATTACCTCTTCAGTATTCGGCTCAAACTCTATTTGCCATCTTGGTAGTTGACCAGTTTTACCAGCAAAAGGCTGACTTTTGTTGAGAGAGAATCTGATTCCTGTACAGTTGTATGGGTCAAACGACTTGCGACGAGTACCGTTTTTTTGACTGAGAATATCCTCAGCAAGCTTGTAGCGTGAGTTGCATTTATTTCCCATTGGAACGAGGTTACGCAAGTTTGAAGCTGCAAACGGGTATTTACTTTCTGCAAGGTAATGATCTAATGCTTCACGAGGTGCTTCTGGTGCATCAAAGTTCTCACATCCGCAGAAAGGACATGTATGAGATGGAGCCGCATCATAAATAGCCTTGTAGTGCTTATCGCGGATTTCTAGTTTTGTGAGAAGTTCAAACCCAAATTCAAAAAGTTTTTTTACTGGCTCATGAATGGCTTCTGGCAAATCACCGATAGCTTCACAGTTCAATTGGCAAGACAAGAGAAGATCAATCTGATTTTGGTCATGGAATGCTTGAAGAATTCGGTTCTGTTCTGCGGTGGTAAGCTTTTCTAGAGCTGTCTTATAATTATTCAACCTATCTTCCAGCCCTCGGCGTTTTTCCAGCCTTCTTCGGTATCGCGCTGGAATAATTTCAGGCCATGCTGGCAGAGTGGCTGCTGCTTTTAGGCTTGTATGAATTGAACACAGAATCTCGCGTAAGCATTCGTGAAGCCAATTTTCCGCTGTTGCCGAAACGGGATACCCAAACAGCATCCTACACCTCATCCCTATTTGTTAGCTGCAACAGTCGATCAACAAGAAATGCTTTCTCGACAGAATCACCAAGATGCTGCATCCCTGCCCTAATCTCTTCGGGATTTTCACTCTCCATAAGCCTTTTAATCTCATCATGAGGAACTTGTGACATAGGTGGGCGAACGTTAAAGCATTCCTCAATGATTGTGTCGAATGTAGTGCCAAATGTCTCAATATTAGGATTTTGGACTTGAATCTTCCCTTCTTCGTCTTTGCTAAAAATAAAAACTTTGTCTCTATGCATATCTGAGGGGACGAAAGGCGAGTGTGTTGTTAGTAAGCACTCTTGTTCAGTAGCTTTAGCTGATTCTCTGCGATCGCCATGTATAGTCGGCAGATCCAATATGCGTGAAATGAACTTTACCCGCCATAGCGGATTGAAATGCGACTCAGGTTCATCAAGCAAGAAAAGTACGTTAGGAAATGACAACATACAAAACGTTCCAAGAATCTGCCCAAGCTGATGCTCGCCATCGGAAAGCGATACGTAGTCTACCTCTTTACCAGTCCTTTGAGCAGTAAACATAACGCTTTCAAATCGGAAAACTTTATCCTCATCTTGAGGCTCTGGAAGACGTGAAGCAAACCTTCTCGATTTGGTATCTTTCCGAAACCGCTCACGGGTCTTCTTAGGAAGTACCAAGTCGTTTAACATTGCGAACTTGTGGAATGAGGAGTACAGATCAAGCGTGTTGTCCCAAAACAAGCGAAACCCTTCCCTCGTATGGTCATTGATCCAATAGTCAAAGGTATAAGTTTTTGTCCTATCGTCATAACTATAGCAAGTAGCACAGCGCTTGAACTGGTCAAGATAAGTTTTGAGTTCCTCTGTAAGCAGAACTTCTTTTGGCCTGTTATTAGGTTTGCCCTTATTCGTATTCGGATTATTTGGGGCTGCACTGTGTGCAAGTTGGACTACGCAACGAAATGAGTGAAGATTTTGCAGTTTTGCATCCTTTAGCAGAAAATCCCACTGAGAAGCTTCACCCAACAGGAGATTTGCTACAAAAACCTCAAGATGCGTTCCATAGTCAATCAGCATCAGCCGAGTGTCTGGAACGGGTTTTGGCTCCTTTAATGCACTTTCGGTCACATCCTTCGCATACCCACTGCGACTTAAGAGGAAAGGTAAACTGAGCGTTTCATTATCGCCTGATGTGTAGCCAACAATCTTTTGAGGCAAAAGTGTATGGGTCTCAAGAGCGTTCAAGTCACAGTCTATCCAGTCGTATTCATCTTCATCTCTCCGCTCAATTAAAAGTGTTGGACGATTTTTACCACTGGCTTTCTGTGAAATGCGAACACGCACAGGTAGCTGCTCATCTTCTGGGTGAATGAGGTACTCAAGCTCGAATAGCAAGTCGGGATTTCCTTCGACACGTTCTTCATCAGGAATGCACCTGTGAAACACAGACTGAAAAATTTCTGTTAGCACTTGCAAGAATTGAGATTTACCTGCGCCATTTGGCCCAATAAGACATAGAGGAGCAAACCCAGAATAGCCATTAAATGGACTTCGTAACTGTAAGTTCAGTCCATCAAGTAGCCCCCCGCAGGTTTTAGCAGAAATGATGTGAACCCTTAAAAGCTTCATTTGCCTGCCCGAAAAAAACGCATTGCTCGCTCCTCTTGATCAAAAACCTGCGTAAGAATTGGCTCGGCTTCACTGAGGAGTGTAAACAGGATATCCTTTAGGGAGTCATAATCACCAGTGAGGTTTTCACGCAGTTCATCAAATGAAAATTTGTTCTTAGGTAATTGCCGAATTGCTTCCTTCACAGATTCTTTGGTCATTTTGGTCATAATTGGTTTTCTGAGAGCTTGAGTCTTGGGTTTGGAAAGTTTTGCTGCTCGTTCAGTGCGAATCCTCTCCAACAGTACCGATGCTGGTTCATCTTTGGGGTCTTGGGGGACAAGTTCGCCGCACAAAGCTTTAGCCAAGAGTTTGGGTGTTAAAAGCTCAACCTGGGTGTAGGCGGATTGATAGTGAGTTTGGAGGCGATCAGCATAGGCGAAAAGAGCTTCAATACGGCTGACGATTTCGTCCTGTTCGTCTCGTGCGGGAACATCGATTGTTAATGTTCTAAGCCCAGATAATGGTATTGTTAGCTGTGCTGTTCCTGTTGCCACAGATAGGGCTTGCTTCTTTATGTCCTCTGTCTCAAGCGCATAACGAAGGAAGCTGCTAGATATTCGAGACAAATCCGGCTTCAAGATTGCAATATGACGTTGAAATATAAATGGCTCGTTAGTGTCTACAACAGCTGAGATTGCGATTGAGCCTGTTACCGAAAACAAGATATCGTCTATCTCAGGCTTTCGTGAGGCTTTCAGATTCTCAAAGTATACAGATGGAACAAAACGAGTAGCCTTATCTATTCGCAAGCGCCCATCATTGATCGCCGCAATGGTGATAAACGGAATGCCTCGTTCCGTTTGCGGCGGAGCTTGGTGATCGCCATCGGTGATCGAGCGACATATTTCACTTAATGACAACCTTTGCCATTGAGTCGATTCATGAGATGTCCGCCAATCCTCGGTAAGTTGCCCTGATTTTGCAGCAGTAAGAACGGCTTGGCGAAAGCGTTTGAGAATGAAGGGGATAAGATCCAGTTTCTTTCGGCAGGCATCAACCCTTGTAAGCAGGGCATCGAGCTTATCAGCAATGCGTTTTTGTTCATTGAGTGGGGCGAGGGGAAGTTCAATCTCGGCAATATCTTTCTTATTAAATCCATTTTGAGCTGAACGAGAAACTAGACGCAATGGTGCTTGAAATATCTCAGACCTCAATAGATGATATACAAACCGCCTATCTATTGCTTCTGGAATATCTACCTTTGCCATTGCCACATTATAAGCACCAGAAAGCCCTGTTAATATTCGTCCTAAAGATGCGCCATATCTGGCAATGAGAATGTCTTGCTCAGTACATTTTTTTATAGTATGTGTATCGCGAATGTAAGTAGGAACAGGGCGTTCACCAAAGTCCCGAATCTGTAACAGTTGTATGTAACCAGGCTGGGGTTCATATTGGAAGTTACTTTTGGGAGGCTGTGTACCACCCTGAATATCATATACATCCATAAACTTGGTTAGCGTCCAGCCTTCAGGAAGTTCGTTCACGCTTCAACTTCCTCTCCCAACTCTTCCAAAATCCCGCGCAATTCTTCCAGAGCGGCTTCCAGTTCGCCCATTGCTTCTTGTACGAGTTTTGCTGGTTGGAGTAGTGCATTTATGTCACCTTCGTCTTCGTATTTAAGCCAGGAAATATCCAGATTTTCATTGCGCTCACCGATCCAGTCACGAGTAAATTTTCTAAAACGTCCTTGTTCGCCAGTATCTACACGCTTAACAAGACTTACTGAGCTACCAAAAGGGTCATCACCAAAAGCAACTTCAAACTCGGCGAAGTGCTTACGTGTGAGTTGAGTGCGCTTGCCAAATTGCGATATGTTAGCACGCAGATCGTACACCCAAACTTCTTGGGTATTACTCTTTTCTTTTTTACCACGCGTGAAAAACAGCACGTTAGTCTTAACACCGTGAGCGTAAAAAATACCACTTGGTAGACGGAGAATGGTATGTAGATTGCACTTTTCCATTAATTCAGTGCGAATCTGCTTACCCACATTGCTGTCAAACAACACATTGTCTGGAAAAATGGCCGCAGCACGACCACCAGGCTTGAGACCACCATAGATGTGTTGCAGAAAGCAAAATTGTTTGTTGCTGGTAGGAAAAATAAAGTCTTTGCGGGTAGGTAAGCCACCCCCTTTCTTGGAGCCGAAAGGTGGATTTGTAAGGATCAGCGTTGCTTTCGGCAATGCTTCTCCCTCTGGCGAAAGCGTATCGCCGTAGCGGATACCTGCCCCTTGCGGGTCAAACTCTAGCCCATGCAGCATTAGATTCATTAAAGCCAGACGGTGCGTGTCCTGCACATGCTCCATACCGTAGAAGGTATTGCTACGGTACTTGCGTTGCTGTTTTTCTGTCCAGATATCCGGGTCACTGTTTTCGCGTATGTAGCGATTGGCGGCGATTAAAAAACCGCCTGTTCCTGCTGCGGGGTCTTGAATAACGTCCTTCAACGTAGGGCGCATAACATGCACCATACTATCGATCAGCGGACGGGGTGTAAAGTACTGACCAGCACCGGATTTCTTTTCATTGGCATTCTTTTCCAGCAGCCCTTCATACACGTCGCCCAATCCTTCTTGCCGGGCGCTATACCAGTCAAGCTTGTCAATCTCAGTAACTAGTGTAGAAAGTGTATTGGGCTTGTTGATAGAGGAATTGGCGTTGGCAAAAATTTCTTTAACAAGCGTAGAACCGCGACTACCAAGGTGGATCAACAGCAGTTTGTAAAAATCCAGACGTTCATTTGCTGCTTTGCCTTCCAAGTCGTCCCAGCGGTAACCCTCTGGAAGCAGGTTTTCGGTGCGGGTTTCCTTCGCCATCTTCAGAAACAGCAGGTACGTCAGTTCAATGACGTATTGGTGATACGTCACGCCATCATCTTTGAGGACGTTACAAAGATTCCAGAGCTTGGCAATTAGGTCGTAGGTAGTGGTACTCATAAGCGAAAATTTATCTTACCCCAAAGGGGTATCTGCTGCGTCAACTATTTTTCCAGCAGTTTTTGTGATGGCTTTCGATGACACTCAATCTTGGTTACAAATCACTATATTGCCGCTATTTCTCTGAATTTGTAAACAGAGTGAATCTATAATAATTGTTTCTCGTATTACTGATTGACCGTAAATTAGTAGAAAGATTTCGTTGCAAGCCTACCATCCACTGGATACAGAAAGGAAACGTCAAAGCTAACCTCCGCCGCATTGATCTAAGGTAATACTCGACTCGTGCTTGAGCAATAGGAGGGTCACGGCTTTGTCGTTTCGCTTCCACTACAGCAATCATTTCACTGTTAGGCTGATACAAGCAGTAGTCAGTAACCCCATTTCAAGGTTCGGCATCATAGCCATCCACTGGAATTTCAAACCCTACCTGGTTTGGCTCTTTCAGGTTCCATTCTGCTAGTTCTAAAGCTGGGTCTATTAATTCGGTTCTCGTGAAGGCTTCGCTTGAGGACATTACAGTATCTTTTCAGACTGTACTTATCTTAGTGTTCCCAAGTGCGATCGCCAAATGAATAGAGCTATTTAAAAAAACTGGAAGCCTTAGTATTTTTCCTGCTGTATATCTATTCCAGTGCCTTTATTTTTATAGATTTATCTTTCAAACCTTCTTCAACCATCTTTTTGGTCTCTATTGACCACATTTTACCAGACTGGTCTCCCATGAGAGACCAACGAATCCAACCTACAGAAGGTCTCTCAGGGTTGTACCACCCTGGATCGTCCATGTCTGGTTTGAATTTCTCAAAAAAGTCCACCATTGTATTAATATCTTCAAGGGTCAGAGGTTTTTGTTGTGCGATCGCTTCAGCTAAGGTCAAATTTTTACCACCGCCGAACTTTTTATGTAAAGCGACTCCGCGTCGTGCTGCCATACTGACTGCTAGTGGCGGGATGAGTTGAATTTCTTTGACTCCACTTTCGGCGCATAACAAAAATAAATGAAGGAGTGTAGTTTGAGCTTGAAGAAGTAATGTATTCATTTTTACTTACCGAACTTTTGGAGGTTTAAAGGAATAGTTAGATTTTCGGTCTCCAAATTACCAGTGATTATGGAGTATTATTTCATACAGCCACGTTATATTTTAGACTATTGCGATTGGGATGACAATTTTATCAGTCTTTAGAGACGATAGCTGAGGATGTTACTTCTACAAGCCACAAAGAAATAAAGATTACTACTTGTGGTCAACTAATGCCTAGTATTTTCACTCTTGGTCAACTAATGTTTGTGTATAGAACTTTGGCTGCGATCGGATTGATGAAAGAATAAGTATTTCAGAGCGCTTCTTGGACAACTACTGATTGCCACCGTGGTCAACTAATGATTGTTGTCGCATCTGTCATTGAAAGTATGACTTTTGCTTGATTAGAAGTTTATGCTTGCAATTTTTTACACGTGATTTTCCTGCTGTATCAAAGCCTCTTGGGAAAAAGCGGAGACAGCTTTATCATTGAAATTAGATAATGTGACACCCTGCAAGGGTAGATGCAGTAGGGTTATTTAATCTGCGGTTCGACTGAGCGATCGCTAAACCTCTTCCTGTTTACCAACTCCTACCTTCTTCAAATAACTCTTTGCGATATATGTCGTCCATCAAACCCTTGCTTAATCCAACTCAGACATTCATATTCAGACTTGAATAATTTTGGCGCTGCAATATTATTCAATAACTCTGGTGGGTAATGATCGTAAAAATATTTATCAGCTTCTTGGAAGATAATAATCAAATTGTTACGGTAAACATAGCGAGACTTAAAACTATCTCCCCGATGAGCAAACTCTAAATTTTTAGTAATATGTTCTTTAGCGATATCAATGATATTACTAACACAACTTCCATAAATTCCTGCTGGGTTTTCTGCTTTATGAAATTGACTTTTGTGACCAATCTCAGATAGTAATTTATACGAATAAATCTCGTAATTATCCGCCTTGCCAAAAACAAATGGAATGATGAGATATCCTTTATATGAGACTGAGCTTTCATAAATAAGACGACTCATCCAACCTCCTTTGGTGGAACTGCTTTTAAAAAACTAGCTTAAATTACATACCTAATCAAAGTTAATACACTTTTATCCGTTATATTCATGTATCACATATACTCTAATCAAAATTAGTATCAAACTTTAACAGGAAAGTATTACAAAACTAATTATGTACTAAATATGCTCACCATAAACTCAGCTGATTGGGAGGATACTCAAGGTTATTCCAAGGTAGGGGTGGAACTGGTGTACCACTCTGTTCTAATAGCTGTTGCAAGTGACGCGCTGTGCTAGGCGATCGCGCTTCTATTGGACAATGAACAAAGAAATAAATTTGCACTCCCATCTGTAACCACTGCTGAATCTGCTTTACCCACTCTTCCATAAATGGCTGATTCACTGATAAATTTGGATGAGAAATAAACCGAATCAGAGTAAAAGGTGCTGTCAGACTCAATTGCAACGGTAATTTGGGTTTACGCCGTTCCGATTGCAGCTGGGGGTCATCATCTCCAGTATAAATGGGGCGCGAGTCTAACAATACCCGTCCCACACCTAGCCTTTCTAAAAGCGCTGTCAAATTACTAGCATAGGGTTCCCTGAACCAGTCGGGATGTCGGACTTCCAGCGCTAGGGGTGCTTCTGTGAGTGGCCAAGATTCCAAAAAGTTGGTCAAATCATCAAGCAATGTAGGTGCATAACTGGGTGGTAACTGGGCAAATATTGGGCCAAGATGCTTACCTAAAGGGCGCATCCCTTCCAAAAATTTTAAAGCTGCTGGAATATAGGGTTGTAGCAACCCTTGATGGGTAATATCTCGCGGTAACTTCAGGCAAAATTCAAAACCTGCTGGAGTTTCGGCAGCCCAACGGGTTACAGTTTCTTGGTTAGGCACGGCATAAAAAGTGGTGTTACCTTCTACGGTGGTGAAGCGACGACTGTAGAGGTGGAGAAAATCGGCAGTACGAGTGCCTTGGGGATAAAGTTCGCCCACCCAACCTTTATATGCCCAAACAGCACAACCAATAAAAAAGTTCACAGTGCCTAAAAGCCTTGAGGTATCATATTCAATTTTACAGGTAGGTTGTAGGGATCTGGAATACAGATCACTTGTAAGGGCACAGCATTGCTGTGCCACTATCATCTGTTGCATCTAAACAATAACTGCTTGATTGCTTTTTCATAGCGCAACTTCAGCTATTGAAAAATTGAACCATCAGGCATAATTGCCCCTGCTAAGTTAGTACCAACTAGTTTAACTAAAAGGCGCTCACCAGAGCGAATCCGCGCTCCTGTTAAGTCGGCTCCTCGCAAGTCGGCCCCACTGAGATCCGCGCCAATCAAATTAGCGGCGCGTAAATTTGCCTCTCTGAGATCCGCTAAAAGTAGGTTTGCCCGAAATAAATTTGCTTCAGATAAATTCGCTCCTCTAAGGTTGACTTTGTGCATAAAAGTATCGCTGAGATTAGCACCGCTCAAATTGGCATAACTCAGATTTCTGCCAGATAAGTCTTTATTGCTCAAATTTGCCCGACTGTAGTCTTTACCACTCAAGTCTGAGTTTTGCTTTGGTGGTTTTTGGGTTGTTTGAGATGGTTTTTCCTGTTGAGGTGGCGGTGAGTATGGTTTTCCCTGTTGAGGTGGCGGTGAGTGATATGTGGTTTGATGTTTGGTTTTTAGAGAGCGCAACTTTTCACGAGCTTCATTTATGGCTTTCAGCTTGTCTTGTGCTTTCTGCTGTAAACGGAGATTGTCTTTAGGAATGCGATCGGGATGCCAAACAAAGACTAAATCTTTGTAAGCCTGGTTCACTTCGTCAAGTGTTGCTCCAGGCTCTAATTCCAAGACTCTATAGTAGTACTCCAGATCGCTCATACGATATTTTGGTGGACAATCAACTTAATTATCAGTGATGGAGCTATTTATTCGCTGCATCATTTGTTATGGATTATGGGGCATTGCGAAAGAGGGGGCAGGAGGTAGGGGGCAGGAAGTAGAAGTTTTTTATTTTTTATTTTTTATTTTTTAATTGATTTCTCATCTCCCCATCTCCCCGTTTCTCCATCGAGCGATCGCTCTTAAATATGCTGCAACTGGAATCTGATAAATTTCAATCACAATCCAAACAATAATTGATAAATGTGACAAGAAAGTTAATATCGTCCAAATATACGGCGTCCAGGTAATGGGTTCTTTGAGATTAGCAGGAAAATAGTAAGCTACTATGCCAATTAAAGAAGTGGGAAGAATTACAAAAACTGCTGCTGCTAGTCCATAACCCCAACCTAATTCCACACCTTCCAACTGACCTTCAGTCCAACTAAACCCATTCCAACGCCAAATTAAGGGTGGTTGCCTAGAAGGCATCTTGATTTGCTGTAGTTCTGAGTTGACTGTAAAAATCTCTTGACAAAAGTCACAAGCCATAGCTTCCATCATTGGCATGTGAGAAATCTTGCCTATCCGACAGACTGGGCAGGGGTAAACTCCATAATAGTCGAAAGATTGGGCTAAGATTTTGGAACTGGGCATAATCAAACTGAATGATCCTAAAAAGTTGATCTGGTCAATGAGGGCTTGGGTAAGAATAATGGATGGCGATGGTCAATTATCTGCAATAAGCTTTCACAAGGTGAGGTGACAACTCAGGAGAATTATATATTTTAACTTCTGAATCCTGTTTACTAGTCTTGACTCCCACATTTGTACTGAGTCTATCGCTTTTTTCTGGTTTGTGGGGGTCTTGACACCGCTTACTCTTCTTGCTAGTGTTATGCTACATAGGTATAGTTATTAGATTTTCCAGCAAAAACCCCACAAATGCTTAAGACAAATTCCTACTTTTATTTTTGGTTTAGGGTGGTTCACCGGGAGTGAATTGAGTTTCCTAACGGAAACCGCCCGGTGAACCGCAGAGCGAACTCTGCGGTTTTTGTTGTTTTAAGGAGAATTTCATCGTCATGACTTATTTGAATAGCTGGTTTTATGGCTTTTACTTTTGGCCCAGACTAAATTCCGGGTAAGTAGCGTCATGTCGATGAATCAGAACGCGCCCGGAACTCTTCAAAGGTTTCGGGCTTTTTTTTATCGCAAAACAGTGCCCAATACTCAATTTTTAGGAGAACGAAACCATGATTAACGCCAAACTTGCCGCACAATCTCATCCGAACCACCAAACAATCGTTAAAATCTCAAAAAAAGTCGCTTTCGGGGGCAAAGAACTGGTAATTATCGGCGGCCCCTGTACTGTTGAAAGTTTAGAACAAATGGAGATAGTCGCTCAAAAGCTATCTACTGCATCCGTGCAGGGGTTGCGTGGCGGTGTCTACAAACCCCGCACATCTCCCTACGCTTTCCAGGGTATGGGAGAAGAAGGATTGGAAATTTTAGCAAGGGTGCGATCGCATTACAATATGCCGGTTGTCACCGAGGTTATGTCAATTTCTCAAATTGAAGTAGTGGCTGCCCATGCTGATATGCTTCAAGTTGGTAGTCGTAATATGCAAAACTTCGACTTGCTCAAAGCTTTAGGACAAGCTGGTAAACCAATACTGCTCAAACGTGGGTTAGCAGCGACAATTGAAGAATTCGTTATGGCTGCTGAATATATCCTCAGCCACGGGAATCCTGATGTGGTGTTGTGCGAAAGAGGTATCCGCAGTTTTGATGATTACACCCGCAACGTTCTAGATTTAGGGGCAGTGGCAGCACTCAAGCAAATAACTCACTTGCCTGTGATTGTAGATCCTTCCCATGCTGTTGGGAAACGGGAGTTAGTTGCACCTGTGGCTAGGGCTGCGATCGCTTGCGGTGCTGATGGGTTAATTATTGAATGTCATCCAGAACCAGAAAAATCTGTTTCTGATGCCCGTCAAGCGCTTTCTTTAGAAGATATGGTGCATTTAGTCGATAGTTTAAAGCCTGTAGCTACAGCCGTTGGGCGCAGTATATCAGATGTTGGGGCAGGTTTGGAACCTGCCCCGATTTTTTGTGCAGCTTAAATTTCGTCATTAGTCATTAGTCATAGGTACTAAAAATAAGCCTACAGAATTAATTACAGCCATTGCGAGCGTTCGCGGAGCGTCTCGTAGAGAAACGAAGCAATCACAGCCACAAGCGAATTGCTTTATTTCGCTTTGCTGCGATCGCAATGACATTGTGTAATTAATTTTGTTTATCTACTTATTTTCCTGTCAAGACTGTCGTTAGTGACAAAGAAACTTTACTATTCCTCTCTAATCGTTACTTTCTACTCTCCCTTACCCTATTTCTTTTGATTTTTATTTGCTCTAGACTCGACCTTAACGCACCTTTATTAGATCATGAAGAATGCTTAAGAAAAATGAGTATAGACAAACATGATAAAAACGCTAGCTGAAAACTTGATGGGAATTGAGACAAGCTTACAAATTAATTGGGTTTGGCTAAATGCCAGCTTCCAGTTTCTTACTTGGGCACTCTTTTCACTTTTACTCGCCGAGGTCTTGAGAGACAGCTATCATGTTTTGTGTCACCAAGTGAATTGGCTGGCGAAATGGCACAACAAGCACCATAGCGCCTATCGCCGCGATTTATCGATAGTTTCCCTGAAAGTTTACCAAAAATCCCAGTTATATCACGACATTCTAGAGTCGAGTCTACTGCTGGTGGTGTTGGTAGTCATTGCTTTAATTGTCCAGCAAATGGGGTTATGGCTGGGAGCAGCTTATGGTTGCACTTTCTTGTATGGTGCGTCTGTGCGATATTTCCAGGGAAAAATTGATACAGACTACAACCACCGACCCGGCCCTTTAGAGACAATACCATCCCTTTGGTGGGTGAATCGGTCTTACCATTGGCGACATCATTTTGATGATGTCAACGCTTACTACAGTGGTGTCTTTCCCCTAGTGGATAAAATTCTTGGTACAGGACTGTCTCTTAAAGGTAAAACCATCGCTTTAACAGGAGCATCAGGAACTTTGGGACAAGCATTAGCGGCTGAACTTGTAAAGAATAATGCTAAAGTCGTGGCATTAACCACTAATCCAGAAAAATTAGTAGAGCAAGTTGGGGTGAAGGTGGTTCCTTGGCAGTTGGGTAATGAAGCCGAACTGAGAAATAGTTTAGAGAAAGTAGATATTTTAATTATCAACCACGGAATCAATGTCTACGCCAGCCGCACATCGGAGGCTATCAACTCCTCTTATGAAGTGAATACCTTTTCAGCATTGCGGTTGATGGATATATTTTTGACAACTGTAACAGGGCCACAAGCAAAAGCAACCAAGGAAATTTGGGTAAATACTTCTGAGGCTGAGGTTTCTCCAGCGTTGAGTCCGCTTTATGAACTCAGCAAAAGAGCGTTAGGAGATATTGTTACCCTGAAGCGTTTGGACGGGGATTGTGTAATTCGCAAGTTAATTCTTGGCCCGTTTAAGAGTCAACTGAATCCCTATGGTGTGATGTCTGCACAGCAAGTTGCTCGTGCTATCTTATTTTTGGCGCGGCGCGACTTCCGAAATATTATTGTGGCAATAAATCCTCTCATCTATCTGCTGTTTCCCTTAAAGGAAATTAGTACGTCGCTATACTATCGAGTCTTCAGCCGGAAAGCGAAAAGCGAACAGGACTTACGCAAACAATACCCGAAACCCTAATTTTTAGGTAGGGGCAATTCATGAATTGTCCCTACAGGGTGTAGTTTGCGTAGGCGTAGCCCGCCGCAGGCATCGCTCCGAGTAAGTGCTGATTATTTAATGCTAAAAAAAGCATATTCTTATGCACTTTTAAAATGGAAAGGCTATTCTATTCCAGATTTTGAGCAATTAGTAAAGTAATAGCAGTGTCATCTATACCCTAAATCTATTCGCCCGGTTATATTGAGCATTATTATGAAGTTAGAGAACTCCACAGAATAATTGATCCTATGATAAGAGAAAGATAAATTCAGTGTGCAGTCTAGCTCATGTATCCAAAATCTATCATTCAACTCACCGCGCACCTAAAATCTCTGTACATCAAAACAGCGAAAAAACTCAAGGGAAGTGACCGAAGACAATTCATGGCAGAAGTAGTCAAAGGTTTGGGAATAGGTGGACAAACTGTGGCGGAAAGGGAGTTGGGATGGAATAGGCGCACTATCCGTAAAGGGATGCAGGAGTTAGAGAGTGGTCAGCCTTTATTGATGGTTTCAGGCGTAGTGGACGCAAGCGGGCTGAAGCAAAATTATCAAACTTGTTGAGGGATATAAAATCGTTAGTAGACCCACAAAGTCAAACTGACCCCAGTTTTAAAAGTATACGTTTGTATACACGCATGACGGCAAGCGAAGTCCGTCGTCAACTAATTGAACAATTTGGTTACACAGAGGAAGAACTACCTTCATCAGAAACAATTCGACGAAAATTGAATGATTTAGGCTATACCTTAAAAAGAGTTCTGAAAACCAAGCCTATCAAGAAAATTCCCGAAACAGAAGCGATTTTTGAACAAGTTGAACAAATTAATAGTGAAGCTGACAATGACCCTCATACTCTGCGAATTTCCATTGATGCTAAGGTAGCAGTTAAGATTGGAGAATTTGACCGTGGGGGTAAAAATCGAATGCCAACCATCTCAGTAGACCACGACTTCCCGACGGAGATAACTCTGATTCCCTACGGCATTTTTATACCTGAATACAACGAGTTATTTTTATTCTTTGTTTCTTCCAAATTAACCGCTGATTGTATTGTTGATTTGCTTGAAAGCTGGTGGCAAACTGTCAAACACAGATTTGCTCATATTCAAAAACTGGTGATTAATCAGGATAATGGACCTGAAAATAATTCTCGCCGCACTCAATTTATGAAGCGGATTGTAGATTTTGGTACATCATCTCAACTGACGTTACAACTTACTTATTATCCGCCTTATCATAGCAAATATAACCCGATAGAACGTTGTTTTGGCTGGTTAGAACAGCATTGGAATGGTAGTTTACTTGACACTGTTGAGACTGTACTGAATTTCGCCCAAACTCTCACATTTAAGGGTAAAAATCCGGTGGTCACATTGGTAGAAACAGTTTATTCTACAGGAGTTAAACTTACTACCTCCGCTATGGCAGAAATTGAAACACAGATTCACCGCCTCCCCAATCTCAGAAAATGGTTTGTAGAAATTTTTGCTAACCCACATAGCTATTGGATCATTTTTTTTGTGGAGTTCTCTTATCAATATTTTTGAACTCGCGCAAAGACGCAAAAAAGCCTGATGATTTATAATCGCTTGGCGATACTCTTGACATCTAAAGTAGAATCTTAGTACGATATCATATCAATTAGATACTTGAAAGTAACTTCAATGCATTAGGATTAATAAAATGACAAGTCACCAAAATGATATTTTAGAACTCTACCAAATTTGTCTTAGAGAATTCATTAAACAAGATAACCTCGAATTAAGAAAACACATAGAAAATTTTATTGAAAATTTACTAAAAACATCAGTTATTAATTCTTATCAATATAAACACGCAATGATGCAACTAGAAAATCAAATAAATTATATCAATCAGTCAGAAAATATTGAAAAGCTCATATCCAGTAAACACAACCAAATAATATCTAGTAAAAAATTTCTAGATAAATTAGACAGCTTATAATTTATTTTGGATATGGAGATAATATTACGATTGCATTATTTTAAATGTGGGTTGTGTTTTTTTAAGTTTTCTTTAATTTCTTGTAATTTATCTTCCCTATCTTCTGTTTCAATAAATATTCTAAGTAAAAAAACATATTTGTCTTTATAATCTGGATGAGTTCCTTTCGAGCATATTACATTCTTACGTCCTGTAACCTTGCATTTAAGGGAATAAAGTTTATCCCAAACTTCCCAATGAACCCATACTTCTTTACCTACTTGTAAATCTGGAGGTTCAAAATCATATTTGGCTACGGTTATATAATCTGCCTCTGAGTTTTCAGGCAGAACATTAATTAAAAGTTCTATTTGACACTGAAACATAGATAGACTAACTCATTTCTGATTGTATAAATTATACTATTTTTGTTACCAATTACTTAAACATATAATTTAATATTTTTATAGCATCTTCTGTAAAAACTGTTTTATCAAAGTATTGCCATAGTAGCTTTAAACTGCCGCCCTGACATTTTAGCTCACAAATCTTATAAGCAGTATCACAATCAATTCCTACTGCCTCAAAAAGCTCAAATAGAGGATAGTTAAAATGCCAGGCTAATCGTTTCACCACAGCAAAGTCTTCCTCTGAAACAGGATAGTATGTTCTGTTAAATGATTGTAAAATATACTCATAAGATTCTCCACAAGCTATCAACTGTCCAAAATCACCAATTAACCCATCAGGTAAGTTTGTTCTTTCTAAAGTTATACGTATGTAATCGTTAAAATCAGACATGAAGTTTTTTGTTAAATTAATTAATCTAAACAGATGCAAAACCAGTAAACTGCCGGACATAAGGTGATCTAAAACCTAAAACAATATCTGTTGTCGGCACACCTAATTCTACTAATTGATTAGCTATTCCTTCTTCAGTAAAATCGCGCTGAATCCAAATTTTTTCATCTTTAATACTAAGATGAATTGGGCATCCATACACTCGTTCTTCATCATTCCATCCCACATATAATAATAAATAGCGATCGCGTTCTGTATCAAAAACAATTTCAGTATTTTCTAAATCTTCTTTTGGTTGTTCATTTACATATTTATAGATGATTTTTTTCACTAATTCCTGATAATTTAAGTTTTCCATAATACTACCTCCTGTTTTTGGACATGAAAAACTAATAACTTGATTTCATATCGTTCTAATACACTTTGAATAAAAGCATCCAGAAAAAATTCTTGGTAGATATCTTTAGCTATTGCCAAGTATAATACTCGCTCAGAGTCTTTTTGCTCCAAGGCTACTCTGTAGTTCAAAAATTGACCGACAGCTGTATGAAATTCTGAGATTGCTGATATCCCAATAAAACTTTTTACCTCCACTGCTATTTTTTGCTCATCTTTCTCAGCTGAAATTAACTTTTGCGCTCCCATGTCTATTTTAATTCTAATTTGTTCAGTGAGTTGAAAGAACAAGGGATCGTGTGTAATTTTCCAGCCATCTTTTTCTAAGGCTACTTTCACAGTCTTATGAAAAATAATAATCTAAGTTCTAATATTACCTAATCCTTAAGTAAGCTATTGCACTTTGTGTCTACTTTACGGGAATACTTTCAGGGAATGTGGGAACATAAAAAAGGGATAAGCCCAAAAGCCTATCCCTCAAAAAATCAACTAATCAATGTATCAAGTTCCACTTGTCCAAGAATTGATGTACTCAATTTGATCTGCTGTCAAACTATCAATGGTGATACCAATAGCTTGCAACTTCAATCGAGCAATTTCTTGATCGACTTCAACAGGAATTGAGTGCAAACCAGGGGCTAACTTACCCTTATTCTTCACCAGGAATTCACAAGCCAAAGCTTGGTTTGCAAAACTCATATCCATTACTGCGCTGGGGTGTCCTTCAGCCGCAGCTAGGTTAATCAAGCGTCCTTGTCCGAGAACGACAACTGATTTACCATTTTTCAACTTATATTCTTCGGTGAAAGGACGAACTTCTTTGACTTCCTTAGCTTGTGCGGCCAAGTATTTCAAATCAAGTTCTAAGTCAAAGTGACCGGAGTTACAAACGATCGCACCGTCTTTCATGACATCGAAGTGTTCACCACGAATGACGTGCTTGTTACCAGTCACAGTGATAAAGATATCACCTTCAGGTGCAGCTTTAGCCATTGGCAGGACACGGAAGCCATCCATTACGGCTTCAATTGCTTTGATGGGGTCGATTTCGGTGACGATGACGTTAGCACCCATCCCACGGGCGCGGAGGGCTGTACCTTTACCACACCAGCCATAACCGACGACGACAACGTTCTTCCCAGCCAACAAAATATTTGTGGCGCGGATAATGCCATCTAGGGTTGATTGCCCAGTACCATAGCGATTATCAAAGAAGTGCTTGGTATCAGCGTCATTGACGTTGACTGCGGGGAAGGTGAGAACGCCTTCTCTAAACATGGCGCGTAAACGCACGATGCCGGTGGTGGTTTCTTCGGTGCTACCAATCAAATCAGCGATTTGGTGTTGGCGTTCTTGTATCAGAGTTGCAACCACATCGCTACCGTCATCAACAATAATGTTGGGGCGATGATCTAAAGCTATTTGAACGTGGCGGTTATAGGTTTCGTTATCTTCGCCTTTTTGAGCAAAGACGGGAATTTCATGATCGAGGACGAGGCTAGCGGCTACGTCATCTTGAGTTGATAAGGGATTGCTAGCAATTAAAAGCGCATCTGCACCACCGGCTTTCAGAGCGATCGCTAAGTGTGCTGTTTCTGTTGTAATGTGGGCACAAGCTACAAGGCGTAAACCAGCGAATGGCTTTTCGATCGCAAAGCGATCGCGGATTTGCTTCAAAACTGGCATTTCGCGTCCAGCCCATTCAATGCGCTGTCTACCCAAGGCAGCTAGGCCGAGGTCTTTAACCTCGTGCTTTAATCGGGGAGAAGTTGCGGTCATCAAAAGTTACCTCAAAAAATTAAGAAAGCTACGTAAATTTTACGCACTCTACTAGGTTATTCTACTACTGGCGATTTTTGCTTGTAAAAAAGCAAATCACTAGTCAATAGTCCTCAAAACTAGCTTGACGTTTGATCAGCATAATGTCAACTTCATCCCCGGTTCTTTCTTTTTGTTTTATCTTTGGAAAAAGTCAGACCTTTTAATCTTTACCTGCTGACTTTAAGTACATCGTCATCTATCTAAAGATATAAAGCAAATAAAAAAACATCAAAATTTTATCATCTCAAAGCAAAACCTCAACTTTAGATAGGTACATCTACCCAAAGTAATTACGCAGCATAGTTAAAGTAATGATTAATAGATTTTACTCAAGGAGGTGTTTTATAGTGCGCTTTAAATTTTTGGCGTTGGCTTTGCCCGCCGTAGGCATCGCTAGTTCAATGGCCATAACTGTTGTATCTGTGCCAAAAGCCACAGCCCAAATTCCTTTGTTACCGCAGCTGCTACCATCTCCCAGCAGTGTGAATAATGATGCAAATAATCGACTTGTTACAGGCTGGATTTATTTAGATGGTCGTCAGTTATTTCAGATAGCGGCATCAAGAAGCAACTTCCCTGAGCGTTCAGAAGATATCCAAAAGAAGTTGGAGAAAATTGCCCAAAATTACTTTCAATTACCAGCAAAAACAGCAGTCAAGGTAGAAGTTCGCAAAGTAAACGACTTACCAGTAATTTATATCAACGGTCAATACCTGATGACCATTACTTCTGATGATGCTGGATTGCGAGAAGTAGATATGTTCACATCAGCAAATCAAATCGCCGAATCGTTGCAAGAAGACTTGCAAGAAGCAAAGCAAGAAAGACAAACTCAGTTTTTAATCGACCAAGGTAAAATTGCTGCTGGCATCGGACTAGCAATGATTGTGATGAGTTGGGGGGTATATGGCTGGCAAAGGCGTTCCAAAAACCATGCATTATACTCCCTTGCCTCCCAATCCCCCACAGGGCCATTAAACTCACCAATTTCACCAACAGCAGCTCAACCAATTACAAGCCAACTGAATCAACAGCAACATCGAAATATCCAAGAAGTCAAAAGACGATTGTTTCAGCTAACTCAAGCCGGAATTTGGGGAGGTGGAAGTTTCTTTATCTTGGGTCTATTTCCTTACACACGACCATTTCAGGTAATTATTCTCACAGCTGCCCAATTTCCTTTGCGATTAGGTGTTGTGTTCCTAGTAACTTACGTAGCCATCCGTCTCATCTACGCCCTCATTGACCGCTTTACCACCACTTTGATTAGCAGTGGTGCTTTATTGACTCCAGAAAGTTCTGAACGTCTAAGACTGCGAGTTTCTACATTTTCTGGTGTGACTAAAAGCATCGCTACTGGTATCTGCATAGGAGTAGGCTTTTTGCTAGCGCTAGTGTCATTGGGGATAGATATCGTTCCCTTGCTAGCGGGTGCGAGTTTAGTTGGCGTTGCAGTGTCTCTGGCCTCGCAAAACTTAATTAAAGATGCGATTAATGGTTTCTTGATCATTCTAGAAGACCAGTATGCTTTAGGCGATGTGATTACTGTGGGAGACGTGGGAGGCTTAGTAGAAAATCTGAATCTGCGGATGACCCAACTGCGGGATTCGGAAGGACGCTTGATCACGATTCCTAATAGTGAAATTAAAGTTGTTGCCAATCTTTCTAGCCGTTGGTCACGAGCCGATTTAAC
This sequence comes from Nostoc cf. commune SO-36, assembly GCF_023734775.1. Lineage (NCBI taxonomy): Bacteria > Bacillati > Cyanobacteriota > Cyanophyceae > Nostocales > Nostocaceae > Nostoc > Nostoc commune. The sequence goes on along the minus strand of NZ_AP025732.1, from coordinate 4,952,835 downwards.
GATTCCCATTGCCTACCAAGCTGATATTGAAAAGGCTTTGACGTTGATTGAAAGTATTGGCTTTGAGATGGATAAAGATCCGCAATGGGAGCGTCAAATTTTGGAAGTACCGCAAGTTTTGGGAATAGATCAATTTGGCGATCGCGGTTTGATTATTCGTGTATGGATTAAAACACAGCCCCTGAAACAATGGGATGTAGCACGAGAGTTTCGCCGTCGTCTGAAAGTTGCCCTAGACCAAGCCGGAATTTCCATCTCTGTGCCTCAACAAGCAATTTGGGTCAATGATGAGCAATTGTTAAATTTCCAGAGTAATGGCAGTAATGGCAAAGCTAATTAGAAATTTGGATTCATTACCGCTTTTTTCAGTTGATTAGGGACTTGCAAAAAATAAATCGCAAGGCCTTCGTTGGTGACAACTTAAGGTAAAACTCCTTTCAAATCTCGTTTCCAGCCGTAGGCTGGAAATGCTCATCATAGCGACTCTTATGATTACCCAACAAACTATTGACACAAATAGACTTATGTGTATAAAAGGCTGATATCCACAACATCCTCTAAACTCTGATACCATTTTGTGTAATTTCCTGCTTGCTAAAAAAATTAGTTGAATAGAAATTAAGTACTTAGATAAAGTTTAGAAAAGGAAGAGTGAAATGGGACTGAGCGACGGACTTTTGAATCCGACCAAAAAGGCTATGGTCATAGAGGACTGTTGCAACATGATTGAAGTACAGCTTGCATCGAAGTCAGGCATGAGTGGTATTGCTTTGAAAACTGCCTTCGCCGCCCTGAAAGGGGTGAAGCCAGGGTATATCCCGTATGTAGTTGAGCAGATTTTGCCGCAGTGCTTCACAGCACTTGATCCCATGTGGAGTGAAGGCATGGAGAAAGGCGACCCAATTGGATACCTAAGTGCAAATCGCTCTCATACGGCAGACGCGCTACTGGGCGTTACCGATGCGAGAGTCAAGAACGCAAAGCGCTAAATCGTGCGAGGAACCTATGAAAAACTTCGCGGTTCAGCCAAAAAGCACGTAGAAGAGGCAGTGCCAGATTTAGCCAAAGTAATCAATAATTACACTAAGGCTTGAGCCAGAAGAGAAGAATCACAATAAACGTATGCCACCGTTCGATGCGTCGGTGGCTGGCATACGGGGCAGATATTAAATTGGGGAAAGTGCGTGGACGCAAAGCGTCTTGTCGCTAGACATCGCCTCAAAACTTCACCAACTCCAAATCAAGTCCCGCCGATCAGATAGCTCCTTCTTTTAACTGTTCTCTGAGATTGATTAATTTACGAGAAACCCATATTTTTTGAGTATAGTTTTGGCTTGACTGCCAGATAAAAACTGGACAAATTCTTTAGCAGCAGAAGCATTTTTACTACTCTTGAGTACAGCCACTGGATAAACAATCGGTGAGTGAAACTTATCATCAGCAGCGACTACAATTTTTACCTTGTTAGAAATTTTGGCATCAGTGGCATAAACTAAACCCGCTTCGGCGTTACCACTTTCTACAGCTGCCAAAACTTGACGCACATTGTTAGCAAAGACCAATTTTGATTTGACTCGATCATAAAGCTTCAATTTCTTTAAAACTTGCTCCCCATATTGACCAGCAGGTACACTTCTGGGTTCACCGATCGCAATTTTTTTAATCTTACTATCTGTTAAATTGTAGAAGCTAGTGATGCCAACAACATCCTGAGCCACAATCAAGACTAGACGGTTATTTGCTAGGTTAGTACGGCTACCTGGTAGCAACAGTCCTTTTTCTTGCAAAGCATCCACTTGTTTTTTGCCAGCAGAAATAAAGATATCCGCTGGCGCACCTTGTTCAATCTGTTGCTGCAAGGCACCGGAAGCCCCAAAGTTATAATTAATATTGATATCTGATTTACTTTGTTGGTACAAAGGCTTAATTTCTTCCAGCGCTTCTTTTAAGCTGGCAGCTGCGGACACGAGTATGCTGGTGTTTGACTGTGCTATTACACGAGAAGGAGTCACTAACGGTAAACCAATTGTTAGCAGCAAGCCAACAACCGCTATACCCAGGAAGCCTAAAATTTGTCTTCTTTTCATAGAAAAGGCGTTTGAAAGGTTTCTTCCATAAAATTGATGCTAGGTAAAATAGTACCAAAGATACCAACATATAACCAACTATATCGGTAGAGGAGTTGGATTTATCTGAGGGAAAAGAAGCTTATGCCGTTATCAAGTCCAACGATATAGTTATTGTCAGGGAATAGACTGTGGCGATATTCCTAAACAATTGCTTTGGCGATCGCTACGCAAAATAAATTTATCGAACAGAATTCAGGAGTCAGGAGTCAGAATTCAGAATGAATTCTGTATGACTGGCGGATAGCGCAGCGTATACCCTTCGGGATGCTTCGCTTAGAGCGAGTACTCGATAGCGTAGCGTTAGCGAGTATTTTCGAGTCGCGTCTGAATAATCGGAGTTTTTGCACCCCCACCAAATTGAAAATTTGGTGGTGCAACAATTCAGTCGCGGGTCTGAATCCCCGACTGATTTATTCTGATTCCTGAATTCTGACTTCTGAATTCTTCTTCAAATTGCTACTAATAGGGACGCAAAGTTGTGCGCCCCTACAAATTTACAAATAATTTGGGATAATTTTTTGTGGAAGTCCCTTACAAGCGGTGTTCGCACTCGTCGGTTTACTCTGGTATATTGCTTTTACTCAAATGGCTACATACCAAAGGAAGCGATCGCACGGCAAATAAATCTGTAGACATATAAAAAAGTTGTACAATTTCAGCGTCTACAAGTATTATTGTATCGTTAGGCACTTAGGCTTTTTGAAAAAATAAAGTTGTACAATTTCATCATGCTATTATCTAAAAACAAATAAAAAAGTTGTATAATTTTGCAAACGTTTTCCTTGTAAGGATTTGGAAATATTTGCTCCAAGATTTAATGGCGATGCCTACGGCGGGCTGCGCCTACGAATTCCAAGTACAAAGCTAAATCAACAGCTTGAGTTTCGAGGGATGCGATCGCACTCTATTTCACTTTACTTGTAGCCATTAGCATGGAGCGATCGCTTAAATCATCTCTCAACTAAGCAACGCCATTTTCTAAGCAACATCAAGCTACCACAGCCAAAAACAGTAAATATACTAGCTACTAACCAGCCTAGTGTCTCTTATGGTCATAAGAAGCAATGTCCGGTCAAAAAACACTACATTGCTACTGACATCTGCCAAAAGGGAAAACACCGCAATATGGTTAGACTTGAGGATTTGACAAAAGGCACGCAAGTACAAGGTATCCTGCCAAACAGTATTGTCGCCATCGTTGATGCTCAGTGGCATGGCTCTGATGTTGTGGAATTAACATACAAAGATGCTAGCGGCACGCTAGGGAATGAGTTAGTCTTTCGAGATAGAGAACCGACTCTGGAAATAATCACCTCTGGTGGTGCTTGGAGTTTTACTGCTGATGGGGCTAATTTTCGTCTGGCATCAGAAGCGCACCGCATCCGTCTAGCTTATCTGTTCGACCCCTTGCTAGCTGTTCACACCTCTCTAGTCGAACCCTTACCCCACCAAATTACCGCCGTTTACGGGGAAATGTTGACTCGTCAACCTCTGCGTTTTCTCTTAGCAGATGATCCAGGTGCAGGTAAAACTATTATGGCGGGGTTGCTGATGCGGGAATTGCTCATCCGAGGTGATTTGCATCGTTGCCTTGTGATTTGTCCCGGCAGTTTAGCCCCACAGTGGCAAGATGAATTGTCGCAAAAGTTTCATTTACGCTTTGAAATTCTCACCAACGATCGCATTGAATCAGCAGTGACTGGAAATGCTTTTGCTGAAATGCCGTTGGTGATTGTGCGACTAGACAAACTCAGCCGTAATCAAGATTTACAAGCAAAGCTAGCGCAGACAGACTGGGATTTGGTTGTTTGTGACGAAGCTCATAAAATGTCAGCTTCATTTTTTGGTGGTGAAATTAAAGAGACGAAACGCTACAAACTTGGTAAGTTACTCTCAACTTTAACTAGGCATTTTTTATTAATGTCAGCAACGCCACATAACGGCAAAGAGGAAGACTTCCAGTTGTTTATGGCGTTATTGGATGGAGACAGATTTGAAGGACGCTTCCGCGATGGTGTTCATGTAGCAGATACTTCTGACTTAATGCGGCGATTGGTTAAAGAAGATTTGCTGAAATTTGATGGAAAACCGCTATTTCCAGAACGCCAAGCTAGCACTATAGAATATGAACTATCGGATTTAGAAGCGGTACTTTATAAGCGAGTCACTGAGTACGTCCGCGAGGAATTTAATCGTGCCGATGCTTTAGAAAATGAAGGACGCAAAGGTAATGTTGGCTTTGCTTTGACTATTTTGCAACGTCGGCTTGCTTCTTCCCCAGAAGCTATCTATCAATCGCTGCTACGCCGTCGAGAAAGGTTGCAAAAACGGCTGAGGCAAGAAGAAGTTTTGAGGCGGGGAAGTAATGCAACCATCATTGAATTTAAGCAAGTTCTGGATCTGGAAGACTTAGAAGATGATTTAGAGGATATTCCTGGTGAAGAACGAGAAGCAACAGAACAGGAAGTAGTTGACCTAGCTACAGCATCACGGACGATCGCAGAATTACAAACAGAAATTAAGCTTTTAGAAGAATTAGAGCAACTGGCACTACGAGTGCGACGTAGTGGTAAAGATAAAAAATGGGAAGAACTCTCGAATCTGTTGCAAAATGATGCCGAAATGTTCAACGCCCAAGGACATCGGCGCAAGCTCGTGATTTTTACCGAGTACCGGGACACATTAAATTATTTGACAGATCGGATTCGGACGCTACTTGGACGTAATGAAGCTGTAGTAAATATACATGGCGCAATGGGACGCGAAGAACGCCGCAAAGCGCAGGAGGCGTTTACCCAAGATATTGAAGTACAAGTCTTAATAGCTACGGATGCTGCGGGTGAAGGGATTAACTTGCAAAGGGCGCACCTTATGGTTAATTACGATTTGCCTTGGAATCCTAACCGCCTAGAACAGCGTTTTGGGCGAATTCACCGGATTGGGCAGACGGAGGTATGTCACTTATGGAATTAGTGGCAAAAGGCACTCGTGAAGGCGATGTCTATTTGGCGTTATTGAAAAAGATAGAGGCAGAGCAAAAGGCACTGGGGGGTCAAGTATTTGATGTATTGGGAAAAAGCGATCGCAGGGACGGAATTACGAGAATTATTAATTGAAGCAATTCGCTATGGCGATCAACCAGAGGTGCGAGACAGACTCAACCAAGTCGTACATGATAAACTCGACCAACAGCGACTACGCGAACTTTTAGAAGAACGAGCTTTGGCACGAGATTCGATGGATATCGCCAAAGTGCAGCAAATTCGAGAAGAAATGGAAAGGGCAGAGGCGCGACGGTTGCAACCTCATTTTATTGCTTCTTTCTTCCTCGAAGCATTTACCCAATTAGGTGGAACATTGCGTCAACGAGAACCCCAGCGTTACGAAATCAGTCATGTTCCAGCAGTTATTCGCAATCGAGGGCGGCAAATTGGTGTAGGAGAACCGTTGCTGCTACGTTACGAACGTGTCTGCTTTGAAAAAGATTTAATCAGCATTTCTGGTAAACCCTTAGCTGCTTTCATCTGTTCTGGACATTCTCTACTGGATGCCACAATTGATCTGACTTTGGAACGACACCGGGATTTGTTGAAACAAGGCACTATTTTAGTTGATGAAAATGATTCCAGCGAAGGAACCCGCGCCTTAGTTTATCTAGAACACTCCATACAAGATGCGCGGACAAATCTAAATGGCTCTAGGCGTTTAGTATCGCGGCGGATGCAATATGTAGAAATCAATGCAGAAGGCAATACCTGCAATGCAGGTTACGCGCCTTACCTGAATTACCGTCCGCTAACAGACGAGGAAAAGGGTGTTGTGGAAAAAGTTTTAGAAGAATCTTGGTTGCGAGAAGATTTAGAAGCAAAAGCTAAGAGTTATGCGATCGCTCACCTTGTTCCCCAACATCTTCAAGAACTCAAGCAACGGAAAGAGGAACTAATTGCTAAGACGATGACGGCAGTAAAAGATAGATTAAGCAAGGAGATTAATTACTGGGATCATCGGGCAGAAGAACTGAAAATCCAAGAGGAAGCTGGCAAGCCTAATGCCAAAATTAACTCAGGTAAAGCACGTCAACGAGCTGATGATTTGCAAGCACGGTTAATGCAACGTTTGGAGGAATTAGAGCAAGAACGTAGATTATCGCCATTACCGCCTGTGGTGGTTGGGGGTGCGTTGGTAGTTTCAGTAGGCTTGCTGCAACGAATGCAAGGCAAACAACAGGTAACAACGGCGATGTTTGCCAAGGAGACGGAACGAGTAGAAAAGGCAGCAATGACGGCTGTGATCGAAGTAGAACGCAATTTAGGGTATGAACCCACGGATGTGAGTTATCAGAAGTGCGGCTATGATATTGAGTCGCGTATTCCAGAAACGGGACAGTTGCGATTTATTGAAGTGAAAGGGAGAATTACAGGTGCTAAAACTGTGACAGTGACAAAGAATGAAATTATTACCGCTCTAAACAAGCCAGACAATTTTATTTTGGCATTAGTGCAAGTGCCTTTAGCAGAAGATATGGAAGGTAATTGTTCTATTCACTACTTACACCGTCCGTTCCATAAAGAGCCAGATTTTGCCGTGACAAGTGTTAATTATGATTGGCTGGAGTTGTGGCAACAGGGAACTGAGCCAAATTAAAATAATTATATTGCTGGTAATCAATAGAGCATAAGCAAAATGTCACCAAAAACTTTTGATATTGCTGACTTATCTGATAATTTAGCTGATTTATTGTTAGATATCCAAAATCATGTTGAAGTTACCCTAACTCATCAGGGTGTCCCTTTGGCAAAAGTTTTGCCTTTGACTCAACCTGAGCCTACAGTTACTAAAGCTGATTTAAATGATGCCTTAAAGCCAAGAATTGCGGGTTTTTGGCAGGGACAAGTTAAAATTGCTGATGATTTTGATGAGACTTCAGAAGAAGTAATTGCAGCATTTTATGGGGATGAGTAGTGAGCTTTTTATTAGATACTCATATTTTGTTGTGGTTTTTAGAAAATGATTCTAAATTGTCAGATCGGGTACCAGAGGTAATTATTAATCCTGAAAATTTAATTTTCGTCAGTGTGATTAGTGCTTGGGAAATTTCAATTAAACAGTCTTTAGGAAAGTTAATTGCTCCTGGGAATTTGGAAGAGGCTTTGCGCTTCAGTCGGTTTGAGATTTTGTCTATGACATTGGCACATGGAATAAAGGTTGCTGATTTGCCTCTACACCATAAAGATCCTTTTGATAGGATGTTAATTGCTCAAGCTTTGGTAGAAGGTTTAACAATAATTACAGTAGACCAAAAGTTTAAATTTTATGATGTGCCATTATTCTCTGATGATTTTGGGTAGCTCAAATATGCCAAAATTTCAGAACTCTAGCTTTCTCTAGAATAAATGCTACAGGGTTAATTCATTTGCTGATCGTTTTTTGGTGCGATCGCTTTCCTTTGGGTGCTACAAAGCGAATCTTGACATCGTAACCTGCACCCCTAGCGAGTTTTGCTAGGGTTTCAATTTTAGGAACCTGTTTCCCAGATTCAATCCGAGCCAGTTGTGGCTGTTTAATGCCAACCAACTTAGCAAAATCCCGTTGATTTAAGCTGCTAGCCTTCCTTAAAGCAATAACTTGTTTTGCATACTGGAATTCTGACTCCAAGGCATCGTATTCAGCCTTTACCTCTGAATCTGCTAAAACCTCATCACGGATAGAATCCCAAGAAATTGTGTTAGAATTCATCGTTTTTTACCCTTCTTGGATTTATTACCTTCTGGAGAAGAAGCTTTCTCGTAAAGATAATGTGCAATTGTTCAATTATTAAAACTATATATTTTTAGGCATTTTTAAGTAATTTTACTCGACTTAGACTGTATCACAATGACTATAATTGCCAGACGAAGCTCTGTAACTAAGTTAAGTAAGCAGTAATCAACAAAGGCTAATTGCCCACTAAATTATTTGATGCAATGATTCCGTTAGCCCACTCATTCGGAATGTTTTGCGCTGCTTGCTGGTAGAAATACAGACTTCGATTATACCAGTCTGGCCAAATGAATGACCTACCGCAAGAAGCTAATCGAAGTCGCGTTACCACTAGAAGCAATTAACAAAGAATCTGCCAGAGAAAAATCAATTAGGCATGGACACCCTTCGACGCTACATTTATGGTGGGCGCGGCGGCCGCTAGCAACTTGTCGGGCAGTTTTGTTTTCGTCTTTGGTAGATGACCCCTCAAGTCATCCTGATAAATTTCCTACAAAAGAGGCGCAGGATACAGAGAGAAAACGCCTGTTTGAAATTATTGAGCAATTAGTGAAGTGGGAAAATATCAATAATCAGGAAGTTTTAGACGCAGCTAAAGCAGAAATTCTCAAATCAACAAATAACAATCCGCCGCCTGTCCTAGACCCATTTTGCGGTGGGGGTTCGATACCTTTGGAAGCGCAAAGATTGGGTTTGGAGGCACATGGTAGTGATATTAATCCGGTGGCGGTTTTGATTACCAAAGCTTTGATTGAAATTCCGCCAAAGTTTGCAAATCAGCCTCCGGTTAACCCTGATTCTCACAAAAACTCTTTAGCTACTAAAAAATGGTTTGGGGCGCAGGGATTAGCTGAAGATGTTCGCTATTACGGGCAATGGATGCGAGATGAAGCTTTTAAGCAAATTGGGCATCTTTACCCAAAAGTGAATGTACCGCAGGAGTATGGTGGTGGTGAGGCAACGGTTATTGCTTGGTTGTGGGCAAGAACAGTGAAATGTCCTAACCCTGCTTGTGGCGCAAAAATACCGTTGGTGCGTTCTTTTGTGCTTTCGACAAAGAAGGGAAAAGAAGCTTGGGTAGAACCAATTGTTGATAGGGAACAGCAACCGCCTGTTGTGTCTTTTCAAGTCAAGACTGGCAAAGGGAAAGTACCAGAACCTCCAAAGATTGGACGCGGTGCAAAGTTTTGTTGTTTAGTATGTAATCAAATAGCCAGTGAAGAAAAGATTCGGGCAGAGTTTCGTGCTAAACGCAATGATGCTCAACTAATGGTAATTGTTGCAGAAGGAAATAAAGGACGTATTTATTTACCTCCTAATGAACAGCATATATCTGTAGCCCTTATGTAGTCTAGTTACCTGGAAGCCAAGTATGGATCAAGCAATCCATGCATTCACTAAACAAGCACTTCCAATGGTATGGGATTATGCAGAATCCAATATATTTAATAGTGCAGCAGGCGATTACAATACTACAATTAACACAATAGTTCGTGCGCTTAAAAATTTAGTTGCTGAAGGGGTTGGCAACGTTAAACAAATAGATGCGACTACAACAGATATTTTAAGCTATGCAAAATCAATTGTTGTCTGTACAGACCCACCTTACTATGACAATATTAGCTATGCTGACCTATCGGATTTTTTCTATGTCTGGCTACGTCGTTCTTTAAGCTCTATTTATCCTGATCTTTTTCATACTATTGCTGTTCCAAAAGAAAAAGAACTAGTTGCTACTCCCTATCGCTTTGGTGGCAATAAAGAAAAAGCTAAAAAGTTTTTTGAAGAGGGATTAAATAAAGCTTTTACACTAATGCGTGAGGCAGTACATCCTGATTATCCATTTTCAGTTTTTTACGCATTTAAACAAACAGAGTCAGAAGATACTGATGAAGGAGGAGTAAATTCTGCTGTCGCTTCAACTGGATGGGAAACCATGCTAGAAGGTTTAATACAAGCAGGTTTTAGCATCACTGCTACTATGCCTATGCGTACAGAATTAAGCAATCGTACAGTAGCTAGCGGCACTAATGCTCTCGCCTCATCCATCGTACTTGTCTGCCGCCCTCGCCCACAAACCGCTCCATTTAGTACCCGCCGCCAATTCGTCAATACCCTCAAACGCGAACTCCCTGACGCACTACAAAAACTCCAACAAGGAAACATCGCTCCGGTAGACTTGGCACAAGCTAGCATTGGCCCTGGGATGGCAATTTACTCCCGCTACAACAAAGTCTTGGAATCAGATGGCACACCAATGCCTGTTCGCACTGCCCTACAATTGATTAACCAAACCCTAGACGAATTCCTGGTCGAACAAGAAGGAGAATTTGATGCAGAAACCCGTTTTGCGTTGATTTGGTATGAACAGCACACCTTTACTGAAGGGTTATTTGGCGATGCCGAAACCCTATCCAAAGCTAAGAATACAGCAGTACAAGGCTTAGTAGACGCTGGCATCCTCACTGCCAAAGCAGGTAAAGTGCGACTATTGCGCCGCGACGAATTAGCCAAAAATTGGAATCCCCAAACCGATAATCGCCTCACCGTCTGGGAAGCAACACAACACATGATTCGGGAATTGCAAGACGGTGCTGGAAATCAAGGTGCTGCAAATTTGCTATCTCAACTGGGAACCATAGGAGAAGCAGCAAGGGAATTAGCTTATCGGCTGTATAACATTTGCGACAGAAAAGGCTGGGCTGCTGAAGGTGTCGCTTACAACAGCTTAGTGATTTCCTGGCCAGAAATATCTCGCCTCGCTGCTGAAACCGAAGAATCGACTCCCTTGCAAATGGCTTTACTTTAATTACTTTCGACTTTCGTTATTAGCTTCAGCCCATTAATACATTCTGGGTGGCTCTAACGCCCAGAGTAGATGTAGCTATTGTGAGGCAGCAGCCCTGAGTTAAAAGAAAAACTAGTATAAAAAATCTATGTCCGTAAGTAACCGCGAACGAGTTGGCAGGGTGCTAGACCTTTTGAGAGACGGCTTATATCCTTTTGTGGAAAGGGAAATGCGTTCCGTTTATGGCGATAAGTGGGTAGTTGCCGCTACACCTTTTGTTCCAGAAGACCACAGCTTAAGACGTAATGTTCAGCAAATTCTCAAGCAGGACGAATCAGCACTGCTGAAACTCATGTCTAATCAGTGGCGTGAGGTGTTCAAAAAGACTCTGGGCAATGCTGAAAGAAGCTTGGTTGTCGAATTAATTGACACGCGCAACTCTTGGGCGCACAACAAGCCACTCTCTACAGATGATGCCTATCGCGCTCTTGATAGCGTATCGCGGTTACTTTCTGCCTTTTCCGCACCAGAAGCAGATGAAGTTGATAAACAAAAACAAGAACTTTTGCGGTTGCGCTTTACAGAACAAGCCCGTCGTGAAACTCGTCGTGCTACTCTCCAACCTCTAGAAGGCAATCCTGTAGGCGGTTTAAAACCTTGGCGGGAAATTGTCACGCCTCACCCAGATGTTGCCTCTGGTAGCTACCAACAAGCAGAATTTGCTGCTGACCTTTGGCAAGTTTATTTAGATGAAGGTTCCGACGAATACCGCATACCTACAGAGTTTTTTAGTCGTACTTTTCTCACCGAAGGGCTAAAGCAACTGCTCACAAATGCCTTGTTACGTCTTTCTAGCAATCAAGGCGACCCCGTTATCGAACTCCAAACTAACTTTGGTGGCGGCAAAACCCACGCGATGCTGGCACTATACCACCTGTTCATGGGAGTTCCAGCATCCAAGTTACCCGGATTGGAACCAGTGCTGGAAGCGGCAAATGTTTTACCTCCGCCAAAAGTTAACACAGCAGTGCTGGTAGGAAATAAAATTTCTCCCGGTCAGCCTCAACCTAAAAAAGATGGCACAGTTGTCCGCACACTCTGGGGCGAATTAGCTTGGCAACTGGGCGGTAGGGAAGCCTACGATATGATTCGAGAAGCAGATGAAACTTCAACGAACCCTGGCGATACCCTCCGGCTGCTGTTTAACCGCTATGCACCCTGCCTGATTTTAATTGATGAATGGGTAGCTTATGCGCGACAGCTTCACGAAGTAAACGACCTTCCGGGGGGCAGCTTTGACACTCACTTTACCTTTGCCCAGACTTTGAGTGAGTCGGCAAAAAACGCTAACCAAACTCTGTTGGTCGTGAGTATTCCTGCATCTGATAATGAAATTGGAGGCGATCGCGGTAAAGCAGCCTTAAGTAGACTCAAAAATGCTATTGGCAGAGTTGAATCTCCTTGGCGACCAGCAAGTGCCGATGAAAGCTTTGAAATTGTGCGGCGGCGGCTGTTTCAACCCATCACGGAAGAAAATGGCTTTATTGCCCGTGATGCCATCATCCGTGCCTTTGCAGAAATGTACCAAAATCAATCTCAGGAATTTCCTAGTGAATGCCGAGAAGCTAGTTATAAACGGCGGCTAGAAAATGCCTATCCTATCCATCCAGAACTGTTTGACCGGCTTTATAATGACTGGTCAACTCTCGACAAATTCCAACGCACGCGGGGTGTGCTGCGACTGATGGCAAAGGTGATTCATTCACTTTGGGAAGGACAGGACAAGAGTTTGTTAATCATGCCTGCGAGCGTCCCAATGGATGACGGACAGGTACAAACAGAATTGACTCGCTACCTGGAAGATAACTGGGTGCCAGTTATTGAAAAAGATGTAGATGGATATAATTCTCTCCCATTGGCGTGCGATCGCCAAAATCCGAACTTAGGACGTTACTCTGCCTGTCGCCGCGTCGCTCGGACGATTTACCTTGGTTCTGCTCCCACTCTGAGAGCAGCCAATCGCGGTGTAGAAGATCATCGGATCAAGTTGGGGTGTGTTCAACCAGGGGAAAGTGCAGCAACTTTTGGCGATGCTTTGCGCCGACTTACCGACCAGTCCACACATCTTTATGTCGATAACACTCGTTACTGGTTCTCAACTCAGCCTAGTGTCACCAGACTTGCGCAAGACCGAGCCGAGCAAATCCAACAGGATCAGGATAAAGTTTGGGATGAAATCATTCTCCGCTTAAAGGCTGACAAGCAGCGCGGCGAGTTTGCTGGAGTACATATTGCTCCCGGCTCCTCGGCAGATGTTCCTGATGAAATGGCTGTAAGGCTGGTTGTCATGGGGCCACAGCACCCCCATAAAAATAAGGAAAGCGAAACCCAAGCCCGCACCAGAGCCGAAGAAATACTGAACCAAAAAGGAGCCAGTCCTCGGTATTGCAAAAATATGTTGCTGTTCCTGGCACCAGATAAGGCAAAACTGGAGCTATTAGAACAATCTGTTTGCCAGTACCTCGCCTGGAATTCGATTATTCGGGATAAAGAAGCTTTAAACTTAGATGTTTTTCAAAGCAATCAGGCGACGACCAAACAACAGCAAACCGACAAAGATGTAAAAAGTTTAATTCAGGAAGCTTACATCTGGCTGTTAGTGCCGATGCAACCCGACCCCCAAGGAGAGATTGAATGGCAAGAAATTCGATTGCAAAAGCAAGACTCTCCTATTGTGCAAGCAAGTCGCAAAGCAGTTCATGAAGAACATTTGATTTCTAACTATGCCGCTAGTCGTCTGCGTCTAGAAGCCCTCGACCCATACCTTTGGCGCGATGTAAACCACCTCGACCTTAAGAAGTTGTGGGAGTACTTAGCATACTACCTTTACCTGCCACGCATCAAAAATCAACAAGTGCTATTAGAAGCGATCGCAGAAGGAGTTGCAGCATTACTGTGGAATGAAAACTTTGCTTATGCCACAGGCTGGGATGAATCCAAAGGACGTTATCTTGGTTTGAAAGCAGCTGAACACATTACTGTAACCCTTAGCAGTCAAAATCTGATAGTTAAGCCAGAAGTAGCGCAACGCCAGTTTGAGGCAGATGCTGCTGCTAAACCTGTAACTCCAACAGCAGTTAAAGAAAAAACAGGAAGCTATAACACTGACAAGGAAAAAACTATTGACACTGTAGTAACAGAAAATGGCTCCTCTGATAGCCAAGTAATTGTCATAGTTCCACCAAAACGTTTCTATGGTTCAGTCAAATTGGACGCATTGCGGCTAAGACGTGACATAGGACAGATAGCAGACGAGGTTATTCAACACCTTAGTAGTTTGGTAGATGCTGAAGTAGAAATTACCTTGGAACTTCAGGTCACTGTCCCAGAAGGAGTCCCAGAGAACGTGATTCGCACAGTCAGCGAGAATTGTCGGGTTCTCAAATTTAGTAATCAGGGATTTGAACAAGAATAAAGTTGAGGTACATAAACTCGTCCTCTGTCCAAAGATTGCGATCGCCTTTTGTTAAAGTACCAACTCGAATTACTGGGATTCCTACAGTATTGTCCTCAGTTTAAAATTTTTTCCACAATTTCCTGGCATTTTGTGACATTTCTGAAGATATTTGCCGGATAGCAAGTTGGAAATAGGTTGCTACTTTCACTCATAATACTTCCCAAAAACTTTGAGGTCATAGATTGAATATCATCAGTCTGTACTGGCGTTAAATTAGATGATATGCTAAAAAAATTATCTGGTAAGGCTTTGTAAACCAAGTGTAGTATGAGACGATTACTGTGAGTAGCAAATAACTTTTCTCTTCCATCTCGTTATTTTTGTACTTCTGATAATTTATTCTCTACCACTCTAGGACTTACGCACTGTACAAATTAATCATGGTATGAATTCACGAAAATAGGTCGTTTCCGGCTTTGATTAATTATTCTTTGATGGTACATAAACCCCCGCTATGCAGGGCACAGCAGTGCTGTGCCCCTACGACAGCTCTGGTTTTTCAAAAATGCATATTTTGTATTTTGTGTCAAAGCGTAAGTCCTACACTCTTAAGATTTAAACTAATTTCCAAAGGTTAGAACCATTTACTGATCTATTAAAGAGAGTTTTGTATGGAGGTTTTTCTATATCTTCCCATAAAACACCAATTTTATCTTTAACTCGCGTGGCGAAAGAAACCTCATTCTGTTTGCACGCTCGACTAATCGTAGCTTCATTTAAATCAAAACCTTTTTCTCCATCTGGGATTGATTCACCTGACTTATAAGTATAAATAATTCCTTCTAAGTGAAGTTCATTTTTTATTCTTTGTTGCTCTGGATCGAGAGCTACAAATTCTCGACGATCAATTCGGTTCTGAGTATTGTTGAATCGAGTAATTTCTGTAGCAAATTATTCAGGACAATTTTCTAAGGAGATAAAACGAATAAGAACTCTTGCCTTTTCAACTTGCTCAGGAGAATTTTGATATGCTCTTGCTATCGATCCAACAGTCTGAGCGCCATTAACTACTTTGACATCTTTACATTCAAATATGCCCGTGTCTCTTCCACTACCGCCAAGCGGTTTTTTTCCAATACTAGAACACAAAGCTGTTATGCCATTGTTATAATACCAAAATTTTTCCGGTTCTTTTTTTAGTGTATTGATAATACCTTCATTAACTTCACTATCTTTTACAAAAAGCCTAATATTTGAAGAGAACAATTTAGGAGAATGTTTAGTCCACCAATCAGCTACTTCCCTAGCAGACACTTGCCCATAATATGATTGATAGGGTTCTTTTGTTTGTCCCCACTCAAACAGGCAAACATCTAAATTTATAGGATTGCCAGATGCTCCTTGAGATATAATATTATATATATTTGCCTGGTTAAAAACTCTCATACTAACAATATCTGATGAATCGTTCATCTCACCTAATAGATCATCCAATTCTCTTTTTGGTTCATCTGCTAAGGGAGTTTGACCTGAATAGACAAGAATTATTTCAAATCTTGTTCCTGCGTCATTCAGCGCTTCTTCAATATCTTGAGTTTTATTATTAAATTTTGAGTTAAATCTGTCATATCTAGCATTTACCAAGTCTTTAAAACCTCTAGTAAATTTCATTACCTCATCTGTTTTAACACTACCTTTACTGTCTTGTTTCCATTTCGACTGTAATACATACATTATTTTTTCTCGCCTGTCAAAATAAAGCGAATCTATTCCATTATCCTGTCCACCATCAACTATCGATTTTGATGCTTCTTGAGGTGAGATATCAGCTAAAACCATCAAAGTAAATGCAGCTAGACTTCTTGTTAAGAAAATTAACTCTCTGTCTGTTTCAGATTTATTTTGATAATCTGACAAGTCAATCAAATTATTAAATGTTTTTTGAAGGTATGACTTTATTTGACGTAAGTGGATTTCACTCATAATGTTGGTAGATGTAATTAACTTGAATCTTATCGGCTCACATTCTTACAGGTTTGTCTGTAGTATAAAGACGTTGTAAAAATATACATTCGACTTTTTGCGATCGCATTTGGATAATTTCACCCTTTACTGCAAATCCAGCGAATACTTACTTAAGTATTAATAAATATATTATACTTGTAATCATTGCCATAAAAATGGCTTCTGCAAGCGATAGAACTTCTTCAGAAGCCATTATACTTTAAGTTTGAGTATAAAATTATACTATTCTACAGTGACACTTTTAGCCAGATTGCGAGGCTGATCGACATCCAAACCGCGACGGGCGGCAATATGATAAGCCAATAATTGCAAAGGAACTACTGTCAAAATCGGAGAAAGTAATTCTTCTACATGAGAGACGGGAAGAAGATCGTTAAAGATTTCCGCAGCTTCGCCATCCTTGACGGGAGTAACACCAATTAACCGAGAATCTCTAGCTTTGGCTTCTTGAGCATTAGAAATAACTTTTTCGTACACACTACCAGGTATTGCGATCGCAACTACTGGTACTTTCGCATCTAAAAGTGCGATCGGGCCATGTTTCATCTCTCCAGCCGGATACCCTTCGGCGTGAATGTAGCTGATTTCTTTTAATTTCAAAGCCCCTTCCAAAGCAATAGGAAAGTTAATTCCCCTTCCCACAAAAATGAAATCTTTGGTTTCAGCAAATTCATGGGCTAGCTGTTCGGTTAAACGTTCCTGAGTTTCTAAAGTTGCCTCAATTTCTTTGGGAATCTGCCGCAACCCATTAATAATTTTCTCCAATGTGTCTTTTGAAACTGTCTGACGACGAGCCGCTAAATCCAATGCCAAAGCATAAAACGCCATCAGTTGGGCGGTAAAAGTTTTTGTCGCCGCCACCCCAATTTCAATTCCTGCTAGGGTACTGATGACATGCGGTACCATATCACCAAGGCTACTTTCGGGGCGATTGGTAATGCCCAGTAGTCGCCCTTGATATTGGGGTTCTTTCCCCTGGCGACGTTCTTTTTCCATTGCCAAAGCTGCTAGAGTATCAGCCGTTTCACCTGATTGGGTAACGCCAATGATCAATGTGTTAGCTGTCACAGGTGATGGTGCATAGCGATATTCAGAAGCATAATGTACCTGAGTTGAAATTCCTGCTAGTTGTTCGATTAAATATTTTCCGATTAATGCTGCGTGCCAACTCGTACCACAGGCGACGATCTGAATTTGTTCTAAATTGTTGTATAAATCCGCAGGTAAACCAAGATTGATCGGCGATTCGCTAGATTCTCCAAAATTATTAAAGTAAGCGTCTAAACTAGCTCTTACTACCCCTGGTTGCTCATGGATTTCTTTGAGCATGAAGTGTTTGAATCCCTGCTTTTCTACCATTGCAGGATTGAAGTTGAGCAGCCGGGGTTGTTTTTTCAACCTGTCGCCAGCAAAATTGTAAATCTCAACGCCCAAAGGTGTAAGGCGGGCAATTTCGCCATTTTCTAAAGGTAGCACTGCACGGGTGTAAGCAACGATCGCAGGCGTGTCAGATGCACAAAAGAACTCCCCTTGTCCAAAACCAATTACCAAAGGTGCTTGTTGACGAACAACAATCAATTCATCGGGGTAGTCAGCAGAAATAACTGCGATCGCAAATGCTCCTCTTAGGTGGTTAACAGCTTGGCGAATCGCTTCTAAAAAGGGAGATGAGGAAGATGAGGGAGGAATCTTTAAAAATTCGGCTATTAAATGGGGAATGACTTCAGTATCGGTTTCAGAAAGAAACTCGTGTCCTTTTCCTTTGAGTTCCTCGCGTAACTCGCGGTAGTTTTCGATAATGCCATTTTGCACCACCGCCACTCGCTTTGCCGTATCCAAATGGGGATGGGCGTTGTACTCTTCTGGTTTACCATGAGTTGCCCAGCGTGTATGACCAATACCAATTTGGGCAGGAGATTCTATCTGTTCTAGTTTAGAACGCAGGTTATGGAGTTTTCCCTTTGCCCGCACACAATTTACTTCACCTTCCCAAATAGTGGCGATTCCAGCAGAATCATAGCCCCTGTACTCTAGTTTTTCCAGCCCAGCCAGTAAAATGTCTGTCGCTGCTTGAGTGCCTATATATCCGACAATTCCGCACATTGTTCACACCACTTTTTTTCAGGATGATTAAATCCAGTATAGTGTTTAGCACAAACTCGACGTTTTGCAAAGAAAAAAGGGAGTAATTTACTCCCTCTACCACTAGTATTGTTATAGATTTTAAGGTTTTACAGGAGATTCCCCGTCAGGTCAAAAGCTGACGGTACAAATACAGCTTCTAGGATTTAGATACCCAGAGTTTATATCCCCAATCTAAAATTACGATTTCGTAAAGCGGGCATTGCCCACTTTTAGGATGCTAAAGGTGCTTGCTATTAAGACACTTAAAAGTCTTGAGTGCCGAGTTCCGAGTTCTGAGTGAAGAATCAAGAAATTGTTTTTTTGATTTACTTCTTTCTATCTCAGCACTCAGTACTCGGCAAGAAGTTTGAGTAGCGGCAGCCGCCAATCAAATCTTCAATGACTCGGCACGAGCCTTTTAATAAGCTAGACCCATACTGCGAGTTGTTTCAGCGCCCAGGTAAACCCGGATGCTCAAAAAGTCGGTGGGACAAGCGGTTTCGCAACGCTTACAGCCCACGCAGTCTTCTGTACGGGGTGAAGAGGCAATTTGAGCAGCTTTACAGCCATCCCAAGGAACCATCTCAAGTACATCAGTAGGGCAAGCGCGGACGCATTGGGTGCAGCCAATGCAGGTGTCGTAGATTTTTACGGTATGAGACATTGAAAAAACGGCTCCTTTCGAGTGTTCTTCTCTGCGAAAGAATCATAATCAACGCATAGTCTACCGCAGTGATTGATAGGCCGTAATCAAAAGGCTACATAACTTCAAACAATGTAATAAGGACTCTCGATATTTCCTTTTACGAGATTATCCCATTGACTTATTAATCAGCAACATCAGATAAGCGTATTTACCTCAGCGATATAGCATAACAGGGCTGAATCGTAAAGCTAAATGAAACAAAAATCAATCTATAAATTAAACATAGAAGTTATCTATGGTACTTATTGATTGACAACTAGGTAGCGTCAAATAAAGCCAATTTATAACGAAATGTTAACAGTTAATCCAAAATGCCAAATTAATTTTATAGGTAATAATCTGATTGTGCGATCGCCCCTTCACCGTGTAAAGAAAAAAAATTGGCTATCTAGGTTACATAAAACAATGTTGCTATTACTGACAACCATTGCTTTTGCTACGTAACTAATTTAGAGACTGCGATCGCTCATCAATAACTTGTATATTAGATTGTTTAAGCTTGGCAATCTCATAATTTATACTCCTCACTATCAGAGTATTTCAGAAATTGCAAACTCATCGTTTATAGGATCAATTTCTAGTTGAATCTTTGGCTCACTAGGCATTAGTTCTAGTTGTTCTTTTGGATTCTTGGCATCAGCGAGGTTATCTTTTATATACTCATTTTCTCGGATTTGTCGAACAATACTTTCTAGTAGCCAAAGTTGTTCTTCTACAGACAAGGCACGGACGGAGCGCTCAATTTCTAGTAAATTCGGTGATATCATTTTGCTTCTGATTCCAAGTGGGGCGTAATTTTTCAAAGATATTATATTCAGTCTATCTGCTTAAGCTAGAGCATCGCAAATTCCCCATCATTTTCCCCAAGTTTATCTTTTCACAAATCATCAGAGATTGCTGTAAATAACCAAAAGCCAGTTTTATGATTTTTTAACAAACTTTGGGGGTTTAAGTCCCCAGCAAGACAGGCAGCCCGTTTTGTGTCGGGGTCTAAATCCCCGTCACAAAACGTAATTGCGAATGGGCGAAAAAGCGAATTGCGAATTGTTTTAATTAGGTATTCCTGCTGAAGCAAAATGTACGCTAAACTGGCTACATGAATTACGAAACAGCCCGGAAACTCCTCATAGATCAGACAATCACAACCGAGGAAAACCCAGATGCGCTGTTAACGCGTATGAAACAGGGGAAACCGCCGGTGCCCGGTCAGATCACTTCCATTTTGTTAGCATTGAAAGTGGTGTTTGAAGCCCTTAAAGATGCAAAAAGCCTAGACCGAGAACTAGTTTTGTCCCTTTATCAGTTAAGCATCAAAGCGCAACAACTATTTGGCGCAGGGCGTAAAGCCGGGGTTGATTGGCCACCACTGTTGAAAGAAGATTTACTACGAATTTCCTTAGCATCTGAAAGTATCTTTTCAGGTACATGGCAAACCCTTGCTCCTATGGAGTTAGGTAAGTTTTAGAACACTGATTCAGCAATCTTTGAACGAGAAGAGATCAGGAAGATAACGGGGACAAGGGGAATAATTAATGCCCAATGCCCCATGCCCATTACCGAATTTGCAGTTCACTTTCTAATTTATCTAGGTCAGTTTTGAGCAAAATCGTCATTTGACCAGTAAAAGCTTTGCCAGTCCTAGGTTGAGCAATTTCCACCCAATATACATAGCGATCGCCCACTCGTAATTCTCCCTTTAAGGCTTCCCGAATCGGAGTTTTGGCCAGACGCGCCGAATTAACTGCTTTCTGATTAGGATACTGGTACACGACTTGGGCGCGATCGTAGTCTTGATAAATCTCCAAGCCATAAATTACCCGCAAGGATTCCTGGAGACGGTCAAATGTCATGCCGTTAATAGCATCATACATAGCAATGCGCTCAGTCCGAATTGTGCCCCGGTCTTTGGAAAACTGCACCCTACCCGGAGGCAATACCGACGCTTGAAAAGTAAATCTTTGGGCAGCAGTATCAGTTTTTTGCACAAATAATTGCTCCCCTCTCCTGGGACGGAGTGTGGGATGTGCTTTAATCCAAGTGCCTACTTCCTCTGTACTTTGACCTGGTAAAGCATTAGCTTGAGAATCAAAAAGCGTTCCCACGCACAGCCAGGATACTAGAGAAACAGGCAAAATTAAAAAGTTAAGCAGAGATTTTTTGGGCATTTTGCTGTTCAGGATTTTTATGGAAATTTCCCTATTAGGGAATAACCATAGTCTTCCCGTTTTTCAGCAAGATTATTTCAATGGGTTGCAGCAATAGCGCTGCGAAGCCGAATCTTCTCCTTTTGTGAAAACTAGGGTGTACACATAAACTAAAACCGCAAGAACTACAAATGTGCTTTGCAGAAAACTAAAATCTTTCCACACCCTCAAATTGTTTAATAGCCGATGCATTTGCTGCTTCTCCACAAGTCCGAGGTGTGGGAAATATCTTTTCAGGATTTGCTAACCCTTTAGGATTAAAAACTTGCCGTACCCATTGCATAGTTTCTAAATCAACTTGGCTAAACATCTGTGGCATATAGCACCTTTTCTCTGCACCGATGCCATGTTCGCCAGAAATACTACCACCGACTTGGACACAAAGTTTAAGAATTTTTCCACCCATCTCTTCTACTTGCTCTAACGCACCAGACACAGAATTATCATAAAGAATTAGCGGATGAAGATTGCCATCGCCAGCATGAAATACATTAGCAACACGATAACCGTATTGTTTACTTAATGCCTCAATTTCATGTAAAACATAAGGCAACTGAGTCCGGGGAATTACACCATCTTGTACATAATAATCTGGGCTTAAATGTCCAGCAGCAGCAAAAGCAGCTTTACGTCCTTTCCATAATTTCAATCTGGTTTCTGGATCAGTAGCAGAAGTGACATTCCGCGCCCCATTCTTTTTACAAATTTCGATAACTCGCTGCTTATTGCCTGCAACTTCCACTTCTAAACCGTCAATTTCAATTAGCAAAATAGCAGTAGCATCGCGGGGATAACAATTAGTTGCGACAACATCTTCAACTGCATTGATGCTGAAGTTATCCATCATTTCCATACCACCAGGAATAATTCCGGCGCTGATAATGTCAGAAACAGTTGCTCCGGCAGCTTCAATGCTAGTAAAATCTGCCAACAGCACACAAATTGATTCTGCACTTTTGAGAATTCGCAAAGTAATCTCTGTAGCAATTCCTAAAGTACCTTCAGAACCAACAAAAACACCTGTTAAATCATAACCAGGCATTTCTGGTATTTGTCCGCCTAAATCGATAATATCCCCTTCCGGCGTGACAATTTTTAATCCCAAAACGTGGTTGGTAGTAACACCGTATTTAAGACAATGTACGCCACCAGAATTTTCGGCAATATTGCCTCCAATAGAGCAGATAATTTGACTGGAGGGGTCAGGAGCGTAGTAAAAACCAGCACCACTAACAGCTTGTGTTACCCAACTGTTAATCACTCCTGGTTGTACAACTGTTCGTTGATTTTCCAAATCAATGCTGAGGATTTGCCGCATTAATGAGGTAACAATTAAAACGGAATCTTCTATTGGTAAAGCACCGCCAGATAAACCAGTGCCAGAGCCGCGTGCTATGAAGGGTATAGAATATTGGTTGCATATTTTCACCACTTGGGCAACTTGTTCTGTAGTTCTGGGTAACACCACCACAGCCGGACGTTGACGATAACCAGTTAAACCATCGCATTCATAGGTAATGAGTTCTTCGCGGCGTTGCACCACACCATTTTTCCCAAGGACAGCCTCGAATGCTTTGAGAATGGGTTTCCAGTTGCGTTGTTTTTTATCTAGGGTAAGCATAGTTTTTTAAAGTTCAAGGTAGATGTTGCAGGCTGGTTAGTATAGCTGTAATTACTATTGTTGCAAGAATAGCAGTCAAAGGTGAGTAAAAGCGATCGCATAATTACTGTTATTAGACTTTGTAGTAATGATTAATCAATAAAATTTCCAGTCTTATCAATACAGTAATCCTGTCCAGCAATCTCTACCCAGATTTTGTAGTGTTGCCGTAGTGTTCTTCCAATCATTGCGCTGATTCTACAAACTTTTATCTTTAGATTTTGACACAACCTACCCAGTTATTGCGGGTCAAAGACTACGCACCCTCGCATCCCCAATCAATTAACCTAGAAATAACGCTCTCAAATACTGGATAAAGTCATGGTTCAAGAAGTTCTAATCAATAATGATGATTACTATGTGCCAGATGCCAACCAGCTAGTCACTGAAGATGATACACCTGTGGACAATTTCGCATCTGCCAAACAACAACGGTTTTTAGTCGGATCTCTTTACAGTTCTCTACAAAACCAAACTTTTTTAGCTGAAGCTAATGTAGGTATTTACTACACAGACCTTCAGCCCCCCATTGTGCCTGATATTTTTCTCAGCTTGGATGTGGAAGTACCTCAAAATTGGTGGGAGAAACAAAATCGTTGCTATATGGTTTGGCGTTTTGGCAAACCTCCAGAAGTTGTCCTCGAAATTGTTTCTAATAAAGAAGGTGATGAACTTGGCAAAAAGCTTAAAACTTATGAACAAATGCGAGCTAGTTACTACATCGTATATGGACCAAAATCAGCAATTAGGAGAAAAAGTGTTGCGCGTTTATGAACTAAGGGGAACACGCTACTTTGAAACTTCAGAAAATTGGTTAGAACAAGTTGGTTTAGGTGTAATTTTGTGGGAAGGTAAATTTGAAGATAGACAAGATACTTGGTTACGCTGGTGCTACCAAGATGGTACTGTTTTATCGACTGGAGATGAACGTGCCGAACAGGAACGACAACGTGCCGAACAAGCAGAACAACGCACCCAATTGCTAGCAGATAGACTACGGGCTATGGGCGTAGATCCCGACAATCTGTAGAACACTCACTGTAAAGGCGCAACAGTTTTTTGCGTCTTTGCATGAGTTTATAATTCTCACGAGCTTGTGCAACTTATAAACTCATTTATCCTCTGCCAAACCTTCTCTAATAAATCAGGATCATCGGCATCAAACCATTCAATTTTGGGATATGCTCGGAACCAAGTGCGTTGTCGTTTAGCAAATTGTCGTGTATGCAAAACTGTTAATTCTTTTGCTTCACTTAAGGAAATATCCCCAGCCAAATATTGCTTAATTTCTTGATAGCCCAACGTATTCAACAAAGACAAATCAGCGCCATATTTTTGACAAAGTTTTTCCACCTCCGCAACCAAACCATTTGCTATCATTTGCTCAGTACGCTGTTTAATCCGATTCCCTAACTTTTCGACATCGCAATCTAAACCAATTTGCAAAATCGGATAATTCGGCGGATTCTCCCCTTGCTGTTCGGAAATGGGAAATCCGGTAACATAATATACTTCTAATGCTCTTAAAGTTCGCACTAAATCATTGCTATGAATTTTTTGTGCTGCAACGGGGTCAACTTGTTGTAACATTGCGTAGAGTTGTTGTTGTCCCAAAGATTCAAGCTGCGATCGCAATTCTGTTTGCGGTGCAACTCTCGGAATTTTCATACCTTGGACAATAGATCGAATGTATAAACCAGTACCACCAACTAACAACGGTGGTATAACACCAAGAGAAGCAATTAAAGCTTGTGTTTGTTCCTGATAGTCTGCTACTGTCATCATGTCTGTTGGATCGCAGATATCTATTAAATAGTGCGACACCAATTTTTGTTCCGCCACAGTTGGTTTTGCTGTCCCAATATCAAACTCACGGTAAACTTGACGAGAATCAGCACTGAGAATTACAGAACCCAACCGCATCGCCAAAGCCAAAGCCAAACTCGATTTACCCGTCGCCGTTGCCCCACAAATCACAATTAATTTAGTCATTTGTCATTAGTTATTAAGCTATTCTCCCCCTGCCTCCCTTGCTCCCACTGCTCCCCTGCTGCCCTTTGCCCCTCTTCCACGGTAGTGCAACCCTAGTATAAACTTCTCTTGAAAATGCCCTACAGACGCTAGCAGGGCTTTTGTGTTACAATTTTGGAGTGTTTTTGCTTTTATTTATTTTTAGGCGAGTTTAACCCCACGCATCAGGAGAGTTTACATGACGAGCAGTTACAGTGCCGATCAGATTCAAGTTCTGGAAGGTCTGGAAGCCGTCCGCAAAAGACCAGGAATGTACATCGGTACCACTGGGCCGCGAGGGCTCCACCATTTAGTTTACGAGGTGGTGGACAATTCAATCGATGAGGCTTTGGCGGGTCATTGCACTCATATAGAAGTGGATATCAACGCTGATGGTTCTGTGACTGTAACAGATGATGGTCGCGGTATTCCTGTCGATACTCATTCGCGCACTGGGAAATCAGCTTTAGAAACCGTGATGACGGTACTACACGCTGGTGGTAAGTTTGGCGGCGGTGGCTACAAGGTTTCTGGAGGATTGCACGGGGTTGGTATCTCTGTTGTTAATGCCCTATCTGAAGTTGTAGAAGTTACAGTTTGGCGAGATAAAAAAGTTCATCTTCAACGCTATGAACGCGGCATCCCAGTTACTGAACTACAAACCAAGCCTTACAAAGAAGAGAGAACTGGAACTTCTGTCACTTTCAAGCCAGATACCCAAATCTTTACAACTAGCATTGAGTTTGATTACATCACTTTATCAGGTCGCCTACGGGAATTGGCGTATCTGAATGCAGGTGTCAAAATTACCTTTACTGACAACCGTCTAGAACTATTAAAAAGCGATACACCGAAAGTAGAATCCTACAATTACAAGGGTGGCATCAAAGAGTACATTGCGTACATGAACCGTGAGAAGCAACCGTTGCATGAAGAAATTATCTATGTGCAGGGGGAACGCAACAACGTACAAGTAGAAGTTTCTTTACAATGGTGTACTGATGCCTATACGGATAATGTGTTAGGTTTTGCCAACAATATTCGCACCGTTGATGGTGGTACGCACTTAGAAGGGTTAAAGGCGGTTCTAACTCGGACATTAAATGCGATCGCACGCAAGCGCAATAAAATTAAAGAGAATGAAACTAATCTCAGTGGCGAACACGTCCGCGAAGGTTTGACTGCGGTAATTTCTGTTAAAGTCCCAGATCCAGAATTTGAAGGACAAACCAAAACCAAACTCGGTAATACCGAAGTTCGAGGAATTGTTGATTCTTTGGTGGGAGAAGTCCTCACTGAGTATCTAGAATTTCATCCGGCGATCGCAGACTCAATTTTAGATAAAGCTATTCAAGCCTTCAAAGCCGCAGAAGCAGCCCGTCATGCGCGGGAATTAGTTCGGCGCAAATCGGTGCTGGAATCTTCGCCATTACCTGGTAAATTGGCAGATTGTAGTTCTCGTGATCCCAGCGAATCGGAAATCTTCATCGTGGAAGGGGACTCAGCCGGTGGAAGTGCCAAACAAGGACGCGATCGCCGCACTCAAGCGATCTTGCCTTTACGTGGTAAAATCCTCAACATTGAAAAAACCGACGACGCTAAAATCTATAAAAATAACGAGTTCAATCGTTAATTACAGCACTTGGTTTAGGTGTTAAAGGTGATGAATTCGATTCTACCCAACTGCGCTATCACCGCATAGTCATCATGACTGACGCTGACGTCGATGGAGCGCACATTCGGACTTTGCTGTTAACATTTTTCTATCGATATCAGCGAGCGCTCATCGAACAGGGCTTTATTTATATTGCTTGTCCCCCGTTATTTAAAGTAGAACGGGGACGTAATCATGAGTACTGCTATAGCGATCGCGAAAAAAATCAAGCGATCGCCAAGTTTCCTGCGAATGCCAACTACACCATCCAACGCTTCAAAGGTTTGGGTGAAATGATGCCACAACAACTCTGGGACACCACCATGAACCCAGAAACCCGCAAAATGAAGCAAGTTGAAATTGAGGACGCTGCCGAAGCCGATCGCATCTTCACAATTTTAATGGGCGATCGCGTCGCACCCAGACGAGAATTCATCGAAACCTATGGTTCTAAGCTCAACTTCACTGATCTAGATATCTAATACCAGCAGTTTTAAATCATTTGTAAAAAACAAGATCCCCGATTTCTCAAAGAAATCGGGGATCTTTGGCTTTTAAATCTTGATTGACATTCCCAGAACAAACCTTTACTAACGCGATGTGCGACTTATTCTTAAAACCCCTCTCCAAACCTCTCCCCGAAACGGAGAGAGGCTTTGATTATTGCTCCCCTTCCCTTGTAGGGAAGGGGTTGGGGGTTAGGTTTGAGAGAAAGTTGCACACGGCGTTTTACTAAAGATTTTATATACAAAATACTATAAAAACTACCTCTTTTGGCTGATGACAAACCATGAAATATATAAATCTTTTATATTAATAATTTTTCATACTACAAACTATGTCGTTAGAGGAGTGACTATATTTAAAAATTCATTAACTATTGTTAATGATCCCCTATTTAACAGGATTCTACACAAAGCTATGAAAGCGAGCAAAGGCATAGTAGAAAAAGCATTGTTCAATATTATTGGCATAGGCAGCTTGGTTGCTCTGTCTGCCTGCGCTCAACCTGTCACAGAAACTCCCACTGCAACTGTCCCTCCCGTTGCCCAAACCCCCATAACAAATGTTCCTCCCGTTACAACAACTCCTACTGCCAACCAAATTTAGCAGAACTGGCAACATCCGCAGCTAGTCAAGGACAGTTTAAAACTCTCATCCAAGCAGTGCAAGCTGCCGGCTTAACTGAACAATTGTCTACACCAGGCCCTTACACAATATTTGCACCGACTGACGCCGCTTTCTCTGCTTTACCGAAAGCTACTCTAGACCAACTCTTACAGCCAGCAAACAAACAACAATTAGTCAGGCTTCTGGCCTACCATGTCGTCCCTGGGGGAACTACCTCTCAGCAATTGACATCTGGAGAAGTTAAAACAGTTGAGGGTAATACCGTGAAAGTAACGGTTGATCGTGCCAGCAACTCAATTACAGTCAATAACGCTAAAGTGACTCAGCCAGATATCCCAGCTAGTAACGGCATTGTTCATGTAGTTGACCAGGTACTTTTGCCACCTAATTTTGCTGCAAGTCTAAACACTACCGCCACACCATAGTAATTCAAACATTGCTCATAGTTTCCAGTTTTCGTTAGGAGTAGGTTTGAAAGCCATCCTGATTTTCAACTAGAGGCCAATAATCAATTAAAAATTTAGGTTGACTTGTCACACAAGTGGTAAGTCAGCACTAAATAATAACAAAAATTCTAAATTTCTCAATTATTCTAAAACCATATAATTTGCTTCTTGTCAATATTTTCCAAATAATCACTGTTCGAGTGTGAGCAAAACTACCAATTTTATTGGAAACTTAGCCAAGATAATACTCTTTGCTCTAACTCCCCGATTAATTTCGCCCACCAGCTAGAAACACATTTGTTATCCTTTAAGAAAATAACTGAATATCATCTGTCGAACTGCAATTAATAAGTATTTTGAGGATTTATCACCATAAGATGACAGAAACTCACTGAAATAAAAGTATTTAAATTTACAATTAAGTTACGCAAAACGACATTGTAACTAAATTATCAGGCAATCTTCTGGGTTCTCTGTGTTCGAGTTGATGGCTAGTGGAAGCACACACCATAAAGCTGAAAACTTGTTAATATCTTCATGTGGTGCTGTGGCGATCGCTATTGTATCGTATGTATCTAATGTACTTTTGCCTAAGATAAGACTATATTGGCGAGTTCACAAGACAAATTATTTTTGGATTGATTAAAATATCCTTGTATACAATAAGAAAAGTTTGTCAAGTTTCATAGGGCTGAAATCGCCACAGTGCGCTAACGTGTGAATAAGACCAAATTAGTTAAACCTAAATTGATCTGCTATCAGGTCGATTCTGCCACCGCCTCAACTCCTCAGTTAAGGTAGTTAGTACGCAGAAGGTTAACTGCTTTAAGGCAAACACCACCACGGTTGTTGTATTTACCCAAAGTCAAGAACCGCTTTAGTCTACAGAATGCTTAGTTTATGAAGGAAATGTAAAAATGGGTAGGTTAAGACTTCTTGTCTGAGTTAACATAAAATGCACCTCTTTCTCAGTAATTAATGTTGTGTAAAATACATGAAACTCGGCAAAAGCAAACGTACTTACTTTGTAATGTAATAACAACGTCACTGCAATCCCGAAAAGTGGAGAAAAATTTTCCGGGTATAAATCCCGTTTTCAATGTCTTTTTGGTGAAAGTAGCTAAAAGTTACTTAATGAGTTCATGATTAATACACAAAAAGAGTGCAATTTCTGTGAAACAGGCTACAATCGGAAGAGTCTTTATAGGAAAATCTGCCAATAGTCTGAACTGATTAGTGTAGAGTGGCAAATTTTTTGATAAAGGCAAGTCTTTTTTTTGAACAGTTAGTTGAAAGCAGTGTGTGATAGCAACACACATAGCATTTACTAAGATGAGCAAGTCACTTTTAGTAATCGCTTAAACTAATTTTAAAACCTCCGACCGGAGGTGTAAAACGTCCGAAAATATCTCTGGCAAATCTGCCACAAAACTTATTTTCGGTTGAAAACTGGCTCGTTTAAAAGAGCAGTAAACACATCTTGAGTAATTGATTCTGCAAGGAGCATGAGGAACGCGGCATGAACCAGGCTAACAACGTACTCGAAAGCATATATCAGCCTGACCTAGAAATAATAAATCAGCCTGAGCTCGAGTTAGAAGAACTCTTAATAGACGATGAAGAGGACTTGCTGATCATCGATGAAGGTGACGAGGAATTTTTAGAGCCTCAGTCTGATGAGGACGACGCAAAGTCTGGAAAAGCCGCTAAATCGCGTCGTCGGACACAAAGCAAGAAAAAGCACTATACCGAAGATTCAATTCGGCTTTACTTGCAAGAAATTGGTAGAATTCGGCTGTTGCGGGCAGACGAAGAAATTGAATTGGCGCGGAAAATAGCCGATTTGCTGGAATTAGAGAGAGTCCGCGAAAGACTCTCGGAGCAATTAGATCGCGATCCTCGAGATAGTGAATGGGCAGAAGCAGTACAACTGCCACTACCAGCCTTTCGTTATCGCCTCCATGTTGGTCGTCGGGCGAAAGACAAGATGGTGCAATCTAACCTCCGTCTTGTAGTTTCAATTGCTAAGAAATACATGAATCGTGGTTTGTCGTTCCAGGACTTAATTCAGGAAGGCAGTCTCGGTTTGATTCGTGCCGCTGAAAAGTTTGACCACGAAAAAGGTTATAAGTTCTCCACTTATGCTACATGGTGGATTCGTCAAGCAATTACCCGCGCGATCGCAGATCAATCCCGCACAATTCGTCTTCCAGTTCACCTTTACGAAACCATTTCTCGGATTAAGAAAACTACCAAGTTGCTATCTCAAGAAATGGGTCGCAAACCCACTGAAGAAGAAATCGCCACTCGTATGGAAATGACCATTGAGAAGTTGCGGTTCATTGCTAAATCTGCCCAGTTACCTATCTCACTAGAAACGCCTATTGGTAAAGAAGAAGATTCTCGATTGGGCGATTTTATTGAATCCGATGGTGAGACGCCAGAAGACCAAGTTTCCAAAAATCTTCTGCGCGAAGACCTTGAAAAAGTCCTCGACAGTCTCAGCCCACGCGAACGCGATGTTCTCAGACTGCGTTACGGCTTGGATGATGGTCGAATGAAAACCCTTGAGGAAATCGGACAGATTTTCAACGTTACCCGCGAACGGATTCGTCAAATTGAGGCGAAAGCACTTCGCAAGTTGCGCCATCCAAATCGCAACAGCGTTCTTAAGGAATATATTCGGTAGTCAATTAGTTAACAGTCATTAGTCATTGGTCATTAGTAAATAAATCAAAGGACAACTGACTAATTACAAAAAAATAAAAAACCTGGTAGTGAATTAGCACTCCAGGTTTTTTTATTTATACGTCATCTATAGGTCATCTTAGATATTAAAACTTATAGGATGCCCCAAAAATGTAGAAAGCCTTGACCAGAAAAAAGCTCAACCAAAACGGCTGCTGAAAAACCAATCATTGCCAAGCGACCGTTCCATATTTCTGCTTGTGGGGTAAAGCCCCAGCGCCAAGCGTTGCGATCTTCAATTACAGGAGTGGTGACTTTTGTTGTGCTTGCATTTGTCATGATTGAAACTCCAAATTTAATTTTTAAGGTTTATTGCCTTATGTAAACTAATATAACAAATATTTAAAAAAAAGCAACATTATTTATACTTTTGTTTTAACACCTTGACATAAATAGAGATAGCTATTTATACAGATTAAAACATCAGCCTTCGGTGAGATTTACTGAGACAGAAGAAATGTTATCTAGATTTTTTACTTTATAAACAATATAATCTTATTGAAATTAATTATCAAGTAATTGATTGATATTGCTTGACCTTTGTATTTTAAAATAAAAAGATATTGATAATCTAAGTCAGTAGTAGACAATTTCCATTTCTTTTGAAGTCGAGACAAAACCAACCTTCTCGTAGATACGTTTACCATCCTTAGTGGTATGAAGCCAGAGGCGTTTTGCCGCAGTTGCTCTGACAAAGCTGATAATTTCCTTTAATAATGCTGTTGCAATTCCCTGTCCTCGCCACATGGAAATTGTATAAACGTTCATAATATAAGCTTCTAAGCCTGAGAAATTGCCGTTGTAAGGGGGTCTTTGAAAAAATACCAAGCCGCTAGTGGCAACAATTTGATTATCCACTTCAGCTACCCAAGCGAAAAACTCACCCAACGGCATTTTTTCGCTAAGAGTACTCCAAGCAAAAAATGCTCAATTGTCATTGCGAGCGTTCGCGGAGCGTCTCGTAGAGAAGCAATCTTAGCCCTTGCGATTGCTTCGCTTTGCTCGCAATGACGGGTTTTGGATCATTTATTTTTTGGAACACTCTAAGATATTTTCGAGTTGCTTCTGCTAGGTTTGTGGTGTCAGAGTCACCTTTAATATCGCCAACTTGCAGGAGTTAGAGACGCAGTTGGATCAGCGCCTCTAAATCCTGCAAGTTGGCTTGTCGCAAGTTGAACATCACCCTAATTTACGATCGCACTTCAGCCACAGTGATAATTTTTTCATCACGGTTGAGTTGGAGGATGCTTTCACCTTTGACATCTCTACCTAAGAGCGGCACTGTATCCACAGGTATCCGCACTACCCGTTCCTTATTCGTCACTAAGGCTACCTCGCCAGATGCAATCGCTATGACCATACCAGCTAAGTTGTCAGTTTTGCTAGCAAATTTCAGCGCTTGCGTGCCTAAATCGCCACGATTAGCCGCTCTCAACTGACTCGCAGCCATCCGCTTGGCATATCCTTCTTGAGTAACTAGCAGCAGTTGGTCATCTTTACCGACAGTGACACAGCCAACCATTTGCTGATTTTTCAATAACCGAAATGCTTGTAAACCCATCGCTGTGCGACCCATGATCGGTAATTGTTCATCATTGGCTGCAAAGCGCAACATTCGCCCACCTGAACTAGCTAAAATTAGATGCGCCCCTGGAGCGGTGAACTGGGTAAATGACAATTCATCATCGTCTTTGAGCTTCAAAATCGTGATTCCGCGCCGAGTTAAGTTAGTAAATTCTCCCAGAGACAGACGTTTAATTCTTCCCTGTTTTGTTAAGAGAATCATCTGCCTAGTTTCAAGATTTTCCGGCAGCAAAAAGCGGCTGACTACAGCTTCTTGAGCGCTTTGAGCAGTACTACTAAGCATCGTAATCAAAGGTTTTCCCCGTGGAGAACGTCCAGTAGTAGGGGGAATTTCTCCCACATTCACCGGGTAGACTTTGCCGCCACCAGTTAGTATTAGCAAGTCTTTCCCTGTGTCAGTCAACACAGTTTGGATAATGAAGTCATTATCGTGCAGACCATTTTCAGCTTTTGATTTTCTTCCGGATGGCTGGGTGCGGCGGACATAACCCCGTTGGGTAAATTCTAAAACCGCTTCCTCTACTGGTTCAGAAGATTTAAGTTCCTCTTCCTCATCTGCTCTAGACTTCTGCTCCTCTGCCCTAGACTTTTGCTCCTCTCCGATTTTCGTTCGCCGGGGATCGCTGTACTTGCGCTTGAGCGATCGCAAATCTTTTTTCAGCGCCTTCAATAATTCCCGGCGATCGTTGAGTAATTGCTCCAATAAGTTAATTTGTCCACTTATCTGCTCAAATTCCTGCTGCAAGTTTTGCTGTTCTAAACTAGTGAGACGGCGCAACGGCATAGCGAGAATTGCATCTCCTTGTACCTCACTCAAATCTAGCTGGCTACAAAGATTAATTTTTGCCGTACTCCCATCGGGAGCTTGCCGCAAAATTTGAATTACCTCATCCAAATTCGACAGCGCTTTGAGCAAACCTTCCACCAAATGCACACGACTTTGGGCTTTCCCCAACTCGTAATTGTAGCGACGGTTCAGCGTCTCTTCTCGGAATCTCAAAAACTCCTGCAAGAGTTGACGCAAACTTAATTGGCGGGGTTGTCCATCTACGATCGCTAGAAGAATTGCCCCAAAAGTCATTTGTAAAGCAGTTTGGTGATATAAATGCTGGAGAACTTCTTGGGGATTGGTATCGCGTTTGAGTTCAATTACTACCCGCATCCCTTCGCGATCGCTCTCATCCCGAAGATCGGAAATTCCTTGCAAGCGTCCTTGATTTACTAAGTCTGCTACCTTTTCAATCCAGGCAGCCTTATTCACTTGATAAGGCAATTCTGTAATGATAATTGCCGTCCGTCGCTTACTTCCTCTACTGGCTGGAATTTCCTCTAGAGTCGCAACTCCCCGCAGCAGAATCCCACCTTTACCTGTGGTGTAAGCTTCCCGAATTCCCGTCTCACCAACTATTTCTCCACCAGTGGGAAAGTCTGGCCCTGGAATTAACTCGAATAATTTTTCATCTGGCAAATCTGGATTGTCGATTAAGGCAATTAACCCATCGACAACTTCCCCCAAGTTGTGTGGTGGAACATTCGTCGCCATTCCTACGGCGATACCAGAACAGCCATTGAGCAACAGAAATGGCAACTGAGCAGGTAACACCGTTGGTTCTTGCTGAGAATTATCGAAGTTGCCGACAAATTCCACAGTTTCTTCACCAATTTCTGTCAGCATTCCCTCATGGCTGATGGGTGCGAGGCGCGTTTCTGTGTAACGCATTGCTGCTGGCGGGTCATTATCGACACTGCCAAAGTTACCGTGTCCTGCTAGTAAAGGATAGCGGCTAGAAAAATCCTGCACCAGCCTAACTAAAGCATCGTAAACTGATTGGTCGCCGTGGGGATGGTATTTACCCAACACATCACCCACTACACGGGCACATTTTCGATAGGGTCTATCTGGTACTAAACCGAGTTCGTGCATTGCATATAGAATGCGGCGATGCACTGGTTTTAAGCCATCACGCACGTCTGGTAGCGCTCGCCCGACAATCACGCTCATGGCATATTCTAGATAAGACCGTTGCATCTCAGTGTGCAGGGCTGTTGGAATTACCTGTCCCGTTGAGAGAAGGTTTAACTGTTTTGCCATGAGTTTTTTCCCTGAAATTTAACTATATAAAAGCTGATGGAACTCAACACTGCGGCAACCACAGCATAACGGATCAAATAGGATTCATCACAAAATTTTGACAGTCACAGAAGAAAAAGCAGTAGTATCATCCTTGATGACGAGGATCTACATTGACTATTAAAAAGGATGCACACGAGTATAATCTACATAAACTTAGTAGCCATGATACTTATTTACCATGATTGCATTTCTTAATTTTGAATTTTGGAATTCTGGAATTTCCTCACCTCTATAACTAAAATTCTCATGAAAACTGTTTTAATTGTCGAAGACGATCTAATTAATGCTCGTGTTTTTTCCAAAATTTTGTCCAAGCGTGGCGGCTTGGGTGTTAAACACACTGAAAATGTCGAAGAAGTCATAAAAATTGCCCAAGCAGGAGAAGTCGACCTGATTTTGATGGATGTTTCTCTGTCTAGAAGTGTTTATCAAGGTAAGTCTGTTGATGGGATCAAGATTACACAAATGTTAAAATCTGATCCAAAAACAGCAAACTTACCTGTTATTTTAGTAACGGCCCATGCTATGGAAGGCGATCGCGAGAACTTTCTCAAGCAAAGCGGTGCTGATGGCTACATTTCTAAGCCAGTTGTTGACCATCAACAGTTTGTTGACCAAATCATTGCACTTCTACCCACAGACTAACACTGGGAATTAACGACTTAATTTCAGGAATACTTGCCCGCCAATATTTTTCGGCAACTATTTCCCGTACTTAGTTAGTATATATGTACTACGAAAAGATACTTTTAGGCAAGTGGGGAATGGGGAATGGGGAATGGGGAGAATAAAAAACTACCTCTTTGCCCCCTGCTCCCCTGCTCCCCACTCCTATTGAGTAGGCTGTTGCCCTGGGGTTGATGATGATGCTGGTTGCTGTAGGGCTGATTGAATACGGGGTAATTCTAGGAATTTTTTCGTATCAGACAGGAGGCGATCGCCCCAGAGATTTTCTTTGAGGAAATTCAAATTAGCATAGCGTGAATCGATACGGAGTGCAGCTTCTCCCAAAGTTAGTCCTTGTTGGGTATCGCCTTTAGTATACAGTGCCACAGCCAAGGCCAATAAAGGTTCTGCGGCTTTCTTATCAAGGGTTACAGCCGATTGCCATCGCTTAATCGCGTCGGGGATATTACCCTGTTCGTAGTTGATTAAGCCAATATTGTTAAGCGCCGGCCAGAATTTTTTATCTTGAGAGACTGCCTTATCGTACTGTGCGATCGCATCTGGCAATCGACCCAGCATAAAGTAAGCATTACCCAAATCGAATAACCCCTCTGGATCATTGGGTTTTAACTTTAAACCATCTTGATAATTGACAACAGCAGCCTGGTAATTTTTCTGCTGAAAATTAGCTGATCCCAAAGCAAACAAAATATCACCATTTTTGGGGTTGATAGATTGCGCTTTTTTCAGACTAGCGATCGCCCCGTCAAACTCTTTAGTTTGTATTTGCAATCCACCTAAGAGCAACCACACTTTATCATTCCCAGGAGCCAATTGACTAGCCAGCCGCGCTCGTGGCAAAGCTAATTCAACCTGTTGGAACTGAGCTAGTTGAGCCGCCTCTTGTGCCAAGCTCAACCCCTGCTTCTCTAACTTTGTCGCATCTAGTTGCAGTGTATGGGGTATTAATGCCTGCGCGTTAGCGGCTTTTGGCATACTCCACAAACTACAGATCATTAGAAAAGAAATCAAACGAACATGTTTAGGCACACTACCGCCTTTAAGCCACTAATCAAAGAATCTTTCAGCTAGCTTAAACGATCTCTGCTGTTGACGGTAGCAAAATCTCGCCAATCTTGGGGAATGAGCATTGAAAAACTGGTGACTTTGGTCATACATCAGTCTGGAATTACTAATGACTTTGGTCATACATCGGTTTCAACTTTTTGATCAATAATTATTATGTATGAATTTATACGACGAGGTAAATATTAAACACTTTGATTGATGTCAAAACCAAAGTAACTGTCTAAAATTGCTGAATCCAAACCTCAGCAGGGTAGAACTTTAATGTAAATAAGGAGTCAATTTCATGTTGAAACCAAAGCGTGTATCGATAGTTTTAGCTGCTGCTGCTCTAATCATTGTTCCCACTCTCTTGACTGCGCCTGCAAGTGCCCAGACAAAAGTCTACGTTGTTGGCGATCGCGATCAAAATTGGGATCGCGACAACAGACCCTATCCTGTAGAAGTCATAAACCCTGGAGACAGGGGCAATTGGAACCGTAACGGCAGACCCTATCCTAGAGAAGTCAGAAACTCTAGAGACAGGGATAATTGGAACCGTAACGGCAGACCCTATCCTGGAGAAGTCAGAAACTCTAGAGACAGGGACAATTGGAACCGTAACGGCAGACCCTATCCTGGAGAAGTCAGAAACTCTAGAGACAGGGACAATTGGAACCGTAACAACCAACCCTATAGCAGAGTAGTCAGACTTGGCAATGGTGATATCAGATATCCCAATGGGCAAATTATTCCTGCTAGATCCATAGTCAGACTGCGTAATCAAGGTTATTACAGACTTCCTAACGGAGATATTCTTCTTCCTAATCAGGAAGTTGTTCCATCTGGAAGATTAGTGAGAGTGCGTGATGATTACTTCAGACTTCCTAGTGGATTGGTACTGCAAATAAACCTTTAAAACACTAAAAACTCAAAATCATTGTCAGTATAGGGCTACCAGGCTATAGTTTTAGCCGTGAATAACTAGCTCGGTAGCCGTTCCTTATAGAAAAAATGGATATGAAAATTGATACATCAAAAGCCGTAGATTCACCAATTTTAGTTCCAGAGGTAAAGAAAAAAAGGGCAGACGTAATTGGCTCTCTTGGCTAATTGCTTTTTGCCTTTTGGGGGGAATTGGCTATGCAGTTTATTACCAAGTAGCTGTTGTTTCCAGGCAAGAAGCCAGCCGTCGGGTACTGACAAGACCTGTACAAAGGCAGAGTTTAACAATGACAGTTTCAGCAAACGGAACGGTGAAGCCTGAACGGTCAATTAACCTCAGCCCGAAAAATTCCGGCATCTTGAAAACACTGCTGGCCAAGGAAGGGGATCTCGTCAAACAAGGACAGATTGTCGCTTACATGGATGATTCTAACCTGCGGGGACAACTTACCTCGGCTCAAGGACAATTGGCACAAGCCGAGGCGAATTTGCAAAAAGCGATCGCAGGGAATCGTCCTCAAGATATTGCTCAAGCCCAAGGAGTATTAGACGAAGCCCAGGCAAATTTACAAAAGGTACAAGCAGGTAATCGCTCTCAAGATATTGCCCAAGCACAGGCACGCTTGCAAAGCGCTCAAGCTGCCCTTCGCCAAGCAGAAGATGATTTGGTTCGTAATCAACAACTTTACAATGCAGGCGGTATTTCCCTTCAGACTCTTAACCAAAGCCGTTCTAATCGTGACAGCGCCCAAGCTAACGTAAATGAAGTACAGCAAGCACTGGGGTTGCAAAAAGCCGGGTCACGTCCAGAAGACATCGAGCAAGCCCGAGCTGTGGTGAAGCAGAGACAGCAAGCTTTGGCACTTGTGAAAGCGGGTACACGCCAAGAAGATATTGACGCAGCCCGTGCCCAGGTAACATCTGCTCGTGGTTCGCTGCAAAACATCCAAGCTCAAATTAATGACACGATTATTCGCGCCCCTTTTGATGGTGTGGTGACAAAGAAGTTTGCTGATCCCGGTGCTTTCGTGACACCCACAACCGCTAGTAGTGAAGTAGCTTCTTCTTCTTCTTCTTCAATCTTGTCTCTAGCTTCAACAAATGAGATTGTCGCCAGTTTAGCGGAAACAAACATTTCCAAAATCAGCCTTGGTCAAAAAGTCTCGATTCAAGCAGATGCCTACCCAGGAAAAACCTTTGAAGGTAAAGTCAGCCAAATCGCTGCCCAAGCAATAGTCGCGCAAAACGTCACCAGTTTTGAAGTCAGAGTATCGCTTTCAGACCCAGAAAGGCTACTGCGGTCTGGGATGAATGCGGAAGTAGATTTTCAAGTCGGTCAAGTTGAAAATGCTTTAGTAGTGCCAACCGCCTCAGTCGTGCGCCAACAAAATGCCACAGGTGTATATGTGCCTGGAGCAGATAACAAACCTGTATTTACTCGCATTGAAACTGGCGTCACTGCAAATAACTTTACCGAAGTTAAGTCTGGATTGACAGGAGACGAGAGGGTATTACTCAGTTTCCCTCCAGGATCACGTCCGCAATCAACACCACGAGGAGGAGTTTTGCCTGGTCTAGGCGGAGGCGGAGGAGGAAGAGGAACTGGTGGTGGTCGTCAAGGCGGTGGTTCCCCTTAAAGTTAGTTTTAAATCAATACGGTTTGGCTCAACTGCCGAGTAAAAAGGCTCAACTGCCGAGTAAAAAGGCTCAACTGCCGAGTAAAAAGGCTCAACTGCCGAGTAAAAAGGCTCAACTGCCGAGTAAAAAGGCTCAACTGCCGAGTAAAAAGGTTCAACTGCCGAGTAAAAAGGTTCAAATACCGAGTAAAAAGGTTCAACTGCCAAATTCAGAGGTGGTAATGAATACAAAACTCAGCTTGACTTTTGACTTTTCCGTTCGCGTAGCGTCCCGTAGGGAAGGGGCTGACTTTCGCCTTGCGGTACTAGGCTTAACTCTTTTAACGAACCGCAATTTCTACGAGACACCACCTGAAGGACGCCAAAGAAGAGAAGGAAGAAATGCTTAACTGAATTGTATTGAGTTTCAAATAAAACTTTATGTTTAAGATATTTAGCGGCTCTAAGAAAGCTAAGAATACCCGCACAGTACCATTGTTAGAAATTTTGACAATGGCGGCAGAGACTCTGTGGAGTAACAAATTACGCACAGGTTTAACGATGTTGGGCGTGATTATTGGGATTTCTTCAGTCATTGCGATTACTTCTGTTGGTCAGGGAGTGCAAAAGGGGGTTGAACAACAGATACAAGCATTGGGTACAGATGTGATCCAAATTTTGGCGGGTGCGGCAAGAAGCGGAAATGTCCGTCAAGGGGTAGGTTCTAGCAGTACCTTGACTTGGGAAGATGCAAAAGCGATCGCTACACAAGCGCCATCAGCACAGATGGTTTCTGCCTATCTCCAACGAAACGCTCAAGTGGTATATGCAGGACAGAACACCTCAACAACCATTTATGGCACAGATTTGAATTATCCAGAAGTTAGAAATACCCATCCCCAACAAGGGAGATATTTTACTCAAGAAGAACTAGATACTACCGCACAGGTTGCCATTCTTGGCCCTACAGTTCAAAGAACACTTTTTGGACAGAGTACCAATGTCATCGGTGAGAGAATTCGCATTCAGGGAGAAGCTTATGAAGTGATTGGGGTGATGGAACCTAAAGGTTCTCAGGGGCCGATGGATCGAGATGACCAGATTTTCATTCCTCTAACTAGTATGTCGAAGAGACTAGTTGGAAACAATGCCCTGGTAGGCGTTTCTGTAAATGGAATTTTAGTCAAAGGTGCTAATCAGGAAGAATTAGAAGCCGCTCAGTTTCAAGTCACCAATCTCTTACGCCTGCGTCACAACATTTATCCGCCACAAGCTGATGATTTTCGGCTGACCAATCAAGCTGATATTGTTAGTACCTTCACTAATATTGTGGGTTTATTTACAGTGATGGTAGTTGCGATCGCCGGAATTTCTTTGGTGGTAGGTGGAATTGGTATTGCCAACATTATGCTGGTTTCCGTGGTTGAGCGGACGCGAGAAATTGGGATTCGCAAAGCCGTAGGAGCCACCAATTCGGCAATACTTAATCAATTTTTAGCTGAAGCGATCGTTATTTCCATTGTCGGCGGACTTATTGGCATGACAACTGGCGTTTTATTAGCTTTTATAGCTGCAAGCATTTTCAAATTTCCGTTTGTAATTTCTTTATTATCGATTATTGCTGGTTTTGTACTCTCATTAAGCGTTGGCTTAGTCGCCGGGGTTATTCCAGCACGGAACGCATCTAAATTAGATCCGATAACTGCTTTAAGAAGTGACTAAATAATTCGTAATTCGTAATTCGTAATTCGTAATTCGTAATTCGTAATTCGTAACTACTAATTCTTATGCCAACAATGATTTGGATGGAATCTATTACCAAAACTTACCACTTGGGAGAAGTTAGTGTTCCCATACTCAAGGGAATTGAACTCTCCATTGAGGAAGGGGAATATGTTTCCATTATGGGTGCGTCAGGTTCGGGTAAATCCACGCTTATGAATATTTTGGGATGTCTGGATCGTCCGACGACTGGAGACTATATTTTTGAAGGCAGAAACCTAACGACTTTTGATGATGATGAATTAGCCTATATCCGTAACCAAAGAATAGGTTTTGTTTTCCAACAATTTAACCTATTGGCGCGGGCGACAGCACTGGAAAATGTCATGTTACCAATGGTTTATGCTAACTTGCCTAAGCCAAAACGTCGTGAAAGGGCATTAGAAGCCCTAGACAAGGTAGGATTAGGGGGACGCACAGCTAACCGTCCTAGTCAACTATCTGGGGGACAACAACAACGGGTAGCGATCGCTCGTGCTTTGGTCAACCGACCTGCATT
This sequence comes from Nostoc cf. commune SO-36, assembly GCF_023734775.1. NCBI lineage: Bacteria > Bacillati > Cyanobacteriota > Cyanophyceae > Nostocales > Nostocaceae > Nostoc > Nostoc commune. The sequence continues at coordinate 4,911,702 of NZ_AP025732.1, read as the reverse complement.
GGTTTTGGCAGATGAGCCAACAGGAGCTTTAGATACTGAAACTTCCCATGAGGTGATGAGTTTGCTGACTGAACTTAATGACCAAGGAATCACAATTGTGATTGTCACCCATGAGCCAGATATTGCTGCTCAAACCAGAAGAATTATTCGAGTTCAGGATGGTTTGATTGTCGGCTAATTTGTTAATATCAACCCTATAACGGAGAATTTAAAATTTAGACGTAGAGCCATTAGGATGAAAACTTTTGATTTTATCCTTAAATAAATCCAATTAATGACTAGATTATGAATTTCAGCTTATTCTTCGTGCGTTCTACCTGGGTTAGCCTAGCCTTAACAATGGCCTTGCCGTCAAGTATCGCTATTCTTCCAAGTTTAGCAAGTGCAGCAACTCCCCCAAAACCGCCAAATCCCTCAAGTCGTGTACAGGTTCCTGATTACCTCAACCCCAATCCCAATCCTCTGCAATTTCCTACCAAACCGGAGGAAGTAAAGATTCAGGGAACTGTGCCAATCAGTTTGGCACAAGCTTTGGAACTAGCAAAGCGCAACAATCAAGACTTACAGATAGCCATATTACAGGTAGAACGCAGTCGCTCGGCGGTACGCGAGTCCCAAGCTGCCTTGTTTCCTACTGTGGGAATCGACAGTAGTCTAACTAATAGTGGGAATGCCTTTACTAGCAACTCATCTCAAGCCAGCACCTCTTTCAATGGTTCAGCACAACTGAATTATAATCTTTATAATTCTGGGAACCGACAAGCTACTATCCAAGCAGCCGAGGAACAGCTAAGGGTAGATGAATTAAATGTTGAAAGTCAGTCTTTGACAATTAGCTTGAATGTCACCACCCAATACTACAATTTGCAACAAGCCGATGAAGAAGTAAGAATTAATCGGTCTGCTGTGGAGAATGCCCAGGCTAGTTTGCGGGATACTCAAGCCAGAGAACAGGCTGGAGTGGGTACGCGGTTTGATGTGCTACAATCTCAGGTGAATTTAGCAAATGCCCAACAACTACTGGTTAATGCTATTTCACGGCAGCAAATTGCCCGTCGTCAGCTTGCAACTCTGTTAAGTTTGTCACAATCAGTTGATATCAGCGCAGCAGATCCTGTGCAATTAGTGGGACTTTGGCAGCCAACACTGGAAGAAACTATTGTCAGAGCTTTTCAAAATCGTCCAGAACTGCAACAGCAATTAGCACAACGTAATATTAACGAGCAACAGCGACGACAGGCGCTTTCACAGCTAGGGCCGCAAATTAGTTTGGCAGGCAATTACAACCTGCGAGATCGGTTTGATGATAGTGTTAGCATTAATGATAGCTATTCAGTAGGAATTCAAGGAAATCTAAATTTGTTTGATGGGGGAGCCGCAAGAGCAAGGGCGGATCAGTCGAGAGCTAATATTGCGATCGCAGAGACTCAATTTGCTAGCCAGCGCGACCTAATTCGCTTTGATGTAGAACAGTTCTACTCTCAATTGCAATCTAATTTAGATAATGTGCAGACTTCTACTGTGGCTTTAAATCAAGCCAGAGAAGCTCTGAATTTAGCAAGGCTGAGGTTCCAAGCTGGTGTGGGTACTCAAACAGAAGTGATCGCTGCTGAAAATGACCTGACAACAGCAGAAGGTAATCGAGTCACAGCTATTTTAGATTACAATCGCGCTCTAGCTAATTTGCAAAGATCGGTCACTTTCAGGGGTTCGCGCTAAGGTAAAACTTATTTTCGAGCGCGAACAAAGAACTTTGTCGTGTCTTCCCAAATACCTCGATCAGTTGCTAGTTTCTCAATTTCTGCTTTGTACTCAACTTGCAACTGATTTAATTGTTTTTGTGATAATTTTGACAACAAAGGATTACCTTTAAAATTTATATTCATTGCGATCTCAGATAATTCTTTATCCCTTAGAGGGCGATAACGTCCCGATGGCTCAATCTTAATTTCGATATCTCTAAAACCTGCCTGAATGAGCAAATTACGACATTTCTCTGGAGTCCCAAGAGTTTCAAGGATATGTGGTAGCGATACATCTAAAACTTTAGCGCAGACACTCTGCTGAAGAGATGCCATATAAGCAGTTTCGGGAGGACAGGTAAATGCCACAAATCCTCCTGTTTTCAAGAAGCGATACCACTTTTGCAAAATAGCAAGGATATCAGGAAAAAGTACAATTGCTTCACAGCAAAAGACAACATCAAAACTACTATCACTAAAGTGGAAATATTCTGCATCTGCCTCAATCAACTCAATATTTTCTAACTTTGCTGCGGCAATCTTCAGTCTTGCTTGATGCAACATTCCAGGAGTCATGTCAATCCCAATCACATAACCCTCAGAACCAACTTTTTCAGCTGCGGGTATCGCCAATAAACCTGTTCCAGTCGCTACATCAAGGATTTTCTGCCCCAGTCCTAGCGGTACAAATTCAAGTAAAATCTTGGCTTCTAAAGGATGGCGAGTACCTTTCTCATGGTCATAAGTCGTTCTACTACCATAAAATTCTTTTAGTTTCTGCTTATAATTATCCAGATCAGTCATAAACAAATGTCAAAATTTCTCTACTTTATAGTAACTTTTGTTGTGATATTAAGTTGCTTGCTGCTGAATCCAACGCTGACAGTACAAGCCGCGACTTCATCCCGCACTGTTTACGAACAACGGATAATCCATAGTCCAGATGGTATCGGCAAATATTACATGGGGCGCGAAATTGCCAAAGTTATGGGATACACTGGCGCTGGCTGGCTAGAACGTCCAAGTAGAGAGGGAGAAGAACAGCCAAGTAAGGTAGTTAACGTCCTCAATCTGAAACCTAATGATGTAGTGGCAGATATTGGCGCTGGTACAGGTTATTTAAGCTTTCGCATCGCGCCTTTATTAACAGCAGGGAAAGTGTTGGCTGTAGATGTTCAGCCCGAAATGTTGGAAATTATTGAGTTATTCAAAAAAGAGAAAAATATCACCAATGTTGAGCCTGTTTTGGCAACTCTTAGCGACCCCAACTTACCTTCTGAAAGTATCGATTTGGCGTTGATGGTAGATGCTTATCATGAACTTGAGTATCCCCAAGAAGTGATGCAAGGAATTGTCAAAGCACTTAAACCAGGTGGCCGGGTGGTGCTGGTTGAGTACCGGGGTGAAAATCCCTTTATTATGATTAAAGGTCTGCACAAGATGACTCAAAAGCAAGTCCGTAAAGAAATGCAAGCTGTTGGTTTGGTTTGGCGGGAAACTAAAAACCTGTTACCTCAACAGCATTTAATGGTATTTGAAAAACCTGATTCTAGCGATTTATTAACAAAATGAGGCTTGGGTAGTATTTCCGTAGAAAAATATGTACCAAGCCATAATTAAAGTAAGACTTCTTGCCAGAGCAGAAAATCATGGTCAACCTATCACTCAAGCAACGAATTCCTCCTTTAGAAAATGGCGATCGCCTCACTCGCTACGAATTTGAACGGCGATATCAAGCAATGCCCCATCATCAAAAGGCAGAATTAATTGAAGGAGTTGTATATTTGGCATCCCCATTACGCTTTGAAAGTCATGCTGAACCACATGGTCATACAATCACTTGGTTAGGAGTTTATGAAGCATCAACTCCTGGTGTGAGATTGGGAATTGAGCCAACAGTCCGCTTAGATCGAGACAATGAACCGCAACCAGATGGAGTGCTATTAATTACACCAGCAGCTAACGGGCAATCTCGTTTGAGTGATAATGATTACATTGAAGGTGCGCCAGAACTGGTAATAGAGATAGCAGCTAGCAGTGTTGCTATTGATTTACATGACAAGAAAAAAGTCTATGGTCGTAATGGGGTAAAAGAATACATTGTTTGGCAAATATTTGAAAACAAATTAGATTGGTTTCGCCTGCAACAAGGAGAATATATCTCTTTAGAAGTGGACGCGGATGGGATTATCAAAAGTCAAGTATTTCCTGGCTTGTGGTTATCAATGTTTGATTTACTTGCTGGCAATATGCAGCAAGTATTGGCTGTGTTGCAGTTGGGATTAAATTCGCCAGAACATCAAATATTTGTGCAGCAGTTGTCTAGTTAAGCTGTCGCGCATTTAATTTGCACAACTAGGGCGGGCAAGATGCCCACCCCACAAGAGATTCATTTTTTTGAGGATGCAAATTAAAAGATTTTTAGCTTAGAATTCAGGAGTCAGAATGGGCTAAACGCCCCGCTATCGCTAACAGGAGTCAGAATAGTTAAAGAATCAGGAAAATATTTGATGACTATTTTGCCATCAGTCTATTTTTTGGGGAATGAGACTGGCGCTTTTGGTTACACTATCCCAAACAATCCAGCTAACAGAATTATCTAAATCATCAGGGCTGTTTGAAACTTTAAAATATAGCTTTTCTTCACGTTTTCTTTCAATGGCAAAGTCGGCATTTTGAGCATAAGCGACTATAAAACCTTTGTCTCGCAAACAATACATCGCCCAGGCTTTCAATGATTGCTTGTATGGTTCGTGTGGAATTGGCGGTTTTGCGATCGTGTCTTCAATTACTTTAAATAGTTGCGTGAGTTTCGCGGTCATAGTAAATCAAGTAGTGTTTTTTAAAGAATTGTTGCCACTTTAGGCAAATATGATTTCTCAATTTTGTTTTATCCCTTTGAGTATTTTAAAACATTATCATACCCAAATTTTTTTCAGATTTAGTACAAAATCAGGTAAAACACTTTCTCCAGAAATAGTTTGAGGTGATTTTACAACTTCCACATCTTGTCCAGGACGATAAATTTCTACCTCCTGTTTTTTTCGATTTATTAGCCAACCTAAACGACACCCATTTGACATATACTCATACATTTTTTCTTGAACTTTTTTCAAAGTGTCAAATGGTGACATTATTTCAATTATAAAATCAGGACATAAAGGAATAAATTTCTCTTTTTGTTCTATTGTCAAACTATCCCAACGATATTTTTCTACCCAAGAAACATCAGGAGAACGGTCAGCACCATTTGGTAATGTAAATCCAGTGGAAGAATCAAAAACTTCACCTAGTTGCTTTTGTTCATTCCATGATGCTAATTGCAGAATTAAGTTAACATTACTTCTTCCAGTTTCTCCTCCAGTCGGTGGCATTATGACTAGTTCTCCTTGGGCATTGCGTTCTAATTGTAAATCGGGGTTTTCTTGACACAACTGATAAAACTGCTCTCTTGTCAGTTTAAGAATTGAATTCAGGTTTAATGTCAGTGCTGTCATAGAAGTATTGCCCGTTTTTACTGACAAATAATTATTTAATGGACTTCTGGATCGCAACGAATTTCAATCATAAAGCCATCTGGATCGTAAAAATATACTCCTCTACCAGTAGGACGAGTGACTGGGCCGTGTGCGATCGCTATTTTATTTTCTCTGATCACTGTCACCGCGCGATCGAATAACTGCGGATCGATGTCAAAGGCTAGATGGTAGGCTCTAGTGAAGGTCTTTTCTGGATCTGGATTTGGTGGTGATAGTTCGGGTTCCCCAAATAAATCTAGAATTGTACCATCGGGGGTGATGAAGTTGGCTACTTTTCCAGATGCGACAAGTTCCACCAGGGTTGCGGGTACTTCGTCGCCTGTGAGTTCATGCAAACCCAGGATTGTGCCATAAAAGTAGCGCGAAGCTTGCATATCCTGGACGTTGAGCGCAATGTGATGCACTTTACGCAGGTTTCCTGGCGCAAGGACACTGTTCACGGATTGGGTGCTAGATAGCATAATCAAAGAAATCTCAATACTTAGATAGAAGTTGAACTTTTTTTTAAAGTTTACTATTTCTAATAAAAATCTATCATGGCTTTTGATTATTCTTTAGACTTTAAAATTATTGATTTTCGCCAACATCCTGAACTCTATCGCGTTGGGAAGGGTGAGCAGGGTGTACTTTTGGTTGAACCATACAAATCAGAAATTCTTCCTTACTGGCGATTCAAAACTCCTGAGATTGCTAGAGAGTCGAGTGAAAAAATTTACGAGATTTTTCTTGATTATTTAGAGAAAGATGATTTTGTCGGCGCAGATATGGCACGAAAGTTTATCCAAATGGGTTATACTCGCTCTCGCCGTTATGCTAATCATAAAAGCGGCAGAAAGTATAAAAAAAATTCGGAAGATTCAAATTCCAAAAAAGAAATTCTTCCCTATGAAGTAGACCCAGTGAAAGCGGAATCGGCAGCAATATTTAAAGCCAAGTGGGTAGAAGCAAAGACAAATGAGAAATATCAAGAGCTTTTAGCCAAACATAAACAGATGTATGAGCTAGAATAAAACACTTTTCCCCACTCAGCAATCCAACAACAATCATAATTGCCTAAGCGATCGCATTTGCTTGTTGAGCGACAGTATTTGCTTGTTGAGCGACAACATTTGCTTGTTGAGCGACAACATTTGCTTGTTGGGCGATCGCATTTGCTTGTTGAGCGACAACATTTGCTTGTTGAGCGACAGCATTTGCTTGTTGAGCGACAGCATTTGCTTGTTGGGCGATCGCATTTGCTTGTTGAGCGACAGCATTTGCTTGTTGAGCGACAACATTTGCTTGTTGAGCGACAACATTTGCTAATTGTGTTCATCTCCAAACAAGAAACAAATATAAATTAGTAAGTATAAACACATGGTAAATCTTAAATATCAAGTCTAAATTAAATCCATAAAATTACTCTTCTCACGCAGAAGCGCACGCGAGTATGTTGAAATAGAAGTATTCCAGGAATATCTCCCATGTCTTTAAAAACTCGCGGTTCTGCTGCTGTAGACAAAGCTCAACGCCGCCTCGCCCTACTCAAATCTATCAATGGGAATCTAGATTTAGGGCATGGACTAAGCATTGAGGCTTACACCCGCCTTATTGATAACACCCGTGCCACGCTAGAAGCTTATAATACGCTTTTGTCTAATCTTGATGAATCTCGTAAGACGATAACTGAAATGGAGGAAACACTCTCGGAACTTTCTGAAAGGATGCTTACTGGAGTTGCGACTGTCTACGGTAGAAACAGCATGGAGTATTCAAAGGCAGGCGGCTCTACCCGAAAGCGGAGTACTAGTCAAAAATCTATTTCACAAGTTCCTTCAGTTGTTGCGGTTCTGACAACTCAACCTACCCAAACTACAACTAACGGCAAAGGCAGCTTGAGCAATGTCTAATTTTATTTTACCTAATAGAGCAGCTATTATTCGTTAAGTTCATAAGGTAGCACAGCTAGTTGCGCTACCTTACTCCAAAATCCACGCAGCTTGAAAAAAGTCGCGTTCGCAAAACATCGCATAACGATAGGTTGAATGCACAACAGAATTAGTAGCGGCATAATTGTCAACCAAATTTTCTAATTGTTGTGTTAGTGGTTGAAAATCTGCACTGCTGTAAGTACGAATCCAGTCTGCATATTGATGATTAGGAATGCCGTTAGCAGCTAACTTTTCTCCCAAAAAGGCATACAAACGCATACAGGGAGACATCGCCGCAGCAGTTAAGCCTACATCTCCACCCCAAGCAGTTGCTAACAAAAAGTCAGTATAGTGGCGGGTAGCTGATGCAGGTTCGACAGAATGCAAATTTACTCCCCACTGAGAAGCATAACCACTATGCAACCGCAGTTCTTCTAAAACTCCACTAGCTAGGTTATGAAATGTGGTGAAACCCAACCAGTCTGGTGCTTTAGCTGCGGCGATACTGTACGCACGGGCAAAAGCTTCTAAAAAAAAAGCATCTTGCCCTACGTAGTAAGCAAATTTAGCTTGCTCAAGAGTACCATCGCCAATGCCTTGAACGAAAGGATGCTTTAGGCAAGCTTGGGCTAAGTCTTGATTTGCTGCCCATAATTCCTGAGATAAAGTCATTTGTTATTTGTCATTTGTCATTTGTTATTATCCCCTTTAAAAAGGAAAGAACTGGAGTAAGACTGAGCCTAGACTTCCTAAAAAGTCAACAAAACTGGGGCTACCAGCACTCACTTTTTCATTTACGGGTGTTTGCAGTTCTTTAATAAAAGCTTGGGCTGTTTGGGTTCCAGGGGTATTGCTTTGGGATGTAAACAACTTTTCAGCAATTTGGGCATCTTGAAATGCACCTTGTCTATCTAGTATTTGGTAACGGGCGACACCGCGAGCTAAATAAGCACCCGCATATTCTGGTTTAATAGCGATCGCTTGATTAAAATAACTGATTGCTTGTTGTTGGTTGCCTTTTTGCCCTTCTGCTACACCCAAAGCATAAAATTCTTCTGGTGAAGCAATTTGTGATGGTATGCCAACTGCACCCTGAAAGTTAGCACCATTCAGGTAAGCACCAGTCAGTTCTGCATTTGCTAAATAACTATTTCTCAAATCAGCACCCGTCAAATTTGCTCCATTAAATTTAGCTTCGCTCAGGTTAACACCAAATAAACTAGCGCCACTCAAGTTTGCACCCCGCAAATCTGCGCCGCTCAAGTTTGCACGGCTGAGGTTAGCACCTGTAAGATTAGCACCGCTCAAATTAGCTCCAGATAAGTCAGCCATCACTAAACCTGCACTGCTCAAATCACAGTTTTGACATTGTTTAGTTGCTAATAACTGTCTAACGTGTTCAGAATTTGCTGCTTGTACGGTTGTTGTCAAACTAATCGTGGTTAAAAATACAGCTGCACCTAGAATTTGCTTTTTCATAATCGTGTAATATTTCTTACTCAATACTAAGATTAACTGAGATGGATTTATACCTCAGCATTATGATATGAGCAATCTCAACAATTTGCCCTCTGTAGTTGTCTATATGACTGATAAATTGGTGATACCTTTCCTGCGGAACGCTACGATAAAGGATTGTAGAAAAGTAGCGAAGCTATACTAGTTCTATAGTTTTGCTTTTGTATAGCCTGATTTTAAATAAATATGAGACTATAGAAACATTAAGACAGTTAGAAAAACGTGAGTCAGCAAGACAAAATCTTAGAAAAAATTCTCTCTGGGACTTCTGATACAGAAATCCCTTTTGCCCAACTGTGGCAACTTTTATATAAATTAGGGTTTGAGGAACGGATTCGTGGCGATCATCGTATTTTTATCAAAGCCGATGTTGAGGAAATATTGAACCTACAACACAAAAAAGGAAAAGCCAAAAGCTATCAAATTAAACAAGTTAGGGCAGTGATTATCAAGTATAAGCTAGGAACTAAAAATGATGTTTCGGTATGAAATTATTCTCTACTGGAGTGAATTAGATCAAGCCTTTATTGCTGAAGTACCAGAATTAGCAGGCTGTGCTGCTGACGGCGATAGTTATCAAGAAGCCTTACATAATGTAGAGTTAGTTGTGCATGAATGGATAGAAACGGCTAAAGATTTAGGGCGTCCAGTTCCTCAACCTAGACCGCGTTTGATGTACATTTAATGTATACACAAGCTCAATCCAAGTGATTTGTTAGTTTTATCATAAATATTTGATCTGCCCTAGATGTTGAACAAAATGAAACCCAACAAACTACTGAAAATGTTGGGTTTTGTTCCTCAACCCAACCTACAATTCTTCTTATAGTTTAGTGCTGATGATGAAGGCAGAATTTGCCTGTTACTGCTTTTTGTCTAGTGGAACCAAAATGTATGTTGTCTGGTCATTAGGTATATTAGCGTTCTCACTAGCAGATAGAGTGTCATCCTCAACTCCACTCTTGTCTACGTCCACTGTACCTTTTACAGTGTCTTTAACACCTTCAGTTGCACCCTTAACAATATCCACTGTATTTTTTATAGTATCGTTAACGCCTACAGCTGTACCTTTAACAGCATCCACTGTATCTATTGCAATGCCGTTAACGTCCAAAGCTGTATCTTTAACAGCATCCCCTACATCTTTTACAGTTTCGTTAACACTGTCAGCTACAGTCTTTATTGCGTTTCCTACAGTTTTTACAGTTTGATTAAAACTCCCAGTGGCACCCTTTACCGCATTTCCTACATTTTTTACAGTTTTGTCAACTTTTTCGGTTGTACCCTTAATAGTTAAAGCCGCAGCTAGCGCACCCAATGTAGCACCAATGAGCGCTCCAAACGCTACTTTAGCTAAGTCATTATTCGTGCTTTTACCTGCTGTATAATTATTGGCTTGATCTGTAGACATATCAATATTTCCTTCAGGCTGTGAAAACTGTTGATTTCCATTCATAATAATCTTCTCTTTTGTAATAAGACAGAAAAACAATACCTAGACGTTTTTTCTTAGTCTCCCAGAGTTTAAGTTGGAAAAACGTAAGTTGTCTAGTAACCAATAATTCATGAATTTTCTATGTTTGCAAGTAGTCCTTAAAGTAGAAGGAATAAATATATAGCGGTTCCCGATCTAGTGAGGTACGTTTTCAAAGCTACTAACCTTGATAAAAAAGATTTGGGTGTACTTTATCTGCTTAGGAAACGCTATATGTCCTTTGAAAAAAGCAACTATTGCTTATCCTTAATCTTTAAAAACTGCTTTATTAGACTTCTCTCAGCTACAAACTCAGAAAATTATTGGTTTGCAATCCTATGCGTCTGTTTCTAAGAGTTACTAAAGCCAAGCACTTTTTTCTGAAAATGAGTCTTCTTTAACAGAAGCTATTGGTATTCATTCATTTATAGACATAAGGGACTTTTGAAAAACCCCCTTTGTCTGATCTGAATCTGGAATATAGAACAATACGGTTCAGTTAAGGCTAAAACTCTGTTATCAAAGTCAATTTTTTAACGAACCGCCAAGGCGCAGAGGACGCAGAGACAAGAAAGAGAAGGAAAAAATTGCTTAACTGAACCGTATTGGAATATAGAAGGTCGAGGTACGGTCTATATCTCCTATACCAATTTCATCATTCTTGATTTACGGGTTAGTTGCAACTATTTCCGCTTATGTTGATTGCTGTAATTTTCAGATGGTTTAACATTTTCTGCTGTATCCTTTGCTTTGTCCGCAGCACTTTGTACAGCTTCATTAGCACCTTCTGCTGTACTCTGTACTGCGTCTAGTGTTCCTACAGTGGTTTCCTTGGCTACGTCAGCAACATTTTCTGCTGTATCTTTTGCCTTGTCCGCAGCACCTTGTACAGCTTGATTAATACCCTCTGCTGTACTTTGTACTGCGTCTAGTGTTACTACCGTGGTTTGCTTAATTCCCTCAACGACATTTTCTGTTGCATCCTTTACTGTATCCCCAGCAACTTGTACAGCTTGATTAACACCCTTTGCTGTACTCTGCAATGCGTCCAGTGTTCCTACAGTAGTTTGCTTGGCTACGTCAGCAACCCCTTCTACGGTGTCGATTGTACCACCTACAACAGCTTGGATAGTACCCTCAGCGACACTCTTTGCCGCGTCCCCTAGACCTTTTGCAGTTTGACCAAGACCATCACTAATAGTCTTTGATGCGTCTCCTATACCTTTTACAGTGTGCTTAAAGCCTTGACCTACTCTTTTACCAGCGAAAGCGCCAGCTAATGAGCCTAACGTAACACCAATGAGTCCTCCTATTAGCGCTCTATTTAATGTAGTATTGCTACCTCCGTTTGTTGGACGAACATCGGATTGAGGCTTAATTGTAGGAGCATTTGCAGGTCTAGATACTCCAGCATCTATAGTTGTGTCAGTTGAACCAGTATAAGATTGACCTGCTGTTGTACGGTTAGCATACTCGATTCCAGATGCTCCAGCATCTATGTTTGTACCAGTTGAATCAGCATAGGATTGACCCGTTGTCGTGCGGTTAGCATTTTCAACCTGTTTGTCTAAAGCTTGCTTACTCTCAACCATATCAATAATCTCCTTCGTTAAAACCAGATAGCTGTTAGTTATTTCTAATGCCTAATCTAGCTAGCACAGAGCGCAACTTAATCGCTCTAAAGAAATACATATAAGGTGAAATGAGCAGCTCCGAAAGTTACGTGATTGGACTTGATGAGCCGCCGCTCCCAATACCTGATCCTCAGTCACTTCTAAATATCTCTGTAGCTGTTCTAAATTTTGATGCCCTGAGATTCCAGAAAAACCTCACGAATCAAAGCCGCTTGTACTTCTAATTTTTTAGTTGACCAAATTGCCTTCTGGCTTTTCCAATGGGAGGGTTAAGGTCGGGTAAAATCTTGGTTAATCAGCTATTTCAGGTTTTTTATTTAATCCACGTTCCTTAATTACTAGCAACCTTACAAATCACCATGATATGTGATTTGTTTTTGTCAGTACTATAGTGCAGAAGTTGTAGTCCAGAACGTTCTATTTCTTGTAATAATTTAGGCATTTCATACTTGTGATGTCGCCAAATAGTAATTTCTTCACCTTCAGATATTTCAATATTTTTATCTATCCCCATCCGACTAAAATTTATAGTATAATCATGAAGGAATTTAAGATTAGCGACTATACTATCTATTCTTAAATCATATTTTCTTATAAGTTCGCAATCTTCAGATTTAATCCCAATCTTATTTTTAACCCACCCATATATTTCGTCTACATGATACTTGCAGCCACCTCTAACTATGCCATTCCACTGCGAGTTAGAACCAATTTCATTAGTGAATACTAGAAAATCATTTTTCCCCATGCTATCTCTAAAGTTTTTGAGTACCTTATCTCTATTTTGATGATTGCCAATGGTAACTCCTAAGTGTAAAAATATTTTTGCTGTGTCGTCATTCTCATGAATAAGTTGATTTTGAAATAAAATTTTGGGTACGCAGCTATTTTCTATGTCAATTGGTGAACTGATAAAGTCAACCAAAGGAAACCATTTTGTAAAATTATTTTTAGATACATGAAGTAATTCTTCACTAATATCTAAGGCAATATATTTATTAACCTTGCCTAATTTATTTAGTTCGCGGATAAATTTTTTCACAGGATATGAATTTCCTGCACCGACGTCTACAATGTTGACTTTTTTCCCAGTGGGGATATTGCTATTCAAATATTGAAAATTATCTTTTAGAAGGTCAATTTCTACATTAACTCTTCCATACCATCTAGGAATAACATATTTTAGATAAAAATCGTTCCAACTTTTTGCACCTCTACCTTTATAAGAATACTTTAAAGGTATTTCTCGTCTAACTTCTAATGCCTCAATTATCTCTAAAACTTCTTCTTTTGAAAAAAGAGCGTAGAATTCAGAACTTGGCTTTGCTATGTGACTGATTATAGTTGAGATATCTGAGGGAAGTTGGGAATTACTATGAAAATTTTGAGCCATTATTCTTGTTCTTTGGTTTTCTTAGATATTGAATTCGATTAGCCGCAATGCTTGCCAAAGAGGTATTCTCCCATGCCACTGTGCCAAAACTCAGAATTTCCACCACAAATAGGAAAGTACTCAATGTCTCACATTCGCCACTGTCTAATGGCTAATTGTTTTTTTACAATCAAAGTACGATAATCTTCCAAAGATACAGGGGTGAATTGCAGTGGTTCAGCAACCAGAACTCCAAGAAAATTCGTCGATCCGGTCAACCCAGCGTGTGCTTAGGAGTTTAAGCACTTACCGATGGACTTCGCTGGGAGCATTGGTTAGCCTGTTGCTGTTGACGCTTGCCAACGCACTAACTCCACAACTATTTCGGTGGGGAATTGATGAGGGTATCACGCAAAAAAACCTCCAAGTTGTACTATATAGCGCCGCCTGGATGGTAGTTGCGGCGATCGCTCGTGGTGTATTTAACTTTGGACAAAGCTATTTAGCAGAAGCAGCATCTCAGGGTGTTGCTTATGACCTGCGAAACAAAATTTTTAGCAAAATTCAAAATCTTAGTTTCAGCTTTCATGACCAAGCGCAGACTTCCCAACTACTAACCCGTGTCACCAGCGACATTGAGCAAATTCGTAGCTTTGTTGGTACTAGCTTAATTCAGGTTGTGGGTTCAGTTGTCACATTGGTGAGTATTTCGGTGGTTTTGCTAATAATGAACTGGCGATTAGCACTGATTAGCCTAACAGCAGTGCCTATAACCGCATGGTTAATGGGACGATTCATCGGCAAAAATAACAAACTTTTTCGGCAAGTACAAGAGCAACTGAGCAATCTGAATGCTGTATTGCAAGAGAACTTACTAGGAATCCGGGTAGTAAAAGCCTTTGTGCGGGAGTCAACGGAAAGATCGCGTTACACAACTCTGAATGATGGCCTAGTCAAGGCAAACATGAAGACCATTAGCGCCATCCGTGGTACTTTCCCCTTGATCTTTTTGCTGAGTAATTTGGTAACACTAGCAGTTTTCGCTTACGGGGGAGCGCAGGTAATTGGGGGTAGATTCTCCATTGGCGAACTGGTGGCGTTTAACTCTTATCTAGCGTTGATTCTCCAACCGATTTTGTTGATTGGATTTGCAGCACCCGCGATCGCTCAGGCAGCAGCTTCTGCTGAACGTGTCTATGAAGTTGTGGATGCAGAGGTAGAAATTCGCGATCGCCCCGGTGCTGTCCCCTTTACTACCTGTGGTGGTAGAATCACCTTTGAAAATGTTTGCTTTCGCTATCCAGGAGCCAGCACTGAAACTCTCAAAGGAGTTTCCTTTGAAACAAAGCCCAACGAGCTAATCGCCGTTTTAGGGATGACTGGTTCGGGAAAAAGCACAATTATGAATCTGATTCCCCGCTTTTACGATGTCACAAAGGGAGCAGTTCGCATTGACGGACGAGATGTAAAAAGTTTCACACTCAAAAGCCTCAGATCGCATATTGGGATTGTATTTCAAGAAACCACTCTCTTCTCTGGCACAATCCGCGAAAATATTACCTACGCCAAACCCGATGCAACCTTAGAAGAAGTGATTGAAGTTGCAAAAACTGCCCAAATGCACGATTTTATTAGCGGTCTACCCGATGGCTACGAAACGATTGTAGGTGAAAGGGGCGTGGGCTTATCTGGTGGACAAAAACAACGAATTGCGATCGCTCGCACTTTGTTAACCGATTACAGCATTCTGATTTTGGATGATAGTACCTCGGCTGTAGATGCCAAAACTGCTGCCCAAATTCAAGCCGAATTAGATGACTTAATGCACCAAAAAGCTTGTACAACCTTTGTAGTCGCTCAACGCATCAGTACCGTCCAGAATGCCGATCGCATTTTTCTCATGGATAAAGGACGATTGGTAGCACAAGGCACTCACGAGGAATTGATGCAAAACAGCCCACTCTACGGTGTGATTTTGGAATCTCAAGTAAAACCAAAGGAGAAAAAATGATCCCCAATTAGCATAATTAATTTTTTTGCAGCCTTGTAATAAAGACTTTTAATCTAAAATCCAAAATCTAAAATCCAAAATTTTTATGAGAGGCACTATTCCCGTTGTTGCATCTGAGGAAACGAGTCCGCAACTTTCCACCCTGCGGCGCTTTTTACAATACGTGCTACTCTATCGCAAAGAAATTCCCTTTGCCATAACATTAGTATTAATTGGGGCGATAACCCAGTCAGTTGGGCCATTCTTTCTCGGTTGGTCGATTGATCGTCTGATTGCACAAGGTAATTTGCAGGGACTGCTGCTGTTATTAGGGCTATTAGGGCTGAACTATGGGCTTGGTGTCTTGGCAATTCGCGGTCAAATTGTTCGAGTCGGCTGGATTATGCAGCGAGTGCTGGCTCAACTAAGGCAAGACATTTTTATTAAAATCCAAAGTCTACCACTCAGCTTTTTTGACCGGAGTGAAGCAGGCGATTTAATGAGCCGCTTACTGAATGATGTCAATACTGTGAATCAGGCATTTGGATTGACGATTGCCCAAATGCTAGGCAACAGTTTCAGTTTGGTGGGCATTGTAATTGCGATGCTGTCAATCAACCTCAAACTAGGTTTGTTGAGCAATCTGGTGGTGCCATTAATGATTTTTACCACAAGCTTATTTGCACGTTGGGCGAGAGCGAGATTTCGCATTACCCGACAAACTATTGGGGAACTTTCTGCCAAGTTGGAAGAAGATATTGGCAGCGTACGAGAAGCACAGGCATTTAATCGTGTAGAGATGAATATTGAAGAATTCGACGTTCTTAACGCCGCCAATAGAGATGCCAACGTTGAAGCTGTGGCAATTACTTCAGCCTTTTTGCCCTCCATCGATTTTCTCAACACACTAGCAACCGCAGGTGTACTAGCTTATGGTGGCTATCTGGCGGTAACGGGAGCTGCAACAGTGGGTGTGGTGACATCCTTTTTACTTTATGTCCAGCAATTCTTCCGCCCTATTCAGATTCTCAGCCAGTTTTACACCCAAGCTCAATCTGCCTTTGCCGGGTTAGAGCGAATTTTTCTATTATTAGATGAGCCGTCAAAACTCCAAGATGCACCCGATGCCACAGAAATGCCGCCTATTCAAGGTGAAGTGAGGTTCGAGAATGTCAAGTTTGCCTACAACCCAGATCAACTGGTTCTTAAAGGAGTGAATTTGCACGCCTATCCAGGGCAGATGGTTGCATTAGTAGGGGCGACCGGTTCGGGAAAAAGTACAATTATTAATTTGATTTTGCGCTTCTATGATGTATCAAGTGGTGCAGTAAAAATTGATGATATTGATGTGCGTAGCGTGACTCAAGCAAGTCTGCGCCGTCAAATTGGCATCGTTTTACAAGACAATATTTTGTTTACCGGCACTGTCGCCGAAAATATAGCTTTTGGCGCTCCTTACGCCACTCAAGCTGATATCGAAGCAGCTGCACAACTAGCAAATGTACATGAGTTCGTTACCTCATTACCACAGGGTTATACAACTCAATTGGGCGAACGGGGCGCACCTCTGAGCCAAGGACAGAGACAACTAATCAGTATTGCTCGTGCGGTATTAATTAATCCCCGAATTCTGATTCTGGATGAAGCCACCAGTAGCATTGATACCCGCACAGAAGCGCTAGTACAAAGTGCGATCGCTCGTTTGCTCCAAGGTCGTACCAGTTTCGTAATTGCCCACCGCCTCAGTACAGTTACTCAGGCAGATCAGGTATTAGTAATTCAGCAGGGAGAAATTGTAGAACAGGGTACTCACGCCGAACTCGTCAATCAGCAGGGTGTTTATGCCAACTTGTATGCTCTGCAACTGGGTACAGCAGACACAACGGTTCTTCAAAACTAAAAGTAAAATATATATATAGCTCTAATTTATCAATTGCTAGCAAAAGAATGAAGCTACCTGACCTTGATTCACAAACCATCGATCGCATCATTGAAATGGCATGGGAAGATAGAACATCTTTTGATGCTATTGAGGCTCAATTTGGGCTGCTGGAGAAAGAGGTAATCGCCCTAATGAGGCGCGAAATGAAGGAATCTAGCTTTAAGATGTGGCGAGAACGAGTCACCAAACGCAATACAAAACATTTATCTAAGCGAGAATTTATTGCAGGTCGGTTTAAATCGCACAATCAAAAAACGTAAGTAATTGGGTTAAAACTACCAAATTCAGAAGCACAATGACGAAAGTTACACTCTACATTGCAGCTAGCTTGGATGGCTACATTGCTCGCAGCGATGGCGGAATTGATTGGCTATCAATCCTTGATATAGAAGGTGAAGACTATGGTTACGGTGATTTTTACGAATCGATTGATGCGATCGTCTTAGGTAGCAAGACGTATGAAGTAGGGCTTGGATTTGATCAATGGCCTTATCCAGAAAAAAAATCTTTCGTATTCACCCAGCGTCATCTGCAATCTGATCGTGAGGACGTTGTATTTGTTTCTGGCTCAGTAAAACAGGCATTAGCAGATATAGAAGCTCAAGGTTTAGAAAACATCTGGCTAGTTGGCGGCGGAGAATTAATCAATTCGTTTCTTCAGCACAGCTTGATTGACGAATACATTATTTCAACTATTCCAATTATCTTAGGTGGTGGTATATACCTTTTTCCACCACCCACCCCTGAAGAAAAATTGGAGCTTATTAGCTCAAAACAATATCCAAACGGTTTACTGCAAACACATTATAGGCGAAAAGTAAAGATTTAAAATAATTCGTAATTCTGAATGATGTTCTCTACGAATTACGAATTACGAATTAGTTAAACAAGCTTCTGAACAGCGTTGCTAAAGTCTTCGTAAGGAGAAACCCCCACTATGGTTTCTGCTAAAATACCATCTTTGAAAATTAAAACCGCAGGAATACTGCGAAGACCGAATTTCTTGAAAATTGGCTTATTCCTGTCAACATCTACCTTAACGACTTTAGCGCGACCTTTGTATTCTTCAGCAAGTTGATCCATTAAGGGACTAACGAGGCGACAGGGGCCACACCAAGTAGCAGTAAAATCAACAACAACAACTTTCTCTTCACTTCCATTTAAAACAACATCAAATTCACTTTCTTCAACGTAAGCAACTATGTCAGTATTAGTAGACATTTTTTAATTCCTGAGTGTAAAACTAAAATTTCAGCAAAAAGCTAACTATATAAACTATACTCCTTTCTGACGTGTTAGATTCACCAGTTACCTACATTCATTGGTAAAACCCCGCAACTGAATTTTGCTTACTAGCGTATATTTAATAACTTACAATCTTTTTCTGTAGAGTGCGATCGCACCCTACAAATCGACACTAATCCAATAACTCATGCTTTCAAGACGTAGAAGCATCAATAGTCATCCTCTTGATCAAACAGTTCTAACAACCCAATTGTGCCTACAAAAAAAGTATAAGTAGCATATTTTATTGGCATCTTTTTTCTTGAAGGTGCATAAAAAGCTGCTATAATACCTTCGATAAAATGGCTCGTCATCGCAAAGCGCTCAATCCAAAAAATTGGATTAAGGCTGCTTGGTACATTAGTATCAGTTATTAGGGCATAAATATTCCACGATTCCAATCCAATTGCGCTTGTTATAAGCACTGTAGATATAATTTTCACAATAGTATAAATCTTTTTCTTGATAAACTTGAAGTCCATACTGTTCACAAAAATAATGTCTAATATATCTACAAGACTTGGTAAACTAACAAATCAGTTAATGTGTATTATCTAAAAGTTAGCCCTAAGCCAACTAATCTTATCTCATGACTTCTATTTTTGTAAAAATATAGATGAGGTACAGGGATAAATTAGCACAGCTAGCTGTGCCCTTAGCAGTATCCTGTACGGGAACCGCTATATTAAGCTAATATTCTCAAAATGCTAAGAATAAAACAGAGAAAAAACTATGAGCAATTAAGATTAGATAACCAGATATTTAAAAAATGACAAAAGTGTGGAATAATACATAGGTGAAAATTTAACTGCACTCCATAGATTGATAATAAATGTAAAGCTATGATTGCTCAAAATTACAATTCAATTCATATTGAAAACAACTTGCTGAAAAAAATCAAAGTTAAAGAAAATCAACTCAAAATTGCCCAAGAATCTAATATGATTCATGTGGCAGAAGAATTGCAAGATCAATTATTAAAGCTACAGGGTCAATTATCAGAGCCGCAAGAGCAAGACGTTGAAATTCAAGCGTTAATGACTTTGCTAGACGACTAAAATTGTAAAATTCTGTTACAAATTTTATTCCTCTCTTATTAAGAAACAGAGTACAGTAATTTTTATCGCTAGGAATGTAGCTTCTGTGCTACAGCTTAAAAATTAACAAGACAACAAGTGTAATCTAAAGAGTCATCGAAGGATGATTTTTGCTTAGATAAAACCTTTAGGTTTTTGCTGAATCTGTGGTTTTTCAGTTTGCGATACTGAATCAATCTTAAGAATTGGTTTAATTGGGCTTAGTTTCCTTCGCCTAAGAATTTGAATTTCTCTCTCAAATGAATCTTTTCCTTGTCGAAAAAAGTCTTGAGAACTAGATGGAACCAAGTCACGGGATAAATGTTGAGCTTGTGCTGGAGTCAAAGTTGGAACAGCTTGTTGAGCATTGGCAGAAGTCTGTACAGCCAACAAAAAAGCTGTTGAAAGCAACAAGGGTTTTATTTTTATACGTCTGTTGAATATCAGGTTTAACATGATTGATACATCTGTTAAGTGAGTTCTGCTTCAAACCATCTTGCATTGGTCTGACTATAAACAAAATACACTTATTGGGTTGCTAATTACCTCCTACAAATGGATGAATTAACCAGCTTTAGTACAGCGCTGCGTCAATCAAGCTACAATCTAAATTAAGCTTGAAGTTTCGATGGATGTTGAAAGCAAGATAATTGTGCTAGATGCAAAAAGTGCGTTATTGAGCATCTAATGGTATTTTCGCCTTTTGAAATACCTGCTCAACAGTAAATTCTAGTCCCTCGAATAAAGAATCTGTAATTAATTCTTCTCCCATATAAGTTTGTGGCGCTGCATCTGGATAAAAAACAGTAATGCTTCTGGCTTTACTATCTAATACCCACACCCGCAGCACCTTAGCATCTAGATAGTCTTTGGCTTTAGCTGCCATTTGTCCAAAAGTTTGTCCAGGCGAAATAATTTCAATGACCAAATCGGGAGGAACAGAACATACTCCTTCTTGATTCCAATCCGGGGGTAAACGTTCATTAGAAATATACAAAATATCCGGTATTGGCATCCAATCTCGCCCTCGACGAGTTAATGCGACAGCTAATTCTGGGCAAACTTCTCCTTTATCTTCACAGCATTGCTCAATAAAGTTGAGAAGGGCGCGGGTAAGTTTAGAGTGGAATTTTTTTGGTGACATTTTAAGAATGGCTTGACCATCAACAAGTTCATAAGTTATATCTCCCTCACCTGTTGGAAGATTTAAGAACTCTTGCAAAGTTAATTGATTCTTAGCTTGGAGTATCATGGCTCATTAATTCGTAATTCGTAATTCGTAATTCGTAATTGAAGAATAGAGCAACTAAATTTTATTCTGACTCCTGAATTCTTCTTTAAATTATTCACATTCCCTGCAAAACTTGCCGAATGATATCTGATGGCACGTCATCAGTAATTGTCACTACACCAATCTCTGTTGGTAAAACAAACCGCACTTTCCCCGCTTTGACCTTCTTATCTAATTGCAACGCGTCAATAATTGCTTCAATATCTACCCCAGATGGTAACTGAGTCGGTAAACCTGCTTTTTGAATTAAAGCATTTTGACGTTCTGTGTCTTCTTTTTGCCACATTCCCAATTCCACAGCAATTTGACCGGCTGCTACCATACCAATGGCTACCGCTTCACCGTGATTTACTAAACGATAACCAGTCAAACTTTCTACTGCATGACCGATGGTATGTCCATAATTGAGAATTGCCCGCAATCCGCCTTCTTTCTCATCTTTGCTAACAACATCAGCTTTAGCTTGACAAGAGCGCGTTAGTATGTATGTTATTAAGTCAGGTTTTACATAGCGGAGTTGGTCGAGGCGTTTACTTGCTTCCAACTGGGCAAACAATTCGGCATCCCAAATCACACCATACTTAATAACTTCTGCCATTCCTGCCCGAAACTCACGCATAGGTAGAGTTTTCAATACTTCTGGGTCAATCAAAACCAAGCGCGGTTGATGAAATGCCCCAATCAAGTTTTTCCCGTGAGGATGATTTACGCCAGTTTTGCCACCAATTGCCGAATCCACCATCGCTAAGAGAGTAGTAGGTACTTGGACAACATTAATGCCGCGCAGCCAAGTTGCGGCTGCAAAGCCAGTCATATCGCCAATTACACCTCCGCCCAAAGCCACCATCGTAGCAGAACGTTCTAGGCGGTTTTCTAAGGCGGCATCATAGAGTTTTTGGATGGAATTGAGGTTTTTGTAGCGTTCACCAGGTGGTAAGGTGCAGCTAGCAACCTCAAATCCAGCAGATTTCAGGGATGTAATTGCTCTTTCCCCAAAATGCTTAAAAATAGTAGGATTAGAAACCAGCAATACCTTCTTGCCTAGCTTGAGACTAGCCATCTGCTGACCGAGTTGATCTAAACTCGAAGGTGCGTTAGCGTAGCTCAACGAAGTTATCGCAATCTCATAAGACTGGTCTGGTAAATTCACATTAATTACAGAAGTCATTGCCCAACCCCTAACAAGCGCCCGTGGGCTGTATTGTATCGCAATCTGGGAGCAGGGGAAGCAGGGGAAGCAGGGGAAGAATAATTAATGACTAATGCCCAATGCCCAATGCCCAATGCCCAATACCCAACAACTAATGATTCAATAGATTTAGGAAGTATTGTGGAGAAAAATAAATGTTTGCAATTGCAGCTTACATTGGCTTTTTAGCTTTATTCTTTGGTTTGGCTGTCGGTCTGCTGTTCGGTCTACGGACTGCCAAGATAATTTAACCAAGACTTTTGTGGGGCGGGCATCTTGCCTGCCCTCAGTTGACTAAGGACGGGCGAGACACCCATCCTACAATAAAGATATTTATCCTACAACAGCCGGACTTGTTACCTTCTCTTGCCTTTGGGAAGGCGATCGCATTCCCAAACCAAGTAAATTCAGCATTTCTCGATCGCTATCATAATCTGGACAGGGAGTTGTCACTGTCAACATCTTGTTGTCGTCGCTAGAAAAGATAGAATTGGCTCCTGCCATAAAGCAGAAAGCTTGCTCAACTTGAGAAAGTCTAGCCCTACCTGCACTCAGACGCACATCGGAAGCTGGCATTAAAATTCTGGCTGTGGCAATCATCCGCACAATATCCCAAATGGGGACATCAGGCTGATTTTCTAAAGGTGTGCCCGGTACTTGTGAAAGAATATTAATTGGCACAGACTCTGGATGCGGATGTAAGTTTGCCAGAGTTTGTAACATTCCAACCCGGTCATCGACAGTTTCGCCTAAACCCAGGATACCGCCGGAACAAACAGTAACATTTGTCTGACGGACATTCTCGATTGTGTTCAAGCGATCGCTATATGTCCTCGTGGTAATAATTGTGCTGTAATATTCCTGCGAGGTATCTAAGTTATGGTTGTAAGCGTAAAGTCCCGCTTCTTCCAATTTCTTGGCTTGATTTGCCGTCAGCATACCCAGAGTGCAGCACACTTCTAAACCCATTGCGGTTACATCCTTGACCATTTCCAGGACTTCCTCAAATTGTGAGTTATCCCGCACTTCGCGCCAAGCAGCACCCATGCAGATGCGGCTAACACCAGTTTCTTTCGCTTTCTGGGCGATGCTAACTACCGTTTCCTTTTCTAGGAGTGCTTCCGCCTTTACCTCTGTTTTATAGCGGGAAGATTGGGCACAGTAGCTGCAATCTTCTGGGCAACCTCCCGTTTTAATAGATATAAGCTTACAAACTTGTATTTTTGTTGGGTCATGATATTGGCGATGCACGCTAGCAGCTTGATAAATAAGCTCTAGCAATGGCGTGTTGTATATCGCGCGAATCTCTAATTCCTGCCAATCGTAGCGTATTCCCACCACATCACTATCCTTCTTGTAGACTGGGTTAAATCAAGAGCTGTTTTTAGGTTGAATCTCCTGCGGTACAGCGTTTGGGCAAAGCGATTTTATCGAAGTTACGCCGCGTTCTGTGCTTTATTACCCATTGGCTCTCAATCCTTCCGCTCTAGATATTAGACATCAGCTTATCAAGATTTTGGTTGAATGGCAGATTACCAGTAAAAATACTCATGGATTGGAGGTTGAGAATTGCCAGGACACAACTGGCGCATATATCTTTTGTTGGTCAGCAACAAAACAGGCACAAGAAGCATTCTTGCTTAGTCTGCGGAGGTGGATTTTGCCTGTGTAGCTGTGAATTCTATTGACCTAGCTGCTGCTAAACCGCAGGGTATGAGAGAATTTATAAATTTAGAGAATGTTTTGAGAAGAGATCCCGCCGATTAAGTCGTTTATGATATCAGAACTGCCAATAATTGCAAGCGATCGCCTGTTCTTGCGAGCGGCTATCCATGAAGATATACCCCAAATTCTCAAATACTTTATTGATAATAAAACTTATCTTACTCCATTCTATCCTCTTTGGGCTGATGGTTTTTTTACTGAAGAATATTGGCAGTATCAGATAGAAAATAGTTTTCTGGAATTTATCAACGGGCAATCGTTAAAACTATTTATTTTTACAAAAAAAAATCCTACGGTAATTATTGGAACCGTAAATTTTAGTAATTTTGTCCGAGGAGCCGCTCATTTTTGCTATGTAGGATATAGCCTTGCTGAAAATAGACAAGGTAAAGGATATATGACAGAAGGGCTAAAAGCCGCAATTGAATATCTCTTTCAAGAGTTAAACTTTCACCGAGTTATGGCTAACTATATGCCTCACAATCGACGTAGTGGCAATGTACTCAAAAGGCTCAATTTTGTCATTGAAGGATATGCTAGAGACTATTTATTAATTAATGGGCAATGGGAAGATCATGTTTTGACAAGTCTCACAAATCCTAACTGGCAAGCACCTAAATTTTAACAATGTAAGTTGGTTGAAGATTTTCTGGATACAATGTCTACAAATTCATGCCTAATTCAGAGGGTTATAGTCTGAGAGTAAATGATCTAAAACCTTGCTTTCGGAAGGATTTAAAGATGAAGCAGATGTTCCGAATTTTTGTAATTTATGATAGACAAAATCACGTTCAAATGTTTCGATACGTTCTTCTAAGTATCCATAACATAAGCTAGTCCATTGGGACGGTTAAGACCGCGTTCCCAGGAAGTTGGGATCGCAGCAGATGCAGTCTGCTCTAAACGATAAAGACTCAATCCCAATTCTTGAGCCGTCCGTTGTTCAAATTGATCTAACTGCCGTTTGTAGAGTTCTTTGATTGTCGCTGTAAGTATCTAGTTTTTATAAGTAGTTGAATAGATTGAATAGATTGAATAAATTTAAAAATAAAAATTTAGCTAGTCTTTATAAAAAGTACAGCTAGTTTTACAAATAATACTTTTTCCTCTTTAGCTCCTTTTACTTTTCCCCTTCTTCAACTCTTGCAAAAGTACTTTTACAAGAGTTGAAGAAAGAGTATCCTAACGACTGTTATTCATTAACAATCGTAAAGCCTTCATAATCAATGGCTCCACTTGCAGCACTTGGTAAAGGAACTGTACCGAGTAAAGTAGCGGTTGCAAAGCGAGCACCATTAGCACCACCAGCACTACCTAAACCTAAACCTGATGCAGCAAGTTCATCTTGATAGCCTGTGATCTCGTAGACAGCACCCGTTTCTAGCAAAGCCAATAATCTTTGAGAACCGCTGTTAGTAAATGCCAGCCCAGAATCGGCGTTGACATTCAGAGGTTGCCCTGAAGGAGTTCTCAGAGTGATCGGCGCAGATAGCTCACCAGTGAGCAAATCTACTTTGTAAAGCTGCGCTCCATCTCCATCAGCAGTGCTGAAATCGCTAGCAAAAGCGCGAGTTCTACCAGGGTTGAGATTGTCGATAGCTAATCCATCGGCAAATTTTCCAGGGTTGGTAGCTTGAGTTCCTTGTCTTTGTGCAGCTGTAGTAGGTGCGCCAAAGCCGTCTACAAGGCTAATAGCTCCAGGGGTAGCTGTAGTAACTTTATAAAGAGAGCTACCTGCACTACTGCCGCTATTATTCCCTGAAATGTTGTATAGAACAATTGGTTGACCAGCTGCTGAAAAGTCACGTCCAAAGTCAGCACCTGAGTCAAACCCAAAACGACGTAGGTCAGATGGTGTTGGTGTTGGTGACGAACTAGCTGGAGCAAAAGGCTGATCTACATTATTGACCCGAATAACAGAACCAGCTGTTGTAGAACCAGAGGCACGTGCTTCGTTAATTGCACTTACCCTTCCGGTAGTGGGGTTAGTTCCCAAACCTTCTAGGTCTGCGTTTGGAATATTCGCAGCATCGATTTCGCCTACTTTTAGGAGACCAGTACTAGGGGAGCTTATGGGAAAGCGGTAAACTGCGAATTGTTCTCCACCTCGGCTAGGATTGCTATCCGCATCTCCAATGGTATAACCGTAAAGAACCATGAGAATTTTCTCCTTGTTGAAACCTGTTAAACTTTCGGGAAAATTCCAAATATGCAGTATTTCAAATGTGCAAATTGGTATCTGACTAAAAGTCTTTAACGACACAAACAAGAGCTAAACTTCGCAGGGCGAGATTTAAGGTTAGTGTGCGTTATCTTACTTTGCTTATATAGCCAAGAAGCTTGCAAGGCTGAAATATTACTAAAATTTTGACTGTAAACAGGCTAAGACAAATTAACTCAATTTGCTCATTTTGTGAAAGTAAAGTATGTGAGAACTTGATGTCGAGGTAAAAATTTCAAAACTACATCAAGTTACACTTACAGCACATTCTTTGAAAATTTATCATTCCCAATTCGGATTAAATGAACAGAGATTTAAGCGTCTTTAATTTGCCCATCAAAAGTCAAAATTTAAGTTTAAGAACTGTATTTGGAGTTATCTTAAATAAAAGAATATTTGAGTAATATTAAGAAAAACTTTTCTAACTGTTAAGGTTTCATAGCATTTTGGTTAAAGTTTAATAGTTACTACCTGTTTCCACACGCTGATATGCTTCTTTTATCTTTTCAAAAAAAGACTCTTGCAAAAGTGTTTTGTGGTATGATTAATTTTTTTATTTGTCAATTGGCGATTAGGACTTTAGTTAGCAGTGAAATTTTGGAGAGCCAAACAGCTTACTTCAAAGAAATTTAAACGACTCATCGGAGTAAGCCATCAAACCTTTCAGTTAATGGTTGAGTTAGTTAAAGACTAACGGCAACAACAAGCGACTGACTACCCGATTATCTGGTAATTGATAGAAATTCAACTCTCCCCCTAGTTCGTGCATGAGGTTTTGGCAGATCACTAGATGTAAAGCTGGTGGTTGATCAAGGTTTGAGGGAGCAAGCACATCTTTTGGTGTATTATCATGTAGTTCTGTGAGTAATTGTGGTTCGATCGCACCGTTATATGTAATCGAGAGTTCTAACGATGTATGATGTTCATCTCCTAAACTTGTAGAAGAATACTTTGTATTTACTGGTTTGGAGGCATCTAAACGCCGACACCAAATATCAATTCTGCCGCCGATTTGAGAACGGTTACAGGCAGTAACCAACAATTCATGGATAACTAACTCAATTTTGACAATATCACCAGCGATCGCCATTGCAGATTGAATGCTGGAAGTGGCAACACCTCTGACTAATGAAGAATTATTGGGCGATTCTTGCTCGTCAATTGGTTGTCCCAAACCATGTACGCCAATCCACAGCTTTTGTTGTTTAAGGTGATTTTCGATCCGTTCGAGCGATCGCTTCAGTAAACTGGCTATGGACATGGTTTCCCAACTGATATGTAGCTGCCAGTGTTCAAGTTTTAGCATTCCATTCATGGAAGCGGTTGTATGGTCTAACTGCCGCAGCAATAGCTGGTAGCGCATCTGATTCAGTTCATTAGCAGGAATCCCTAAGTCATGTATTTGCTTAAGAGAGTGCGTCGTTATTCTTTGAATTTCCTCTAGACGACGATGTTTATACCAGTTAAGTTGTCTTAATTCCTCAGTTGTGGATTCTAGAAGTCGGGTAATTTGCTTTTGACGACGCCACCAAGCTAATTGAGAAATTAAAGTTGCGATCGCACTGAGGTTTTGTTCTGACCAGCGACGCTCTTGATAGTCTACTAACAAGACTACACCTGTGATTTCATAATCAGCAGTTGTACGTAATGCCATCACAAAAACTTGACTTTTGTCCGGAATATTCAACCATTTCCGGGTTTCTGGGAGCAAATTACCCACTTTCAAAGTTAGGTAACTCTCTGTGGCAAGTGCCCACTGAATTAGGGCTTCAGCCTGAATAGAAATAGATACATCAGAAAAAATCCCAAATTGGCTATTGTCACTTACTCCAGGGATAATTTCTGCCCAACTTTCACCAGGTGTCCACGATAGCATTACCGCTAGGGGACAACCCAAAATTGATGCTATTTGTTCGAGTGCTGTACGTTCTAAATGCTTTTTCTCTACCTGAATGCTGTTCTGGGATTGTGTCAATACGCGTAGGCATTGCTCAAATGCCTGGGAAGTTTTTTGCTGCTGGGTAGTGCGGTTGTGTAATTGCCACTGACGAACAATTACACCAATCTGTTGACTGACAGCCCACAACAATTCTTTTTCCAGGGTTGTCCAAGAACGATGGGTTTCATGAGTAATGACTAAAAGTGCTGCTGGTATATGCTCATGAGTGCATTTACAAACAAGTAGCGATCGCACACCATTCTCTAACAACGAGGGACGCCAGTTAAAAAAGCGTAAATCTTCATCTAAGTTCTCAACTTCTACCGCTTGAGTTGAACGTTGCAAAAGCTGCCCATCTAATTCTTTGAGAGTATTCAGGGTAAATGTAAATGACCGGCGATTATGCGGCTGACTTTGGTAAGTAAATTGATAATTCTTTTGCTCAGGGTCATACTGCAAAAGCAAAAAGCGGGTAGCACCTAATCGAGCTAAAAACGCTTTTAGCACAATTATGTAAAGTTGTCTGAAGGTCATGTTCGCTATAAATACCTTGGGCAACTTGGCTAGTCAGTTGAGCATCCTCTTGAATCTGTTTGATAGTGCTTTCCATGCTTTCGGTAGGTGCAACTAGAGAAATTAAACCAGCAACACCCTGAACGAAATTTCTGTCTGTGTCAGTCCAGATGCGAGGTTGATTGCTTTCCACCGCCAGAAAACCGACTAAGTTCTTTTGCCAAATAATCGGCGCTGCCAAGAGCGATCGCACCTTTAGCCGTTCCAGCAATTTTGCCGTAAAATGGCTCTTTAAAGAACTGCGGGCATCACCAATGGAGACAATTTGGTTAACTGCCAAAGCATAATAAAAGTCGCTCAAGTCCTGTACAGTCATTCCTGCTGCTTGCTGACTGCTAGAATTGCGATCTATTTTGACCATTTGATTGCTCATCCGACACCAAAAGTAGCGCCCTTCCCGCTACAAACCAGTAAACATTTGTCCGACTGGGGGAAACAAATTTATGAGTTGCTTGCACTGCGGCTTCAAGTCTTTGATTCAGGTTACTGAGAGTGCGTAAATTTTCTAACCAATTCTAATAATGGTTCGTCGCTTCGCCTGGTTTGCTTTTGCTGCTTATGCATCTCATTTTGATAAAGCACTGCCCCCAGTTCACCTAAAACCATCATCAAACGTGCTTTGGTTTCTCCAGTCAGTAAGTAGCCCCAGCGTTCTGAACCCAATAACACCAAGCCTAAGCAACGGTCTTTATAACGAATTGGTAAAATAATCGTTCCTTGGATGTGGAATTTTGTGGCAACTTTGTGCCATTCGGCGGCGCGAATTTCAGTTTGCAAATCAGCTACACCCAAGGGATGTTGTTCAATCACCACCTGCTCTAATAAATCCCCAGGGCTGAGAACAACCCTTTGCCGTAAAAAGTTCATGTCCCGATCAGGTGTAATGCCCCCTTGCCCAAATAATATGTGATTCAGGCGATCGTAAAGAGCAATCCAAATCAGTCTGTAGTCAAACTGTTCTTTGAGATAAGAAATAGTGGTTTCAATCAGAACGTCAACATCATCTTCTTCTCTAAGGCTCTGAAGGACGCGCCCCAATGAGAGGATCTGCTGTTCGGCGGCTATAGGTTTTTGTGGCTGCCCCATCTGATTTATTGGTTAATTATAACTTGTAATATATAAGATGCCCAGAAAAGCACCCTGAGTAATATTGCCACGGGTGTTTAATATTGAACCTGGACAGCTTAATAGGAGATTATGTACCCAGAACGACTTAACAGTAACAATACCTTCACCAAAAAAGAGCCTACAAAACAAAAATTTTAGCCAAACTAGCAAAATGACCCATACATGAGCATTTAGCTGACAGCGAATGCCGTAAGCATAAGTTTTGCGTGCATGACCATAGCGATCGCGCTGAAGGTTTTGAGTTCGTCAAATTTTTCACCTCTATTGATTTCTGGCAGTGCTTTGGCTTCCTGCATTTCATATATGATCGTTAAATCAGCGTAAACAAGCAATAAATGATTACTCAAGACAACTTTAAATCTCTTTTACTATCGCTAGGTTTTAAGGAAAATGAAGATGTATTATCAAAGCATTTTTCGCATACTGAAGGGATACTCAAGGTAGATTTTAATAAAAAAGAATTAATTTATCCTGAAGATTATGGATTAATTATTAATGAGCGTCAGACTTGCAACTTCTACCAAAATGAAAATTTTGTTGTTTTTGAGTGTGTGCATCGACTTTTAGGAAAAGGATATAAACCTGAACACATAGAACTTGAACCAAAATGGAAAGTTGGGCATGGTGCTAGTGGAGGTCGTGCTGATATTTTAGTAAAATATCAACAAGGAAAACCAATCTTGATCGTTGAGTGCAAAACTGCTGGTAAAGAGTTTGAGAAAGCTTAGTTTCAGAAGTGGAAAAATTAGAGCAAGAAATTACTAAAAACCAGAAGATTGTAGATGAATCTCCTAATCTTAAGCAACAAGTAATGAAAAGATACTTATAAATGATTTTTGAGTTTCCTACATTTGACGTAAGTGCGCTTAAGTAATGGTGATAGGCGAACGCATTGAGATTTTGTTATTAAGCGATCGCTTTTCAACGAATTATCAGATATGCTAGAACATAAACGTAGCCTATAAAATCTACTAAACCTTATGGATACCCATCAAGAAACCGAATATGTCTTAGGCAACTCGCATCTAATGCAACAGATCGAGCAATTCAAGCATAATTCCCAAAAATCACACCCTAACCAACCAATCCATTCGATTGATTTCGACTACATTCTAAATAATCCAGAACTGATTCCACAAATTCAATTACTAATCGAAACCCACAAACAGCAGCATCATGCGATCAATCGTATTTCATGAGGACACTCTGCAAACCTATGAATATTTCAGAGAAAACTAATAAAATTATTCACAAAAAATTGTTTAATATTATCAAAGAAATGCAAAAAGGAGATCCCACACAAGGAACAGGAAAACCTGAAGCTTTGAAGTATGAATTAGCTGGATATTATTCAAGAAGACTATCTGATAAAGACCGATTAATCTATAGTTTTGATGAAGAAAATATATACATTATTGCGATTGGTGGGCATTATGAAGAATAAACTGAATCGTAGTTGCGATCGCTGTTGAATATTGCGGACTTAAGCGATCGCTAAAATCAAAAAATGTTCTCGCTTACCTCACTACATTGAATTATTATCCACTTGTACAGAATTCTGGAGTTAATTATGACTGCTGAATTCTGAGTTATTCTTTATATTTATAGTAAGTTAATGAATATTTATAAGTTTGCTATTCGCCCGCTTTTGTTCAATCTGATAAAAACTGATTCAGAGTGGTTACACCAGCAGACGATTCGTACTTTTAGCTGGCTATCGCAAACCCCTGATAGTTGGGCAAACCAACGCTTACAAAAGTCTTTATGTCTGTACGATTCACGCCTAGAACAAAATTTGTTTGGGCTAAACTTTCCAAATCCTGTAGGGTTAGCGGCTGGCTTCGACAAGGATGGAGTAGCTGCTAGCATTTGGTCTAACTTGGGTTTTGGCTTCGCGGAATTAGGAACTGTAACTTTTCACGCACAGCCAGGAAATCCGCCTCCCCGTTTGTTTCGACTGCCGTTGGATAAAGCTGCTCTTAATCGGATGGGCTTTAATAATCGCGGTGCAGCAGCAATGGCGGCACGTTTGGCGCTAGAAAAGCAGAAATTAACCCAGTCAATACCCATAGGGATAAATTTGGGTAAATCTAAGATAACTCCTCTAGAAGCAGCCGCACAGGATTATCTCGATAGTTTTCGCTTACTCAAGGATTTGGGAGATTATTTTGTTGTTAATGTTTCTTCTCCCAATACACCAGGGTTGCGATCGCTCCAAGATGCCTCTATGCTAAGTGCCATCTTAGATTTATTACAACAAGAAAATAATACACAAAAACCAGTTTTTGTCAAGATAGCGCCAGATTTATCATGGGAAGCGATCGCTGACATTATAACTCTTGCTAAAACCTACCAACTGGCAGGAATTATCGCCACTAACACCACCATCAGCCGTGATGGACTGAAAACCCAGGTAATTGACCAAACGGGCAAATCACCCCAGGATGAAGCTGGCGGAATTAGCGGTGAACCATTGCGCGATCGCTCCACTGAGGTAATTCGTTTTATTTGGCAGCAAACTCAAGGGCAAATCCCGATTATTGGCGTTGGTGGCATCTTTTCTGCTGAAGATGCTTGGGAAAAAATTACTGCTGGTGCTAGCTTGATCCAGGTTTATACAGGCTGGATTTACGAAGGCCCACTGATGGTAAGCCGAATCCTAGAAGGTTTACTTTCCAAGCTAGAACAAAGCGGATTAAATTCCATCAACGAAGCTGTGGGTTTACAAACAAAAATTCCAAAATTCTAATTACGAATTACGAATTACGAATTGTTTTACCCTTCTTCATCCACTGGGAAAAACTCCTTAATTTTTTCCGAGTATGACCAGGCAATACCATCAGGGTCTTTGCTGCGACTCCATTCAGGAAACTCTGGATCATTTCGCCGTTTATAAACCGTACTGGAATAGACATTTAACCGTTTAGCAAGTTCAGATTGGATGAGAGAGCCAAAAATTAACTGTTTTTCCAGCGATCGTTTAGCTTGCTCATGGGTTGGCTGTGGTGGTGATTCGGTTTCTGCTTCCTCCTGTGGGATTGGTGGTGGTGGTGATGCTAGGAGCGATCGCGCAGTTTTAGTAACTGGTTGAGCCGGAAGTTCTTTAACAGGTTCACTACTATCAAGAATATTACCGAGAATACTGGCAGTTATAAAGTAATAAGACTGCCCTGCATCTTCAGAGTTGACTATACTAGCTCCAAATTCCGAGGCTTTACTATCCAAGTAGCGTTTTGCCGTTGTTCCCGGAAAATTGCCCTTAATTGCCAAGTCCATTGGCGTAAGTCTGCCCTGATTTTCGCGAACTAACTGATGAAAAATTGGGTTAACTCGATGAGTCCACTGTTGCCATTGATATTCCTGCCAAAGCTTGAAGCCAATTACCAGAACAATTAGTGCCAGTAAAATTCTCCAAGTGGTAACTAGGAAAATAATCAAAAACGAGATGGGCAAAAGTAGAACGAGAAAAGCCTTGCCGTTATCTTCTATGGGTTTTTCACTCATGCCGATTTTTGCCAAGTGAATTTTGGGAAATAATACTATCTATATTGGCAAAAATTGGGGCACTTTTTTGTATATTTTGGCAAAGTTGCGGCAAATTTATTGGCAAAAGCTATCTTCAGTAGGTGTTATAGGCTTATTACCCTTTTGCTTATCTAACATCGGACTGCGATGCCTACGGCGGTAAACTACGCGCAAAAGTTTTTACCAGAGGAAATAAGAGGGTTTTTAACTCAACCAACAACTCTATAAATTAGCTTACCAGCCCCTTGACAACAAATAATACATATACTACATTAATAATACAAGTCAACTTTACTTGATATGTGGTGGGTAGCTCAGTGGTTAGAGCGCCTAAACATCCTTATTCAACCCTTGCCTGAAAAGGCCGACGAATTGAGGGTTATCGCCTGCCAAGCGGGAGGTCGCGGGTTCGATTCCTGCTCCACTACACCAAATCTAGTGCTGAAATTTAAATTTTTAATTTTTAATTTTTAATTTTTAATTTTCATGTGGCGGGTAGCTCAGTTTGGTAGAGCGCTAAACATCCTTGTTCACCCCTTGCCTGCGAAGGCCGACGAATTAGGGTTATCGATTAGGGTTCGAGAGGTCGCGGGTTCAAATCCCGCTCCGCTACACCAAATAATTTTGGATTAAATTTAAAATCCAAAATCCAAAATCCAAAATTTTCATGTGGCAGATAGCTCAGTTGGTAGAGCGCCGAAAAACATCCTTGTTCACACCTTGCCTGCAAAGGCCGACGAATTAGGATTATCGCCTGTTAAGCCGGATGTCGCGGGTTCGATTCCTGCTCTGCCACCTTTCATTTTTGCCCCCAAGGGCCGGGAGATGAAACGATGAATTACAATTTTTTCACTAAAAAGAAAACAACTATACCCCAAAATCAACCTATCCCCGGACGAGAAGCAGAAATGGTTCAGGGACGTTCTGGCGGCTTTATGTTTGATGCTGGCATTTGGAAAATGCTGCGTCGCTGTCTTTTGGTTGGCACAGCAAAAAGCACTTACTACGCAGGAAAACAGGAATTAACTGAAGATTTTGTGGCAGTTGTAAGACTTGCTGTTACTGAAAATCCCAGCCGTGTAGCAGAAGAAATTCTCTATGCTAGCGATGGACGCGCCATCAATAACAGTGCGCCTATATTAGCTTTGGTGTTGCTCTCGATGGATAAAGCACCAGAAGCAAAACAGGCGTTTGGTGAAATCTTTGGGCAAGTTGTCCGCACTGGTAGCCACTTCTACGAATGGTTGAATTACACCAAATCTCTGCGGGGATTTGGCAAAGTAGTACGGGAAGCTGGTAAAACTTGGCTCTCAAGGGAAGATGTCAAAGGGTTAGCTTATCAACTGTTGAAATATCAACAGCGTCAAGGCTTCTCTCACCGAGATGCGTTGCGGTTATTCCATGTCAAACCGCCTACAGAAAATCACCGTCAACTATTTGAGTGGGTAGTTAGAGGCTGGGAAGAATTGCCAGCAGATATCCCTTCAGAGGCGTTGGCGCAGATTTGGTGGTATGAGTGGCTCAAGCGGAATCCAACTCAAACCCATGAAGCTATTTCCCAAGGACGCTTAACCCACGAAATGGCTGCACCCGTGGGCAAAATGGATCAGCTTGCTTGGCAGTTGCTATTTCAGGAAATGCCAATAGGTGCAATGTTGCGTAACTTGGTTTCTTTGACTGAACTGGGTGTGTTGCGAGCTGATGAAAGTGCCAACTTGCTGCAAGTGGAAGCAGTTCTTAATCGTAGAGAACATCTGCGTAAAGGTCGCATCCATCCGATTGATGTTTTGAAAGCACTCAAAACTTATGAATCTGGTGGAAGATTAGGACGCAGTAAGAAAACTTGGAATCCAGTTCCTCGAATTGTGGACATTTTAGAAAAGGCGGTTGAACTGTCTTTTGATGTTGTGCAACCCACAGGTAAAGTATTCATGCACGCCGTAGACATTTCTGGTTCTATGGGTAATTTGGTTGCGGATATGGGACTGACTTGTTGTGAAATTGCCACCGCAATGGCATTAGTAACAGCAAAAGCAGAGAAAAACTACATGATTCGCGGCTTTGCTACCGAATTCCGTGAATTAGATATTACTGCTAAAGATAGTTTTAGTTCTGCGGTTCGCAAAGCTAGCAACCAAAACTTTGGTGGAACAGATGCATCTGTAGCTTATGAATGGATGATTAAGAATAAGTTCAAGGCGGATGTTGTCTGCTTTTGGACTGACTCGGAAAGCTGGGCTGGGTATAAGCACCCAAGTCAAGCGCTGAAGGAGTACCGCAAAAAGGTAAATCCTAACGTCAAGGCGGTGTATGTCACCTTGACACCTTACCAAATTACTTTGGTAGATCCTGAAGATTCGCTGTCTTGGGATTTGGCAGGGTTCGACCCAGGTACGCCTCGGATCATCCAGATGCTAGCTACGGGTGAATTGTAGATATTGCTGAAGGGTAAAGGATGAAAAACTTTATCCTTCATACTTCATGGCGGGTTATCCTTGTTCGCAACTTGCCTTTCGGGGACGAAGAATTTAGGGTTATCGGTTACGTCTCCACCATTGTGGGGATTAGCGGGTTCAATCCCCGCACCCGCCTTTGTTTGATTTTTACCTCACGCCAAGAAGAAGGCGATTTAATTTTTGAATGGTCGTTTTTCTATTTCAGCGATGGGTAAGAGTAGGGTGTCTTCGATGTGCGATCGGATTTGTCAAACTTGTGAGTTAAAATTCTGCTAATTAAGTCAAAAATGTTGGTATGAATGTACTGTATATTCTTCATTTATTCTTAGACTATAAATTGCTTGTTTTACTTCCTCAATTTGTTGCTCAAACGACAGATTATCAAATATTTGTACTACTTTTTCTAAGTTTACTTTGATTTCATCAAAAGCTTCTTTAGTTTCGTTATTTTTTGTAATTTGATGTAAAAACATTTCCGTAAAATCCTGACATTCAGCTAAAGAGCAAAGTAAATTAATCATTAATTTATGCTCTTTAACTCTTATCGCTATCAACAAAGCTGTTTTAAAAAAACATTGGCTTACTTTCAAACTTCTTTGGTAATACTCAAATTTCTTAGTACTTTCCTTAAAATTTCCTTCCCTTTCATCGATTATTCCTAATACTTGTGTATTTAATGCAAATTTATAAAGTACTATGCCTAAGTTACTGTAACACTCAACATATTCAAAAACCATATTTCTGATAGCTTTGAAGAAAGGATTATCTAATACTTTTGGTTTTTGTCTTAACTCTTGAAAACAATCTAATTCATAAAATTCCATAGCATGATGAACAACTTCTAAGGCAATTGTTTCCTGTCTAGTAAGTTCTTGTTTAATTGCTGTTTCTGCATTTTCTATATTTAGATACATTTGTTCTTCAATATCATTCACTTTCGTAAAACTAATTTTTGGGATAATTATTTGGTAGCTATTAGATATTAATGTAGATAAAAATATTCCGGCTTCAGCGTGAGATTGTTTCCAATCATCTGTTAATTAAGTCTTTCTATCGCTTCTTGGCGGATAACTTCATATAAATAGTATCCTTCACTGCTAAACTTCACTAAAGCCCTGTTTTTTAACTCCCTGATAATTCGACGTTGATTTCGCTCATTTTGCTCATCCCAAAGTAAGCAAAAAATTCCTTTTTCAGATATTACAGATATATATTGATAACGGTAACATCCTAATCTACATAAAAGTCCATAGGCTTGGACATTATCTCGTTTAAATTTATCAAACTGACGTTTAACAAGATTCTCTAACTTTGCATTGACTAATAAATCGTTTTTGTATTTATGCCAATATGCATTTAAATCATTTTTAAACTCCTCGCCCTTAATATCGGCACAAATAAGAGACATAGCCTCAGCATTTCCACCATAGGCTTGGTTCATTTCACTAATAGCATTTATGTCTATATTAATATTATTAATTTTGAAAAAATCTTTCCATGCGTCTACTTTCAAACCTTCCAAGTGATAAGGTTTGATATCCTCTGATTTTAATCTATCATCATCCAGTGGCTCACGACTTGTAATAAGTGTAATTGATTTTACACTAGTATCAGCTAGCGATTTTAATAGTTCTACATAGTCGCTTTGATGTGGTTCTATGAATTGACCATTTATAAGAGATGATTCTAAGTTATTAATTAAAAAGCCGATTTTTTGAGTCTGAAGCTCACTTTTAAGTTGCTCCAGCATCGTTGGGAATTTTAGTTCCAACATTTTTAAACCTTGACGCTCAAACCATTTTTTAGCTAACTTAGTTTTGCCTACACCACCCTCTGCCTGGATTAAGATAACTTTTGCACCTTCGTTAACAAAATTGTTGAGGTGTGCGATCGCTTCCTCACGCCCCACAAAATCATAATTTTCTGATGTTGGATTTTGATGTTCCTCTGTTTGAGATTTGCAAACTGGAATATCAACTATCTCTTGCCAATTTAGACCGAGCCTTTTACAAATTTCTTCAAAATTGAGGCGTTCAATTGGTATCACACGAAAGAAATTGGTAACTGTTGCGCGAGACAGTCCTAAATCTCTTGCTAAAGCAGTCTTATTTAAATTATTACGGATCAAAGCTTGATTTGCTTTTGCGATACCTTGTGTAGATGCTTGAAGCCCTCGTTTGGTCATATTCTAACTACGCAATTTTTAATCATTTTAACTGAGCTAATTAAAAGTCATACACACTCATACACCAAGTCAGACGCTCTGGATAGCTTACTCAGACACAATCTCAGACAGCAGCCCTCGAAGCTAGTTGATGTAGTCATTCACAACACTTATGAAATCTACCTACATCAACGGACGATGCTACTATCAAGGCAATGGTGGCGTTCTTCTTCCTGCTGTCACCACAGTTTTAAAAGCGACACAGCCACCAAAGTCTCTTGCCGCCCTTTCCTATTGGCGTAATAAAGTTGGCGATGCAGAAGCAAATCGAATTGCAGCTAACAGCCGCCGTCGAGGAAATGCTTTACATCAGTTAATTAAAGAACACCAGCGAGGTTACTCGCCCAAACCTGACAGCAGCCTGATTCAGCCTTACTGGGATAGCGTTCAATCTGTGTTAAATCAACTTAGCGATGTTCAACTGGTTGAGCAACTTGTGCCTAACTATCAGGAACTTTACGCCGCAAAAGTTGATTTAGTTGCTCGTTATCAAGGTGTTCCCCATTTAATTGAATGGACTACAGCCGAAGAACCGAAACTGAGAATTGATAAGCTTTATGACAAGCCTTTACAACTAGCTGCTTATGGTGGTGCGATAAATCGGTATTATAGCGATCGCCTCTTGAACTGCAAAATTAACCATGCTCTCATTGTCGTAGCCTTGCCAGGTGAAGAAGCAGAAATTTTTGAATTTGACCGTGCAAGGCTAATTCATGTCTGGCATCAATGGCTTAATCGGCTGAATTTTTTCTTCAGTGCAGTTGCTGCGTAGAAGTGCGATGTAATATAACTTAGCAATAATTGAGCGATCGCTGTTCCTTTTGAATCGAATATTATCCCCGTGTCGTTCTCAAGGAGTTTCTGAGGATGGTTCTGGGCAAGATTTTGTAGAAGTACCTAATTCATCTAAAGTATTCATTAATAAATCATTTTGGTGGGATATGGTATCCGTATTGGGAATCTACTAAATCATCAATAGCTCCAATAGCTCTAAGATCCTCAAGAGCCTCTGATGCTGATTGATATCGCTGTTTGAAGTCATTCAACACCATCTTACTGAGAACCTTAGCTAGGGAGTGGCTTACCTGAGTGCGATTGCTCCATTTTATCTCTCCATCAGCATCTCTATTTAGCTCACGGGGTGCAACACCAGTCAAGGCTTTAATCCCAAGCATCCCGACTGCATAGATATCACTACTGTAGTGTGGACGACCAAAACATTGTTCGCTTGGTGCGTAACCCTGAGTTCCAATACCAATGGTGAAAGGGCTTTGTTCTTGATCGTCAAGCGGTTTTATGGTGGCGTCCTTTACTGCACCAAAGTCAATTAATACTAGTTTCCCGTCTGAATGTCGCCGCATGATGTTGCTGGGTTTAATATCTCGGTGAATCACATTGTTTTTATGGACAAATGTTAATGTTTGCAATAAGTCTCTGACAATTTTGATCGCCGCAATTTCATCAATTGCTCTACCTTCTAGCAATTCCTGTTTTAAAGGATGACCGATGATCCGTTCTTGCACTAAATAAAATTCATCATCTTCTTCAAAATACGCCAAAAGTTGAGGGATTTGATCATGAATTCCCAATTTTTCTAGTGTTTGCGCCTCTGAATTAAATAAGCGTCTGGCAAGTTGTAAAGCTTCTGGTTTAGTGCTGGCTGGTTTTAGCTGTTTGACTACACATTGCGGATTACCAGGACGTTGAGTATCTTCGGCAATGTAAGTTTCACTAAATCCACCAGAACCGAGAACTTTGACAATTTTATAGCGTCGAGCCAAGATTTTTCCTGATAAGGCTATATCTCGTTGCTGGATTAAGTCTTGCAAGTCATTTTGTTGACTGATAATCTCTTGAACAACGGCGGAAGTTTTATACCTCTGAAAAATGTCTACTAATTGGCGTTTTCTGATGCTTTCTCTGGCTACTGAGGTTCCTAAGTAGGAAAGTCCGGTCATGGCGATCGCTATCATTGGTACAGTAGTAGGAAAAATTAACTGACCATAGACAAATAACCCATAACTAATTCCTCCCCAAGTGCCAGACAGTGCGAGGCTATACAGAAATCGATTGATACTAAGCTTGCGTCTACTAATCATTAAGGTTGTACTACCAACTAGCATTAGTACAAACAAACCCTGCAATGGTAGACTGCGAATTGCTGGAGCGATCGCTTTACCTGACATCAAAGTTGCGATCGCATTGGCGTGAATTTCCACGCCGGACATGGGTTTATTGCTATTGCTAACAGCGACTGGATGATAATCATTATTTAACTGATCTGTTGCACCAATCAGCACGATCTTGTCTTTAAAGAAGTTTCCCTGCTGCAAATAGGTGTTCCAGTTTTCCGGTTCGAGTACGTGCCAAAAGGGTATTTGCTCAAATGTACCCGCAGACCCCCAAAAATAAATGCGATCGCCCTTTGGCGGAGGATAATTTACTTGTGCTGCCGTGAGTGCTGCTTCATCAAAAGAAGCTAGCTTCTCCATCAAACTATCTTCAGCAAACGACTTAGAAAACTCGTTTGCCAATCGATGAACTTTTCCATCCACCTCCACAGGGAAATTAACTGAGCCAATGGAAACTGACCCTGTGCGAAATATTTTTTGTGGGTCTGTCAGTTGCATAAAAGACCCTTGATGCGTCTGGGAATTTTCGTAAACGGCTGCTAAGGCAACTTTGCTGCCATATTTTTGCAATGCTGTCTGCAATTGGCGATCATCAGTAGCTCCATAACTACTTGGCATATCAAAAACCACATCTACTGCTACAGAGCGGGCGCCTGCTTTGATTAATTTTGTAATTACTTGGGCATAAGCAGCACGTTGATAAGGAAAAGATTTCAGTGTTTCTAAGTAGGCATATTGTTTTGGATCTGTTTTATAGTACTGTGCGGGAACTGATATTGATTGATCGTCTATTGCTAAAATTACAATGTCTGCTGGAGGCACAATCGGCCCACGCAGTTGAAAAAAGCCAGAAAGCGTCTTTTTTTCTATCAATTCAACCAAATCCCAACCAGAAGCACTCAGCAGTGCTGCCCCCATTACCCAAGCGCCACCAAGGAGATGACCTAAGCGAAGCATCCACCGAGACTGGCGAGCCGATGCTGTCGAAGTTACTTTTGTCGGTTTACTTGACAGTTTATTGGCAGCAGAGACATAGTTTTTAGTTAAGGTAGATGTAGGTTCTTCTGCCATGTCGTGTTACTGATTGATTTAAGTCCAACACTTTTATTTATTCAGACCACGTTTTAGTGTAA
Source organism: Nostoc cf. commune SO-36 (assembly GCF_023734775.1). NCBI lineage: Bacteria > Bacillati > Cyanobacteriota > Cyanophyceae > Nostocales > Nostocaceae > Nostoc > Nostoc commune. The sequence continues at coordinate 4,870,685 of NZ_AP025732.1, read as the reverse complement.
GCATATTGAAATAACAATTAAATGACAATCTTATACATTTGTAAAGTATCTTTTATTCATCAACAAACTTTTATTGGCAGAGCTAGCCCCCAAGAGATTCGTATTCAAGCACTACTTAACTTATTTTTGTGTCGAATGAGTTTCAACTGGTAATTGTCTCACAGATCAGAGCCGGATATACTCTGATTGTGTATTTAGTTGTGACAAAATTTTACTCTCACCCCACCAACAAGTATGTTTTTAACTGGGTGTTTTACCGAAAGCTGTCCCAAGTCAGTCTTTTGTCTCTGGCGCAATATTGGTACTACCCAAAAACCTTATCCTGATAGTGAGCGAAACAGTTACGAGCAATGAGTCTGCTAAGTTAACACATTGCACATCATTGTTGAACAACTTTAGTCATTGGTACAAGAGCAAGCTAGTTGAGTCGAAGAAAAAAGAAACAAGTTCTTTATTCAATCCCGATTATTTTAGTTATGAGCGAAGACTCAGCACCGATTAAACGCCCTACTATCGCTAACAGGACTCGGCATTCAGCACTGCTGAATGCAAAACTTAAAGATAAGCATTAACTTATGTCCTACCGTCAGCCTATTCTATACCTCTTTAGGAGTAAACTTTAATGTTAAGCAGCGATGAATGCTGTTACTGAGTCAATTTTATTGGTAGATTTTGATCGCCGGGTAGCTCTTGTAGTACTGGAGGTGAATAAGGTTAGCACCCAGGATCTCAACTCCAATGTTGTAGACGTTTTCATGCCTTGAAAGAGGTAGGATAAAAGCTATAGATGAAGAGCTATCTTATAAAGATTAGCAAACAAGGCATTTGAAAATTGCTATAATTTATTGTTCCATCTAAATTCATATATATATATTAGGTGTAAATTTGTATGGGTTCTCCAAGTGAATCGTCTGTCTATTTTTGTAGACGGAAACAATATGTTCTATGCTCAACAAAAAAATGGCTGGTTTTTTGACCCACGGCGAGTCTTAGAATATTTCAAACATGAGCAATCAGAAACAACATTAATTAATGCATTCTGGTACACTGGCTTAAAAGACCCACAAGATCAGCGAGGTTTTAGAGATGCTCTAATTAGTCTAGGATATACAGTTAGAACTAAAATTCTTAAAGAATACTATGATGATACCTCCGGTCGTTACTCGCAAAAAGCGAATTTAGATATTGAAATTGTTGTAGATATGTTTAATACAGTAGACCAGTATGACCGAGTAGTATTATTCAGTGGCGACGGAGATTTTGAACGAGCAATCGAACTATTACGCTCAAAAAATACACATATTACAGTAGTCTCAACTGAAGGAATGATTGCTAGAGAACTACGCAATGCTACTGATAGATATATAGATTTAAATGATATCAGAGATCAAATAGAAAAAACCGAAGGTTAGTAGTCTTAGCAATTATTTACAAAAGTTAAGAGTAAAAGAAAAACTAAGGTTGAAGATATATTACACCCTAAGCAAACACTAAACAACAAACAGCAGATGACAAACAAAACAGATCGAATCATCATTTTTGATACAACATTGCGAGATGGAGAGCAATGTCCCGGAGCGACTTTGAATATAGACGAAAAGCTAGTTATTGCCAAGCAATTAGCGCGTCTGGGTGTAGATGTAATTGAGGCAGGCTTTGCCTTTGCAAGTCCCGGAGATTTTGAAGCAGTCAAGAAAATTGCTCAAATTGTCGGCACAGAAAACGGGCCAGTAATTTGTAGTTTGGCAAGAGCCATTAAAGCAGATATTGAAGCGGCTGCTGAAGCCTTAAAACCAGCAGTTAACGCCAGGATTCACACATTTATTTCCACTTCTGATATTCATTTAGAGTATCAGTTGCGGAAGTCACGGGCAGAAGTACTAGCGATCGCCCAAGAAATGGTAGCTTATGCCAAGTCCTTCATGAGTGATGTAGAATTTTCACCGATGGATGCGGCTCGTACCGATCCAGAATTTTTGTACCAAGTATTAGAGGCTGCGATCGCAGCTGGTGCAACAACAGTTAATATTCCCGATACTGTGGGTTACACAACCCCTAGCGAATTTGGAGCCATGATTAAGGGCATTATTGAAAATGTCCCCAACATCAACCAAGCGATTATTTCCGTTCACGGTCATAATGATTTAGGTTTGGCAGTTGCTAACTTCTTAGAAGCCGTGAAAAATGGCGCACGGCAACTAGAGTGTACCATCAATGGCATTGGCGAACGCGCCGGAAATGCATCATTAGAAGAATTGGTGATGGCATTGCATGTGCGGCGGCAATATTTTAATCCTTATCTCGGTAGACCAGAAGAATCTCAAGAATCCCTGACAAATATCGACACCCGACAAATTTATAAAACCTCACGCTTAGTTTCCAATTTGACGGGAATGTTGGTACAACCAAATAAAGCGATCGTCGGGGCTAATGCCTTTGCCCATGAGTCAGGAATTCACCAAGATGGTGTGTTAAAAAACAAACTGACTTATGAAATTATGGATGCCCAATTGATTGGTTTAACAGACAATCAAATAGTTTTGGGCAAACATTCAGGCAGAAATGCTTTCCGGACTCGGTTAAAAGAATTGGGCTTTGAACTGTCGGATACTGAATTAAATAAAGCATTCGTCAGATTCAAAGAAGTAGCAGATAAAAAGAAAGAAATTTCTGATTGGGATTTGGAAGCGATTGTTAACGATGAAATCCAACAAGCACCCGATTTATTCCGGGTAGAGTTAGTGCAAGTTTCCTGTGGTAGCAACGCCCGTCCTACTGCTACAGTTACCTTGCGTACCCCAGAAGGCGAAGAATTAACCGATGCTGCGATCGGTACTGGGCCGGTGGATGCAGTTTATAAAGCCATCAACCGTGTGGTGAATGTGCCTAACCAATTGATTGAGTTTTCTGTACAGTCGGTAACAGGTGGTATTGATGCCCTTGGAGAAGTGACGATTCGTTTACGTTATGAATCTAAAGTCTTTTCTGGTCATGCAGCGAACACAGATATCATCGTCGCCTCAGCGCAAGCTTATGTAAATGCGTTAAATAGGTTGTATGCATCTTTGCAAACTCAAAAAAAGCCAGAGGAAGTATCTGCACAGAAAGTCTAAGATCGTATCTGTCAAACTGTCCATAATACAAGCACCGCATCTTGTTTTTAACTGATGCTAAAAAACTCCTTCCCAATTTGGGAGGGAGTTTTAGCGGTTCCCATTAAGATGCAGTACAAAACTATATCGCAAGGTGTAGGGAATATGTCGTGTCCTTACATAAGCGAGAAACGGTACAGGTGTGGATTCCAAAAATTTGTTGAAAATTTATGCTAACAGAAGAACAAATCACTATTAGAGAAGCCACAATCAAAGAAAACTCACTGATTGCAAAACACTCTTACCAAATGTGGTTAGATATTGGTGTTGATGAGAGTAATATCCACCTAGAGTGGGAAAACATTACCCTTCAATTCATAGAAAAAGCGCGTCGGGATTTATTTTATCAAGCTTTTGTTGCAGAGGTTGATAATACAGTTGTGGGTTCTGCAAGTTGTCAACTATTTGCAGGTTTATACCCAAATGTTTTTAAAGATGAATACCGCAAATTTGGATATATTTGGGGTGTTTACGTTGAACAATCTTACCGCAGACAAGGCATAGCCAAAGACCTAACTAATAAAGCAATTGAATATTTAAAAGCGATCGGTTGTACACGAGTGGTTCTTAATGCCTCGCCATTGGGTAAACCCGTTTACTCTAGCCTCGGTTTTGCTGAAGGGAATATAATGCAATTAGATTTGATTTAAGTACAGCAATTTTTTTGCAGACTAAAAAGCTTCTAAATTCAATAGGATAAGTTTCTAGCTCAAGGAGCTTTATGCAATATTGATTTGATTATTAATATTGTTTGCTTTTTTAGATTTTTATATTTACTTATATCCATAAAACTTTATTCTAAGAAACGACGTTTATAATCAGTCAGCTTGTATGAGTAGCGAAAAAACTACAGAATTGCCACTCTGGGTACAAGATAGAGATATAGTCATTGCTCATGATGAAGAAGTACAGTGGCGAGAAGGAAAACGCCCGGATTATTCTTACACCAATGAATTTCTTCATCAAGAAAGTAAATTTCAACATCCGGAAGGTTCTTTAGAAGCGATCGCTCAAAACTTAGTCCGAAATTTTGAGATGGAAGCTTCTAATAAATCTAATCCCTGAACAGTGGCTTTCGATTGTTACTGATAAGTTTAAAATGAGTACCAATGGAGGGCAACAATTCACTGCTCAGGATGTCGCAACTGAAGGGACTTATAACCTATTTTTGGGTGAAAGTGAGCAGTATAGCTCTGAAACAGAAACCTTTGAATCGTCATTTCAAGTTTTTCACAATGCTTTTCCTAATGGCTTCCTTTGGGAATTAACAGAAATCCTTTCGGGGCCGCCTAATGTAACCTTTAAGTGGCGACATTGGGGAACATTTAATGGTTCCTACAAAGACTATACGCCCACAGGGGAAACCATAGAAATAGTAGGAATTAGTATTGCTCGTGTGACTGATGATTTGAAGATTGAGTCTTTAGAGCATTATTTTGATAATAATGTCTTTCTTCAGAAATTAACAGCAGGTGGTTGTCCTTTTCATTCCCCAAATCAGTAGATTTGGCGACTAGAAGTCGCGGCTATACAAACAAAACCTGCCTCCGCAGGTTAGCCAAACTTTGATTTTGTGTTAGTCCAGCTGCATGGACTACCCTGCGGTAAGCAGCAAAGCGCATATATTTGTGTAGTAGCGACTTCTAATCGTTTGATACTTTTAAAATATCCTCTGACTCATGATTGATCAACATTAGAATTTAAACGCATCATGATTTTTTCCGGCTCTGTCAAATTTTTAAAACCATAACGGCGATAAAGTCCATGAGCATCTTTTGTCCCTAACAACCATCTTTGCACGTCTTGCAGTTCTGGATATTCCAAAATATATTCTACAAACCATTTTCCTAAACCCTGTCCTCGATAAGGTTCAAGAATAAAAACATCTTTTAATAACGCAGAAGTTGCATAATCAGTAATGACTCTCGCAAAGCCAACTTGTTGATTATCTTCATAAATTCCAAAACATAAAGAGTTTTGTATTGACTTTTCAACAGTAGCTAACGGGATGTTTTCAGCCCAATAGGAAGTTTGTAAAAAATCATGAATAATTTGAGTATCTAATTTAGATTTATCGGTGCTGATGTAAAACTTGTGTTTTAATTCTTCGTTCATTTGGCTGAATTTTTTATTTAATATGTTGATGCCTAATAATTCATTATTACAGTCAGTGCTTTGCAAACTAAGATGATGAAATTACTGAACCAGTAGCTGGATAGTAGAGGCTATATTCAGTGTTCAAGTATATTGGTGCATCTACTATTGATTATGAATCAGCCTACAACAAAATCTTGGCAAGAAGTTCTTGCTGCTTTTAAAAAAATCTGGGGTTATGAAGATTTTCGTCCACCACAAGGAGAAATTGTCAGCAGTTTATTGGCACAAAAAGATGCGCTGATTATTATGCCCACAGGTGGCGGCAAGTCGATTTGTTTTCAACTTCCTGCACTGCTACAAACAGGATTAACCTTAGTAGTTTCGCCCTTAGTTGCTTTGATGGAAAACCAAGTTCAGGAACTACTACAAAGCCATCAAAAAGCAGCACTTTTGCATAGTGAATTATCTTCATTCCAACGCCGTACAACGCTACAAGCTTTGGAACGTCAACAGCTAAGATTACTGTATTTGTCACCAGAAACTTTACTCAGTCCGCCAGTGTGGGAAAAATTATGTCAGCCAGAATTGCAAATTAATGGCTTAATTTTGGATGAAGCTCATTGTTTAGTGCAGTGGGGTGATACTTTTCGCCCAGCTTATCGCAGATTAGGGGCAGTGCGTCCGGCATTGCTAAAATCAAAACCACCAGGAACAAAAATTAGTATCGCCGCTTTTACCGCGACTGCTGACCCCTCAGCCCAAAAGATTATTCAAACAGTTTTACAATTACAGCAACCAGAGATTTTCCGGTTGAATCCCTACCGTCCGAATTTGCATCCCAGCGTTCGCATTGCTTGGACACCACGAGGTAGAAAACAACAATTATTAAAGTTTATTCAAAATAGACCCCAACAATCGGGATTAGTTTATGTTCGCACTCGGAGAGATAGCGAAGATTTAGCCCAATGGTTAGCAGAGATGGGTTATGCCACAGCTAGTTATCATGCGGGATTGGGTGCAACTGAACGCCGTGAAGTAGAAGCAAGTTGGTTAAGTGGCAAAATCCTCTTTGTTGTCTGTACGTGTGCGTTTGGTATGGGGATAAATAAAAGTAATGTTCGCTGGGTGGCACATTTTCACGCACCACATTTGTTATCTGAATATGTGCAAGAAATTGGCCGCGCTGGAAGGGATGGGAAACCAGCAGAAGCGTTGACATTGGTAAGTGAACCTACGGGGTGGTTAGATTCGGGGGATAAGCAAAGACAGGAATTTTTTCAAGAACAAATGCGATCGCAACAGCAAATAGCGCAGCAACTTGTGAAAAAATTACCAAAACAGGGAGAAGTGAATACAGTAACTCGACAATTTCCTGAAGGTGCTACGGCGCTAGCTTTACTCCATAGCAGTGGTCAGCTAAACTGGCTTGATCCTTTTCATTACAGCATTGCTCAAAAAGCGGGAAATCAGCCAGCGACTCAATTAAATGCTGCTAAACAGATGCATCAATATCTAACAACTAAGCAGTGTCGCTGGCAGTTTTTGCTAAATGCCTTTGGTTTTGACAAAGAAGCTGCTAACCTGCGCTGCGGACATTGCGACAATTGCCGTCAATGAGTATAAAACCAATTCGCAATTCGCAATTCGCAATTCGCAATTAATTCAGCCACCCACAAGGGGTGGGGTTTTTACCTACCTTGAGAAACAAGGATTTTTTCGCCCACAAGGGGCGAGGTTTTGAACCTAGCTTTTTCTGATAAAAGACTCGTCGCTGAGTATAAAAGGTGGATGAACGGAGCTAAAAGCCTCATTCACGAGTATAAAAGGTGGATGAATGGAGCTAAAAGCCTCATTCACGAGTATAAAAGGTGGATGAATGGAGCTAAAAGCCTCATTCACGAGTATAAAAGGTGGATGAATGGAGCTAAAAGCCTCGTTCACGAGTATAAAAAACTCGTTCAGGAGATCAATACCTGATCCCTTATTTTCCAATGAGGTTCATCCAATAGGATGAATTGTCATTTTCACCACTAAGTGACAATAGGGTAGTCAAGTAGAGGATGAAAATATGTCATCTGCTCAAGCGCCCTCCCTATCACCGTTGATTCCGCGCGAAATTCTGTTTGGGAATCCCGAAAAAACCAGCCCACAACTTTCCCCTGATGGCAAGTACTTGGCATATATTGCCCCCGATGAGAAAAATGTATTGCAGGTATGGTTGCGAACTGTAGGACAAGAAGACGACCAGATACTGACTGCCGACAAAAAGCGCGGTATCCGCATTTTCTTCTGGACTTATAATGCCAACCAGTTGATTTATATGCAGGACTCGGATGGTGACGAGAACTTTCACCTCCACTTGGTTAATATTCACTCCAAGATTGTGCGTGACTTAACGCCATTCCAGGGTGTGAAAACCGGACTTGTGGAACTGGAACCTAAATTTCCAGATGAAGTGCTGGTAGCGTTGAACTTAAACAATCCTCAAAAGTTTGACGTTTACCGTATCAACCTTAAAAATGGTGCAGTTGAGTTCGACACCGATAACCCCGGTAACATTATCAGTTGGACATCTGACGCTGATTTCCAAATACGTGCAGCGACAGCTAGTACACCCGATGGTGGTTACGACCTCTTATTGCAGAAATCAGATAAACAGTGGGAAACTCTCCGCCACTGGGGGTCAGAAGAAGAAGGGAATTCTGTTAGCTTCTCAGATGATGGTAAAACCCTTTACATTCAAGGGAATCACGATGCTAACGCCAAACGTCTGCTAGCTGTTGACCTAGACACCCGTCAAGAAACTGTCATTGCTGAAGATGAGCAGTATGATGTCGTGGGGATAATCATTCAGCCATTAACGCGAGTTATCCAAGCAGTTTCTTTCTACAAAGATAAACAGGAATGGCAGGTAATTGACCAAAGCATCGCCGCAGATTTTGAGGAAATCGCTAAGGTGCGTCCTGGAGAATTCTCTATAATTAGCCGCGACTTGGAAGACAAAACCTGGCTAGTAGCTTATAGAACTGACGATGGCCCAGTTTATTACTATGCCTATAACCGAGAGTCCAAAACTAGCACTTTCCTCTTTAGCAACCAATCCAAACTCGAAACGTTGCAGTTAGCTTCAATGCAACCGATTTCTTACGAAGCGCGGGATGGTTTAACTATTCACAGTTACCTGACAACCCCTGTAGGAATACCTACCCAGAATCTACCAACAGTATTACTGGTTCATGGTGGCCCTTGGGCGCGGGATACTTGGGGTTTCTCTCCCACAGCGCAATGGCTAGCTAACCGGGGTTATGCCGTTCTGCAAGTGAACTTTCGCGGTTCTACTGGCTACGGTAAAGCATTTTTAAATGCCGGAAATCGGGAATGGGCTGGCAAAATGCACGATGACTTGATTGACAGCGTGAACTGGCTAGTGGAAAAAGGCATTTCCGACCCGCAAAAGATTGCGATTATGGGCGGTTCTTATGGCGGTTACGCCACCTTAGTGGGGTTAACTTTTACACCAGAAATCTTTGCGGCTGGTGTGGATATTGTGGGGCCGAGTAACCTAATTACTTTGATAGAAACTATACCGCCTTATTGGGAACCATTAAAGGCAATGCTTTATCATCGCGTCGGTAACTTAGAGACAGAAGAGGAATTTTTGAAATCGCGATCGCCTTTATTCTTTGCTGACCGAATTCAAAAACCTTTACTCATCGGTCAAGGTGCAAATGATCCGCGAGTGAAACAATCAGAAAGCGATCAAATTGTCAACGCAATGCAGCAAGCTGGTTTACCAGTACAATATGCACTTTATACAGATGAAGGACATGGTTTTGCCAGACCAGAAAATCGGTTGCACTTTTTTGCGATCGCAGAAGAGTTTCTCGCCAAATACATAGGCGGTAGGTTTGAACCTTTGACAGATATCCCCGGTCATTCAGGAATTGTTAAATAAAGTCTCACGCATGGTGGTTAGTGTAATTCACTGACCACTTTTTAGCGACAAATATTTGAGAAACCTAGATTTCGCACGCTTCTACATCTGCTTAGACAGAAGAATTGAGTCCTGTCGTCATAAGTTTACTAATACTTATGAGGCTGCTTGGACAGTTGAATAAAAAAATCCCACAATGCCCAGCGCGATGAGCGAAAATGAAATTCTAAGTGTCGCAAAAGCCTTGCCTAATGAATGGACGAGAGTTCTACTCAAGCTTAATTCGGCTTCATATTCTGCATCATGCAGTTCAGGAGCCAATTTTTGGGCTAGGCATTATTGAAGAACTGGCACGTCACGGCTATAAACTCAGTGCCGGAACACTCTATCCAATGTTGCATGATATGGAGCGCAAGGGATATCTATATTCCGTTGAGCAGAGATCGGGACGGCAAAGCCGACGACTCTACCGAGCTACTGATTTAGGAAAAATGACTCTAGAGGATGCCAAAGAAAAGGTACGCGAATTATTTGGCGAATTGTTCGAGGAGTAGAGACGCGATAAATCGCCGTCTCTACAAGGATCAATTTTTCGTCTTGACGGTGATTTATCGCGTCTTTATATCTAGATTTTCATCAAAAAACCTTAACCAAACCGTATTGTCATCTCCTCTACTCACCACTACTCACGATAAGCTTTCTAAAAACTTCTGGAGATAAGGTTGACCTGGGTTGATATCAAGTTCTTTTGCTCTTGCTAAAACCTGTTCACGGTTTAGCTTTTGTTGAGTTGCAAAGGCAATGAGCGCTAAGGCACTGGCTCGTCCTCCTGCACCGCAATGAAAATATACAGGAGTCGGCAATTCCTCTAATTCTGAGAGAACTGTTGCAGTCAAGTTGTCGTTGGCTGAATTTGTCTTGAGTGGAACATTGACATATTCAAGACCTGCGGCTTTTGCTTGTTGCTGTTCGTCTACTAAGGCTCCAGTTTCATCAAGCGATCGCAGATTCACCACAGACTTATACCCTTCATCAGCAAGCTGTTTTAGTGTCTCTGGGGTTGGCTGTCCACCTGCCGAAAACTCATCGCTCACTTTCTTGACATCACTCATACATACTCCGTAATCTCGATTGTATTGCAGTGTTTTTTAGTCAATGGCATAGTATAACAAATTAATTTCTAATTATATAGATTTTCGTTATCGAAATCCGATATTCTTGTTTTGTCATCATCATTAATCAGGAAAATTATAGTGACGCAAGAAGCTGAGGATATCCAGAAAGAGCAAGAAGTGATTTCCTATAAGGTTTTGACTCCCAAAGAACAGAAGCAGCGATTAACAGAACTGGCGGCGGTGTTTTTGCGACTGGGAGCGATCGCTTTTGGTGGCCCTGCTGCTCACATCGCCATGATGGACAATGAAGTAGTGAATCGCCGTCAGTGGATGAGCCGGGAGAAACTGCTAGATTTACTGGGAATTACGAATTTGATTCCAGGCCCCAACTCGACGGAATTAGCCATTCACATTGGCTACGAACGAGCCGGATGGCGTGGTTTAGTAGTTGCGGGTAGCTGCTTTATTCTACCTGCGATGTTAATTGTTTGGGCATTAGCCGCCATTTATGCTCGTTATCAAACAGTTCCCCAGGTAGAATGGCTGCTCTATGGAATTAAACCTGTAATTATTGCGATCGTGATTCAGGCTGTGTGGAATTTGGGGAAAAAGGCAGCCAAAGACGTACCGACGATTATTGCAGGGATAGCTGCGATCGCAGCATACTTAGCTGGATTGAATGAAATTTTGGTGCTGATTTTGCTAGGTATCGCTGTGATGCTACTCAAGAATTGGCAAGCCAGAGGACATACAAGCGGAGCATTCCTGTTACCTATGTCAGGTATTCTGGCGCAGGTTGGGAGTACAACAGCAGCAGTTACATCAGTCAGTTGGATTAACGTCTTTGTCTTTTTTCTCAAAATTGGATGTGTTCTCTATGGTAGTGGCTATGTATTGCTGGCATTTCTGCAACGAGATTTAGTCGAGCGCAACCAGTGGTTGACATCACAACAGCTTTTAGATGCTGTAGCGATCGGGCAGTTTACACCGGGGCCTGTTTTCACCACCGCAACATTTATTGGGTACTTGCTAGCAGGAAATGCCGGAGCGATCGCAGGTACAATCGGCATTTTCTTGCCAGCTTTTGTGCTGGTGTTGGTGATTAATCCTTGGGTTCCTAAGTTGCGTCAATCTCCTTGGGCAAGTGGATTTTTGGATGGTGTAAATGCAGCTTCTTTAGGATTAATGGCAGGAGTCACATACACATTAGGACGAGCTGCGCTGGTAGATTGGTTAACAATTATTCTGGCAATTTTGAGTGCGATCGCTGTGTTTAGATTTAAAATAAATTCAGCATGGTTAGTGCTAGCAGGAGGAGCCATTGGATTGGCTTCACACATATTATTTGGCTGAACATAGCGATACAAAAGTAGTTATAAACCTTTTTTTGATGAGTGAATTTTAACTTTTTACTTTTGCCTTGCTGGGTGTATTCCTTTCTCCGGCTTGGAGTAATTACTGTGCGGTGTAAATATTTGAAACGATTTATGCATACAATAACTGATTCTTAATTTCGTCAGCCGTTAGTGTACTTACCAGAATCCCAATCCGTTGCGCCACTTCATAAGCGTTTTTCTGAGGCACAACGATAATACCAAAATGTTCTCTATTCTCCTCTATATACTGGAGATGCAACCGCTCAAAATCGACATGGTTATGTGTCAGAATACATCTGCCTACAGAAGTTGCAAATTCAAGTTGCTCACGGTCAGTTTTGCCGAGGGTTGCTTGTTCAGGAACAGTTGCGATATCCAGACCGCGTGATCGCAACAGTCTAGCAACCAATGCTGACATATCCTCATCACTGTAAAGTGCAGCAAAAACCGTCACAATGTCCCCAATATAGCTTTTACAGATGGATGTATTAATTCATCGGGTACTCGGTTTCGCTCAATGTATTCATTAATCTCTGCCTGATGATCGAGATAAAAACTCAAAGCATCAAACACTTGTGCTAGCGTCAGATGTGGCAAATGGTTCAGGATTTCTTCTGGCATAATCCCCAACCGCCACAAACCGACAATGGCACGAACAGATGTGCGAGTACCTATAATAATTGGCTCTCCACTTAAAATTTCAGGGTTGCGGGTCACGTAGCGTGAGGAGGTTTCAGCAAACATATAACGAATGAAGGAAGCATAACTGGCGCTGTCTTTAGTTTACCAGACTAGAAAATTGCTTAGGCGAGGGTTGCGATCGCAGAAGGGTTTCTCGCCAAATACTTAGGTGGCAGATTTGAACCTTTGGCAGATACAGCGCTTCCGCCTGTTATAAGGTACACTAGGTTAAAATATAAATACTTTTAAATGAAGTCATACTCTATCGAGCTTCGAGAAAAAATAGTTGCAGCACATATTCAAAAAAATATCTCAATCAGGAAAGTAGCTAACATATTTTCTGTCTCAAAGAGTTTAGTGCAAAAGCTTGTAAAACAACAAAAACTTGAAGGAAATTTACAACCAAAGCCGCGAGGAAAACCACAATTTAGTCATCTGACAAATGCTGACATAGAGTTAAGAGAATTAGTTGAAGCACATCCAGATGCAACATTGATAGAGTTGTGTGAATTATTTGCAGACAAAACTGGTAATTGGGTAGGTCGAAGTGCAATGTGTCGTGCCTTACAAAAATTAGGATTAAATCGTAAAAAAAAACATTGCGGAGTAGTCAAGCAGCAACAGAAAGAGTTCAAAAACTAAGAGTAGAATATTGGGAACAGGTCAGAGATATAGATCCAGATAACTTAGTATTCCTAGATGAGACAGGAGTTTTATTAGGTCTGGCAAGAACTCATGCGCGTTCGCAACAAGGAACAAGAGCTTACGACCAAAAACCATTTTATAGAGGTGCAAAAGTCACAGTAATTGGAGCAATTAGTATTAAAAAAGTAGTGGCGTTAATGACGATGAATAACTCAATGGATAGCCAAGCATTTGATGTATTCATTGAGAAGTTTTTAGCGCCTAATTTATGGACAGGAGCAGTAGTCGTCATGGATAACTTACCTGCCCATAAACTAGCATCAATTGTACCAATGATTGAAGCTGTAGGTGCGAAAGTTATTTGTTTATCCTCATACTCTCCTGATTTTAATCCAATCGAGTTATGGTGGTCACAACTCAAATCTTTTTTACGCAGTTTTGCTCCAACTACAACAGAAATGGTTGATACAGTAATCTCAGTTGCACTCGACTTAATGAATCCTCAACATTTAAAAAACTGGTTTACTAATTGTTGCTATTGTACCTCATAACACCGGGAAGTGCTGTATCCCCGGTCATTCAGCAACCCCTAAATAAAGTTTCAAAATGGTGGTCGGTGAATTACACTAACCACCCTTTTGAAAGCCTTACTGATAAAGCAATTTAAGAGGTGCAAACGCTCACCATTGTTGCGCGATATTGATATTTGTCCTTGCAATAGTCCTCGAACCCACCTTATAAAAAGGCTTGCTCTAATTCCCTGATTTTTATGGAGGGAATTAGAGCAAGCTTTAATTAAATACTATTGTGTAATAACGTAGATGCAAAGCATAATTAAGGGTCTATAAACCTTGCTTTTATGACAGTATTAACAGACTCTGTGGCTGCACGAGAAATATCCACAAAGTCTTGTACCACATCTCTGTGCATTTGAGCTTGACATACAAAGCTGTATTTTGCGTGTCCCAAAGTTCCTGATTCCACTTGTTGCACAGGAGCATTATTATATTTTTGATTAAAAACAATTTTGTTTTGCCGATTGAAAGCTATTGATTCTTGAACTTGAAATACACCTGAATTACAGTCTGCAATTTCTCGAATTCCAGCTATAACTGCACCACTTTTATCTGGGCGTAGGTATCGCATTCTGATACTATATTCGACTAAATAACCAGACCTTTGAATAGAATTTGCATCAACATCTAACTCAATACCTTCATTAGAACTACCAACATTCACCCAATCCATAGATTGTGCATGGGATGGTAGCACAGTAGATAATGCCAGTATCAATCCCAAAGTAAGTTTTCTAAACATATCTTCTCCCTTCTATATATCCAATCTAGAGGGGAAGTAAGCAAAACAAAATCCGCAAAAAAACGTAAGTTTTATGAATTTCTCTAGCAAGTAAATGTAACCTACTTGCTACCAGGCAATAAAACTACGCGATCGCACTTCTCAAATCACTTCGCCTGTCTGCCTTTTAACCGCATTGCTTTATCCAGCGTTGAGTACTTGCTCTGCGGTTAGCTGTAACTCTGGGAAAATAGTAGAAGCGATGTCTACGACGGGCTACGCCTACGCAGAAGATTTTCTCACCAAATACTTAGGTGGGAGATTTTAACCTACTCTGATGCTCAGACTCTTCTTTTTGCAACAGAAAATCGAGATAATCTTGTAATTGTAACAATCTCGCTCCAGATAGCTGGCGTAACTTGGCTAAAATCATTTCTTCTTGCTGCAACTGGGCAATGGGGATAATTTGAGATGCTGCTACTTCGATCGTCACATGGGGCAGATCAAACCCTTCCAGACTATACCCGTCCTCTTCCCCTTCAGGCATGGGATAATGTTCCACAATTGTTGCAACATTCCCTCGCTTGAGATTGTATTCTGGTAAATCCTGTGCTAATGCAACTTGAGAGAATAAGGGGTACTGTACCTTCATAAGTTAGCTCCTTGATCTGGCACTAAGGTGACAAATTTGGTTGTATCGTTTGCAACCATCCAAATGGTTAAGATATTTAGTTCAACACCATTAAGCCCTCGCAGACACGCACGAATAGCATACTTCTGCCCATAACGAGTTGTTTCGATCGTCTCGGCAGGTTGCGTTAAAACTTGAGCGCGTAGATCCCTTTCCAGTTGTTGCCAGTTGTCTAGTGTGTACCCAGCCCTAGCTAGAAATTTAGATTTATCGTCTTTTGGCAACGGCACAAGCAGATACTTGGTTAGCTTTTCTTCTGCGATTATTGCATCCTGCGGTAAAAAGGCCATCGGCTCATGGCATGAATTTTGGGTAGCAATTATTTACTACATTTTACTGTTTGAGATGATGAAAGTTTTGATCGCGATCGCACTTTTAAAATCCCTTCGTCAGTCTTCCTTATTAAATTTAAACTAAGAAATGGCGTCACACGTATTGCTTTCTCCAGCTTTGAGTACTTGCTCTGCGGTTAGCTGTAACTCTGGAAAAATAGTAGAAGCGATCGCAGTGTTTCCTGCAAATCTGGTTTCTTCATAAAACCCGTTAACTAATATCAGTACGGTAACTGCATTTATCTGAGGGTCAACAATCCAATATTCAGTAATTCCCCTTGCGGCATACTCGGAACGTTTGTAGCGATAGTCTCGATCTTCGTTAGCTTTGCCAGGAGAAACAACTTCGACAACTAGTGCTGGAGGTGGCATATCCAGGGTGATTGTGGATCGAGTTGCACCTTCTAAGATTGTTGCAAGTTCATCCGTTAGCACAACTAAATCAGGAATGCGAGTTGTTGCACGAGAACCAGCAACAACAATTTCAACTTTGTTACTTAACCGATTGAACGGGACGAACTTGAGAAAATTGACCAGCAAAAATAGAGATATCTGGACATTTTTTGGACTTTCGGGTGGCATTGCAACTAACTCACCTGCCACAAGTTCATAATGACTATCCGTGCCATCGTCATACTTCAAATATTCCTCAAGCGTTAGACCTTTGCCAATGATTGTAGTCATATCAGGTCAACAGAAGTTACGTACTAATAGTTTACCAAATTCATCAATCCTGATCTATTATTTAAAACCACAGATAATTCATAGATATTTATCTGTGGTTATATTTTCATCAAATTGACTTTTGTAAATTTAGTAAACGCCTGATTATTTAAAGCGATCGCTTCCCTAAAATTGCTGCAAAAACCGCAAATCGCTAGCATACAAGCGACGAATATCATCGATTTGATGTAACACCATTGCAAAGCGTTCTACACCAAAACCGGCAGCAAACCCAGTATAAACTTCTGGATCATAACCCACAGACTTAAGTACATTTGGATCAACCATACCGCAGCCCATCACCTCCAACCAGCGCCCATTCCACTGCAAATCCACTTCAGCTGAAGGTTCAGTAAACGGGAAATAACTGGCGCGGAAGCGAATAGGTAAATCGCCAAATATTGCTTGTAAAAATACTTTAATTGTGCCCTTGAGGTCTGTAAAAGTTAGTCCCTCGTCAATGGCTAAAAGTTCTATTTGATGGAAAACAGCCGAGTGAGTCGCATCTACATTATCTCGCCGATAAACTCGCCCTGGAGCTACAACTCGAATCGGTGGTTCTTCTCTTTCCATGTAACGAATTTGCACTGACGATGTATGAGTCCGTAAAAGATTCCCATCTGGCAGGTAAAAAGTATCCTGCATATCACGGGCGGGGTGGTCAGGCGGGGTATTAAGAGCCTCGAAATTATAATAATCTGTTTCCATCTCTGGCCCTTGAGCCACGGTATAGCCCATACCAACAAAGATATCCAGCGCCCGGTCAATAATTCCATTGAGGGGATGAATGCGACCTTGGGGGCTGTAAATTCCCGGCATAGTAACATCCAGAGTTTCCGCCTCTAGCTGTAGTTGAATTTGCGCGGATTCCAGGGCAACGCGTTGCTGGTCTAGACTAGTTTGCAGAGATTCTTTGACTGTATTAGCGATCGCTCCAATTTTTGGCCGTTCCTCTGCACTCATCTGCCCCATACTTCGCAACAGTGCCCCCAGTTCCCCTTTTTTACCCAGATAGTTAACTCTGAGTTCCTCTAGACGTTCTAGGGTGTCGGCGGCTGCGATCGCTTTTTCTCCTTCCTGCCGCAGTGCTAAAAGTTGAGCTTCTAAATTGCTAGTCATTAGTTATTAGTCATTGGTCATTAGTCATTAGTCTATATTCAAAAGCTGTAAGCTGCTCGATAAATCAACTTACGCTATGCCATTAACAGCAATGAAAGGTGAAGGTCAAAATCAAACCTCTGTTTATCAGTTAGAGACGATTGGGCTAGTACAGCAGGCGCGTAAATCTAGCTAAAACATCTCACTTAATGAGACTTGGGGATTGAGCAACTTATGTTAAAGGTAGGCAAACTGATGCCACAGTGTACTAGTGAGTATAAATGTTTTTTTGCTGCTTGTGACCTCAGACATTGACAAATGGCTAATAACAACCAACTAATAACTAATGACCAATGACTAATACTTCGGCTCCCTTCCCTACGGGACGCTACGCGTAGCTTGCTTCCCCGCAGGGGTACGACTGCGCTCAGGGCAAGTCGCTCAGTACAAGTGACCAACGACCAATGACTAATGACTATGAAATTACTAATTAGCAACGATGATGGCATTTCTGCCTTGGGGATTCGTACCCTAGCCAACTACTTGGCAGAGGCAGGTCATGATGTGAGTGTAGTTTGCCCAGATCGAGAGCGATCGGCAACTGGACACGGGTTAACTTTACACCAACCCATTCGCGCCGAAATTGTTGAAGGGATTTTTCATCCTGCTATCAAAGCTTGGGCTTGCGATGGTACGCCTTCAGATTGTGTCAAATTGGCGCTGTGGGCTTTGCTAGATACTCCCCCCGATTTGGTTCTATCTGGCATT
This sequence comes from Nostoc cf. commune SO-36, assembly GCF_023734775.1. Lineage (NCBI taxonomy): Bacteria > Bacillati > Cyanobacteriota > Cyanophyceae > Nostocales > Nostocaceae > Nostoc > Nostoc commune. The sequence goes on along the minus strand of NZ_AP025732.1, from coordinate 4,852,777 downwards.
AATCAAGGTGCAAATTTGGGAACTGAAATCTTATATTCCGGTACTGTTTCTGCGGCAATGGAAGGTCTAATTGAAGGTATTCCCAGTGTAGCGCTGAGTCTTATTAGTCACACATCTAAAGACTTTCAATCTGCTGCTAAGTTTGCCAAAATTCTTGTAGACCATTTAGCCCAAAAACCACTGCCAGATTTAATGTTGCTCAACGTCAATGTTCCTGCGGTCAAATGGGAAGAAATTGCCGGTGTTACTCTCACCCGTCAAGGAGTACGGCGTTACATTGATGTGTTTGATAAACGAGTTGATCCTCGTGGAAAAACGTACTATTGGCTAACCGGAGAAGTCATTGAGGATGTAGAACCCCCATCTGGATTAAATCTGCCTCAAAATGTACCGACAGATGTACAAGTTGTACGTAATAACTACATCAGTATTACCCCGTTGCAATACAATCTTACTTACGCAACTGGACTAGATAAATTGTCTGATTGGGAATTTAATTTTCTGTGAATCATTTGATTAATCAGGACAAAACTGGAGTTATTCAAATGCATCACAGAAAAATGTAGGCTATAACGTAGGGAACTCTTGAAATAAGCGATACACATCCATCCCAAAACCGGGAAAATTCTAAGTTACAGGATTTCATTCACATTTACACAATCAGCCAGAAACAGGGTATGCTGTTTTACCAAGAAATCCTCCCTCTACCAAAATCGGTGAGACAGTACAAACTTAGACAAAATAAGTAACAATTATTTCATTTATCGCCCGCTCAGTCCAGCAAGCAATACCCATGTCTAGGATAGAGAAACAATTTACCGTGCAATTTTGGGGCGTTCGCGGCAGCATCCCCAGTCCAGGGCCACACACTGTTCGTTACGGCGGTAATACCCCTTGCATATCAATGCAAGCGGGCGATAAACGCTTAATTTTCGATGCTGGCACAGGATTACATGTTTTGGGGCAATCTATGTTGCGCCAAATGCCGTTAGAAGCTCACATATTTTTTACCCATTCTCACTGGGATCACATGCAGGGTTTTCCCTTCTTTAGCCCAGGGTTTGTAAAGGGTAATGACTTTCATATCTACGGCGCGATCGCACCTGATGGTTCTACCATAGAACAGCGCCTCAACGATCAAATGTTACACCCTAACTTTCCCGTACCCTTGCAGATTATGCAAGCCAATTTAAATTTCTACGACATTCGACCAGGGCAACCAATCCACATCGATGATGTCACTGTAGAAACAGCACCTTTAAACCATCCAGGAGAAGCTGTAGGATACCGCGTCAACTGGCATGGTGGTGCTGCTGCTTATATCACTGATACCGAACATTTTCCCGATCGACTTGATGACAATGTGCTGTGGCTAGCTCGTAATGCCGACATTTTAATTTACGATTCTACGTACACAGACGAAGAATATCATTGCCCAACATCGCCAAAAATTGGCTGGGGACATTCCACCTGGCAAGAAGCGGTGAAAGTGGCACAAGCTGCTAATGTCAAAACTCTAGTAATTTACCACCACGACCCCGCCCACAATGACGACTTTTTAGATCGTGTAGGCAAACAAGCATCTGCGAAATTTCCTGGTGCTATTATGGCACGGGAAGGAATGGTACTTCAGATTCCTACCTCAGTTGTCTTATCAGAATCTTTTCCTGTTAGTAAGTTTTCTAGTTAAAGATCGCGATCGGAGGAATTGGAGATTTTAGATTAGATTGGTGATCAGAAGCTTTTAGCGCGAGAGCGTACCTGTTGGCTGCACAGTGAGACAGCGCTGCCCAGAGTTGTCAAAGCGCCGACACAGGATAAGGGCGACAACAGGAGGACACATTTTATCGATTCTACCAACACAGCCCAGATACCCTCTCTTGCTGCTGATTACAGGGTAAAACCTTGTAATCTCAATGCAGAACTAGAGCCTTTTTAGCTCTGCTATTTGGGGTTATCTAGACTTAGCGATTAGCTCTCAAGCTAATGGCACAAGAAATCATCTTGGGCAACTTCCCCTGGTTATGCTTTTGGCTGATAGCTAAAAGGGATGGCATCAATACCCTGGCTGATCGCACAAAACCTCATGGGCAGTTAGTGAATGTCCTCCTCAAGGCGGTTTACCATAGGGTAGCTTCCTGCTGATAGCTAAAATAAACCTAAAATCTCAGAATCCACGTGCTAAATTTGTCTAAAAATGGGTGTTCTGTGCGGGTTGCTTCTTCAAGCGTTGGGCTACTAACGCCGACTGCTGTTGCCCTTGGCAAGTTTGATGGTGTTCATCTTGGGCATCAAAGGGTAATTCAACCAGTCTTGCACGCTGGTGATCACTTGTCAGGAGCTAGTAGTCCGCAGTCAAAGGAAAATCAACAACTAACAAATCAAGAATATACTTACTCAACAGTTGTCACCTTTGACCCCCATCCACAGGAGTTCTTTACAGGGCAACCCCGGACTTTGTTAACGCCACTGGATGAAAAAGTCCAACAATTGCGATCGCTTGGGGTAGAGCAACTGGTACTACTACCCTTTGACAAAGAATTATCGGCTTTGACTCCCGAAGAATTTGTCGACAAAATTCTCGTGCAACAACTACAATGCCAAAGAATTAGTATTGGGCAAGATTTTTGTTTTGGCGAAAAGCGAAGTGGTACTGCCAAGGATTTGCAATTACTCGCCGCCAAGCACAATATCCCCGTTACTATCGTTCCCTTGCAAACTTATACAGGTGACTCGCCTATAGAAAGCAGTTGTGTCACCACTACTCCGAGCCAGGATGTCCCTATTAGCACTTCATTGATCCGCCAAACCCTGGAAAACGGCGACATCGAAAACGCAAATCTACTACTAGGACGCACCTACACCTTGGTTGGTGTAGTCGTTCAAGGTCAACAATTGGGCAGAACAATTGGCTTTCCTACTGCCAACCTCCAACTACCAAAAGAAAAGTTTTTGCCGCGCCAAGGAGTCTACGCTGTTCGCGTTTTCACTCTCACTGAAACATTAGATACCGCTCTTAGTGAGAGCTTAGGCGTAATGAATATCGGTAATCGCCCAACTGTAAACGGTACTGATTCATCGGCAGAAGTACATTTACTCGATTGGTCTGGTGATTTGTATGGCAAAAAATTGGCTGTGGAACTAGTGAAATTTTTGCGCCCTGAACAAAAATTTGCTTCTCTAGAAGCCCTAAAAACCCAAATCCAACTTGACTGCGTTGTTGCCAAAGAAATTTTGAGTGCTAAAGCGCAAAGTTAAAAGTTAGGAGTTAAGAATTAGGTGTTCTGAGTGGGAACAATGTATTTAGGGAAATTGGGCATGGAGAAGAGGCAGAGGGGCGGGTGCAGGGGGCAGAAGGGAAAACCTTCGCCCTTGCTCCCTGCTCCCTGCTCCCTGCTCCCCCTGCTCCCCCTGCTCCTCCTACTCCCCACTCCCCACAACGCATGAGAGAAAAAATCGACGCTTTAACACAAAATCTGGCTCTTACCATCGTTGGCAAAGCTGAGGCAATACGCTTAGTGCTAGTCGCCTTCCTCGGTGGTGGCCATGCCCTCCTAGAAGATGTTCCTGGTGTTGGTAAAACTCTCCTCGCTAAATCTCTAGCTCGTTCACTGGATGGCAAGTTTCAACGGCTACAATGTACCCCCGATTTACTGCCAACGGATATAACTGGCACCAACATTTGGAACCCAAAAAGCGGCGAATTTACTTATCTTCCTGGGCCAATCTTTGCCAATATATTACTAGCTGACGAAATCAACCGCGCTACACCCCGCACTCAATCAGCTTTGCTGGAAGTTATGGAAGAACATCAGGTAACAGTCGATGGTGTGTCTCGTGCAGTTCCCCAGCCATTTTTTGTTATTGCCACTCAAAACCCTATCGAGTACCAAGGTACTTTTCCCCTGCCAGAAGCGCAAATGGATCGGTTTATGTTGTCGCTAAGTTTAGGCTATCCTTCCGAGGTAGAAGAACTACTTATGCTGCAAAATCTCCAAAATGGTGTAAAGATTGCTGATTTGCAGCCTTGTATTACCTTGGCAGAAGTACAAGAATTACGTTACTTATGCTCTCAAGTAAAAGTGGCAACTTCTTTGCAACAGTACATCCTCGAATTGGTGCGGGCAACACGCCAAGATGAGGAAATCGCCCTTGGCGTCAGTCCGCGTGGTACATTAGCATTACAACGGGCTGCCAAAGCGCTAGCTTTTCTATTAGGGCGTGATTATGCCATCCCCGATGATGTGAAATTTCTCGTCCCTCACGTTCTTTGCCATCGCCTTATTCCTAGAGGAGGACGCAACGCTAGAACTGTTGTTGAGCGATTATTGCGATCGGTTTCTATTCCTTAATGTAAGAGTGAATCTAAACTTTAGATTCTTTATCCTGCTTCAATTTGTGCGTGTTAAAGTGAGTTCGATGTTTCTCAAATTTTGTGCTTGTTCTCTTAGTTATATTCTACCTTATTAAGTAGATACATTCACAAAATGTACACTATTTGGAAATGTCATAAATGACCGACAATAGCCATGTTAACACTGAGCTAATACAGGGTTATATGATATTTTTCTACCAGTGTAGACAATATTGAACGGGCAAGAATGCCACTATAGTTTCTGTCAGCCAACCATTTTTTACCTTTATCTGAGATGACACAGTTGCCACTTGATAGACTCTTGTCATTGATAACTTTCAATAATCCCAAATCTGATAATTCTCTCACTACTTGCGAAATATATTTATGACCAGCTAGTAGTTCATCTATTAACATCATTAAACGGTCGAGCTTGTACCAGTGAACTCCTTCATCACCTTTTAGATCAAGAAGTTCAAGAATGAGAGCATAATCCTTTCCCATAGATTCTAATGAGGTAGACAACAGATGAAAGCGATCGAAGTTACCGGTAGGATTGACTCTCAAGGAAACCTAGTTTTAGATGAGCCGATTCAGGGAAGCACTTATCCTCATCAGGTTCGGGTAATTGTGTTGGTTCCAGAACCAGCAGAAGCAGAAGAGGTTGACCCTGATGATACACCCATTGAGGAGATTAAAGCTAGCTTGAGAAGAGCCTTGCAGCAAGCAAAAGCTGGTCAACGCCTACCATTATCCGAAATGTGGGAGGGAATCGATGCCGAATGAACAGCCATTGGTATTAATCGATTTAACTCCTGAATATAAACAAAACTTGCGCGATCTTTCTAAGAGATTTCGCAATATTCGCTCTGATGTTCAAGCGATTATTGAGCAATTACAGCAAGGCAATTTTGTCGGCGATCGCATTGCGGGTATCGGTGAAGAGTATATTATTTACAAGCGAAGAGTTCGCAACAGTAGTATCCAAAAAGGTAAGAGTGCTGGATACCGATTGATTTATCAAGTTGAGTCACCTACAAGTATTTTGCTATTAACGATTTATTCCAAGTCTGATCGAGAAGATATTGGTGTAAATGAAATCCGAGATATTTTGGCTGATTTTTCTGGTGAGTCAGTTTAAAACTGCCAACAGATTTTTTCTGGGAAAGTCAGTGGTGTGCCACTGTGATTAATCTTTAGAGATGTATAGACACAGGGCTGCTTGCCATTATAAAACTACTGACACAAAATCCGAAACACTACCAATACTGCGTAAGTCCTATGATTAGCACAAGCGCTACTTTTAAATATCTGGGAATGTGAGGAATGTCAATTTTTGTTAAGCGCAAAACCAGCGATGCCTACGGCGGGCTACGCCAAAGCGCCGAACGTGAATTTAAACGCCAATTTTTTGGTTTACTTTTGGTAATTGTAACGTGGAGTTTGGCTATGGGCTGGCTTCTAGCCTTGGCAACTAACGCCCAAAGTGCTGTTACCACCCCTGAAATTGGTAGTGTTGACGTTGTGCCTGCACAATACCAACTGGGGCAAGAACTGTATTTGGAAAACTGTTCCACGTGCCACATTGGCATACCACCAGCCGTTTTACCTACCCAAACTTGGAAAAATCTCCTGCAAGATTCACAACACTACGGCGCACAAATCAAGCCTTTAGTCGATCCGCCGCGCATTTTAGTGTGGAAATATCTTTCGACTTTCTCCCGTATCCAGCTAGACGACGAAGAAACACCATACCGCCTCGATAACTCGCGTTATTTTAAAGCTTTGCATCCAGGAGTTGAGTTATCACGTCCCGTCCAGGTTGGCAGTTGTGTCAGCTGTCATCCCAGTGCTAGTGATTATAATTTCCGCCAGCTGTCAGCAGAATGGAAGTGAGGAGTTAGGAATGAGGAGTTAGAAGTTAGGAGTTGAAAAATTCATAACTTACGCCGTGTGCAACTTTCTCTCAGACCTAACCCCCAACCCCTTCCCTACAAGGGAAGGGGAGCAATAATCAAAGCCTCTCTCCGTTTCGGGGAGAGGTTTGGAGAGGGGTTTTAAGAATAAGTCGCACATCGCGTTAACTTATAACTCCATTCCCTTACTCCCTCTCTGGCCCCATCTGGGGGCAAAATGATACTATGAAGAAAGAGTAAATATAAGATAAGAGTTAAAACCAATCATTTAGTAAACTGATTGGCTAGTTTTTCTCCTGTTTTTGAGGTAATTGTCATTTCACACCCATCCACGACCGAGACGGTTGGGCTGGGTTAAATGTTTATAATCAATGCCGAGCCTTTAATCCCCATCCCCCTTGATTCAGTTCTATAATCTGCCATGCTAAAACTTTTGTTGGGCGACCCCAACGCTCGTAAGCTTAAAAAATATCAACCTTCTGTTACTGAAATTAACCTTTTAGAGGAAGAAATTAAGGTTCTTTCTGATGATGAGTTAAAAGGTAAAACCGTCGAATTTAAACAACGGATTGCTAAAGGGGAAACCCTAGACGACATATTGCCAGAAGCTTACGCCGTTGTTCGGGAAGCAGGACAACGAGTCTTAGGCTTGCGGCACTTTGATGTCCAACTCCTTGGCGGTATCATTTTGCATGTGGGACAAATTGCCGAAATGAAAACCGGCGAAGGTAAAACCCTAGTTGCTACCTTGCCAAGTTACTTAAATGCCCTTACTGGTAAAGGTGTACACGTCATCACTGTGAACGATTACCTGGCTCGTCGGGACGCTGAATGGATGGGACAGGTGCATCGGTTCTTGGGGCTGAGTGTGGGGCTAATTCAGTCAAGCATGACTCCTAGTGAACGCCAGAAAAACTACGACTGCGATATCACCTATGTTACCAACAGCGAGGTCGGCTTCGACTATCTGCGGGATAACATGGCGACATCAATGGCAGATGTGGTACAACGCCCGTTTAATTATTGCGTAATTGACGAGGTGGACTCGATTTTAGTTGATGAGGCGCGGACACCACTAATTATTTCTGGGCAGGTGGAAAGACCTACAGAAAAGTATCTGCAAGCCGCGGAAATAGCTTTCACACTCAAAAAAGACGAACATTACGATGTAGACGAAAAAGCTCGTAACGTTTTATTGACAGATGAAGGATTTGCGGAATCGGAAAATCTTTTAGGAGTCACAGATTTATTTGACCCAGAAGATCCTTGGGCGCACTTTGTTTTTAATGCAATTAAAGCCAAAGAACTTTTCCTCAAGGATGTAAATTACATCGTCCGCAATGGTGAAGTGGTAATTGTGGATGAATTTACCGGTCGGGTGCTAGCCGGACGGCGTTGGAGTGATGGATTACACCAAGCGATTGAAGCTAAAGAACACGTAGAGATTCAGCCAGAAACTCAAACTCTAGCGACAATTACTTACCAAAATATGTTTTTGCTGTATCCAAAACTCGGTGGAATGACGGGAACGGCAAAAACAGAAGAACCAGAATTTGAAAAAATTTATAAGTTGGAAGTTGCGGTAATTCCTACCAACCGCGATCGCAGACGCGAAGATTTGTCTGATATGGTCTTTAAGACGGAACCAGGCAAATGGGGTGCGATCGCTAGCGAATGTGCCGAAATGCACGAACTCGGCAGACCTGTGTTAGTAGGAACCACTAGTGTGGAAAAATCCGAACTTCTCAGCCGGCTGTTAAAGCAACTGGAAATTCCCCACGAATTACTTAACGCTAGGCCGGAAAATGTCGAGCGTGAGGCGGAAATTGTCGCTCAAGCTGGACGGAAAGGCGCTGTCACTATTGCTACTAACATGGCTGGTAGAGGTACAGACATCATCTTGGGTGGTAACTCCGAATACATGGCACGTCTGAAGCTGCGGGAATACTTCATGCCCCGGATTGTCATGCCAGAAGATGAAGATAACTTTAGTGTGCAAAAACCAGCCGGATTACCTACAGGACATGGTGGCGGTCAAGGCTTTGTCCCTGGTAAAAAAGTCAAAACTTGGCGGGCTTCGCCAGAAATTTTCCCCACCCAGTTGACCAAAGAAACAGAAAAACTACTCAAAGATGCAGTAGAAATTGCAGTGCGTGAGTATGGCGATCGCAGTTTACCAGAACTAGAAGCTGAAGAAAAGGTAGCTGTAGCCGCAGAAAAAGCTCCCATCGATGACCCTGTGATTCAGAAATTGCGGGAAGCTTACAACCGCATTAAGCAGGAATATGAACAATTTACTACCCGCGAACATGATGAGGTAGTGGGAATCGGTGGTTTGCACGTAATTGGTACAGAACGCCACGAATCGCGGCGGATTGATAACCAGTTACGGGGACGTGCAGGACGACAAGGCGACCCTGGAACCACGAGATTCTTCTTAAGTTTAGAAGATAACCTACTGCGAATTTTTGGTGGCGATCGCGTTGCCGGATTAATGAATGCTTTCCAAGTGGAAGAAGATATGCCCATTGAATCTGGGATGCTTACCCGCAGTTTGGAAGGCGCACAGAAAAAAGTCGAAACCTACTATTACGACATTCGTAAACAGGTGTTTGAGTACGACGAGGTGATGAATAATCAACGTCGGGCTATTTATGCCGAACGCCGCCGGGTGTTAGAAGGTCAAGATTTGAAAGAACAAGTAATCAAGTACGCTGAAAAAACGATGGATGATATCGTTGACTACTACATCAACATAGACTTGCCCTCGGAAGAGTGGGAGTTAGAAAAGTTGGTTGAGAAAGTCAAAGAATTCGTTTATCTGCTAGCAGATTTACAAGCGAGTCAATTAGAAGATATCACAGTCGGCGAGATTAAAGCCTTTTTGCACGAACAGGTGCGAATTGCTTACGACCTCAAAGAAGCGCAGATTGACCAAGTTCAACCCGGACTGATGCGGCAAGCGGAACGCTTTTTTATCTTGCAACGCATTGATACTCTGTGGCGGGAACACTTGCAACAAATGGATGCCTTGCGCGAATCAGTGGGGCTACGTGGTTACGGTCAAAAAGACCCACTAATTGAATATAAGAGCGAGGGTTACGAACTCTTCTTGGATATGATGGTTAACATTCGCCGAGATGTAGTGTACTCGTTATTCATGTTCCAGCCGCAGCCTCAGCAGATGATGCAAGCTTCATCTGAGATGGTGTAAGTAGGGAATAATTTCATGCAGAGACGCAAAGGTGCAGAGGCACTTTTGCGTCTTTGTATTTTAAGGCATCTCTCAAAAATATTTTGCTTTCAGGAGCGATCGCATCCCTCGCAAACTTAAGCTGTTGACTCATGCTATCAGCATTAGGCTCAAATCTGATTAATTCATTTATCTGACATAACTGGAAGAATTGCTCATCTGTTATTTGAATAACAGGAGCAAAGTTGATAGTTAACGCATCCATAGAAAAATTTCAACTTGAATATTCCCATCAAATGCCAAAGGCGAATACACTTTAGCGAAAAAACATATTTAGAATGATTGACCCTAAGGATTAATTACTTTATCCGCAGCACCAGTTAATATTTCATCCATCCAAGCATTTATGCTTTTGCCAGCCTTTTTAGCAGCAATAAATATTTTGCGGTGGTGTTCTGGAGTTGTGCGGAATGGAAGTTTACCAGAGAATGGTTTATCAGGCTCCTCTCCTAGTTCTTCACAGAAAGCAAGATAATCATCAACAGAAATTTGAAATTCTTGACGCGCTTCCTCTACAGTTTTTGCCTTAAAGGTAATCACGTCATTAATATCTAGGACTTGACCAAAAAGTATTCCCGCTTCTACATCTACTTCTATACTAGCTGTGTATCCTTTATAAGTCATCCATATTTCAATTCCTGCCTTAATTAAAAATTCTCTAACAGACTTTGACTGCTCCTTTATCTGTCTCATTTTGAGGATGCGGTTCGTGAAAAACAGCTTTCACATCATTTAATTTCACAGCGAACCCGCGAACCTCTACCTTGAGTAATATCAGCACCGAGAGCTATAAATAAACTTTCAATATCTTTCCAAAGAATATTAGATGGTACAGGATTCGTAAAAATTAACTCTAAAATCTGACGTTGTTTGTTATTGAGATCCATTTAATCAATACAATTTCAGCCATCTTACAGTTAAGTTGAATATAGCCACAGATATAATGATATCATATTATGATATCATTGAAAATATAGAAGCGTAGCGGCTTGTCGTTAGACATCGCCTATTGTGGAAGAGTGAGTGCGTTAGCGTTCGCGCAGCGTCTCGTAGAGAAGCTCACCGTAGGTATTGCCTTACAGAAAACCTCAAAAATAATGCGATCGCCTGAGTAGAACAATAATTTACTAAGCTGTTGCAAATTCTGTAAATTTTCTCACATCTGGAGGCTGAAAAGCTAACACAATATCGTTGCTACTTACACCTAATTTTATTAATTCAGTCGCTATTCCTTCTTCTGTCCAGTCTTCTTCTATGAAAATTTTCTCATTTTTAATCCGAATATGAACATGAGTATATTTAAGTCTTTTGCTACCTTGCCAATCTACAGTTAACCAGAGATAATGATCATGACTTTCATCAAACACTAAACAATTTTCAGCAATTTTATCAGGTGATTGACGAGATAAATTATCATATTCAGTTAGCACCTGTTTAATTAACTCTCGATATTGTGTTAATTTATCCATAAAGTAATTTCCTCCCTTTCATTGTTAAAAACAATAAATTAAATTTGCTGAAGTTTAACTACTGCTTGAATAGATTTTCTTTGAAAGAAAGTATCAAACACTGTATCTCTGAGTTGCTAGATAAATTTTATAGGTTTTACTGGCTAGTTGTAAAATATAGCGGTATAAAATATATTGACCTAGAGAATTTTCAAAATTTCTCATGGGAGAAGGACTGATAAAACTCTTGATTTCTACAACTATTTTTCGTCCCTTCTTGTTATGCTAATAAGGCTTTTTCTATAAATAAATCAGCATAAAGTTCTGCATCTTCATACTGCAAAAAATAAGGGTCAACTATAATTGTCCAGCCATCCTTAATTAAGGCATTTTTAACAGCATTATGGTAAATGTCTTTTGCTGGCATTTCCTTTGTGGTAATATTGGCTAGATATTAAGCTTAGTTATTATAATTATACTCACTGGCCGAGAACTTCAATATCCCAAGGCAGAGAATTATAACATTGCCAGAAACGTCGCATTGTATAGTGCATCAGAATTACCAACCGCTTCCTGTGCTAAAGCAGACATCGCCTGTTGTGAAAGAGTCAGCGTTAGCGTAGCTCACCGTAGGTATCACTTTGTATATTTGACTTCAAGACAAAAAAAGTATAGAGCATCAAACCTCTATTTGTTAGAATATCTTTTGTTACTAAAGAGAGAGAAGTTATCTGGTGGACTCTACATTTAACTGGAAACTGGAACAGACTTTACTTGAAAAAGTCATAAATCTGGCTACTCAACGAGGGCAATCTCCTGAATCAATAGTCAGTGAAGCTGTTAGGCTATATCTCGAAACCCAATTGCTAGAAACAGTTGATGATGCTGCATCTGACCCATTAATTGGTTTATTTGCAGCAACACCTGATTTGGCTATAAACTCAGAAGATGTTCTCCAACAGGAGATTACTGAAAAATCTGGTTGGACGTGGAAATAAAATTAGCAGTAGCTGATACAGGTTTTGTTGTAGCATTGTTGAACCGTTCGGATGCAATGCACAGTATTGTTGCACCACTATATACACAACAAAAACAAATTCTGTTACCCCAAACAGTATTAGCAGAATTAGCTTATTTGGTAGGACGTAATGCAGGTATAGCGACAGTAGTAGCTTTTTTACAAGGACTATCTGCGAGTCGTTTTAGTTTAGTAGCTTTAACAGAGCAAGATGTAATTCGTGTGGCGGAAATCTTGGATGAGTATGCAGATAGTCGGATTGATTTTGTAGATGCAAGTGTTATGGCTATAGCTGAACGCTATGGGATTAAAAAAATATTTACTTTAGATCAGCGAGATTTTAGATTATATCGACCTCAGCACTGCGATAGCTTTGAGATTTTGCCTTAAAGAAAATAATAGTTAACAAAAGAGCGATGTCTACGACGGGCTATTCGGCGTCGCCTTACAGAAAACCTCAAAAACTAAGCGATCGCGTGTTGGGGAAGAGTGAGCGATCGCCTTGCAGAAAACTTCAAAAATTAAGCGATCGCCTATTGTGGAAGAGTGAGTGCGTTAGCGTTCGCGCAGCGTCTCGTAGAGAAGCTCACCGTAGGTATTGCCTTGCAGAAAACCTCAAAAATAAAGCGATCGCTGTTGTGGAAGAGTGAGTGCAATGTCTACGACGGGCTACGCCTACCCTTTGTTTAGGTATTCAATTCTCAATTTTGCGAAGTTGCCAATACTATGACAACCCCAACCAACACCGCAAAGATTGCTCTAAAAGTTCAGCATCAGCATCAGCTAACTTGCCAATCACTTTGACAACTAAGCTTTTATGCACTGTGTATAAACCTCTCTTGACTGCTGTAGCCACGTTTAGCCCTGCTGCTGCCCATTCAGACAAGACAAACTCACCTTCTAGCAATGCTCCAGTTTTGCTCGTCAAGGGCGTGATTAAAATGTCTTGGGAAACGTGTGGCGCACTTACAACAACAGCAGGTCTAACTTTTGAACTGGACAAATCTGAAAAGGGATACTGAACCAAAATGATGTCATTTTTAGAGTAGTTGGGCATAGACATCATCCTCAGCGTTATCCCAAACTGATGAGAGTGATGTTTGACTGGTTTGAAGCCAAAATTCAGTTTCATCATCAGGAAGCAGCGTCACTAACACTCTTGTCCCTTCCGGTAATTCCTCTGACTCCAGCAATTCGATTTTTCCTTCCCGAACAGTAGCCCAAAGCGTTTTTAGCATATCTGTTTTATGAATAGTCATGCTTTAATTTTATGCTTCGATAGTTTATGAAGAGCGATCGCCTTGTAGAAAACCTCAAGAACAAAGCGATCGCCTGTTGTGGAAGAGTAAGTGCGATCGCTTTTAGAGTAGTTCGGCATAGACATCATCCTCAGCGTTATCCCAAACTGATGAAAGTGATGTTTGACTGATTTGAAGCCAAAATTCAGTTTCATCATCAGGAAGCAGCGTCACTAGCACTCTTGTTCCTTCCGGTAATTCCTCTGACTCCAGCAATTCGATTTTTCCATGCCGAACAGTAGCCCAAAGCGTTTTTAACATATCTGTTTTTTGAACAGTTATGCTTTAATTTTATGGTTTGATAATGGTTTGATAGTTGATGAGAAGCGATCGCCTTACAGAAAACCTCAAAAATTAAGCGATCGCCTGTTGTGGAAGAGTAAGTGCGATCGCCTTGCAGAAAACCTCAAAAACTAAGCGATCGCCTTGCAGAAAACCTCAAAAATAAAGCGTAGATGCGTAGCGGCTTTCACTTGTCCTCTCCAACAATGTCTTTGACAACGCTCTATATGCCAGTATTTGATTGGTGTGTTCGCTGTGCAAGTTGCTCTCGATAAGCCTGAACAGCAAGAACTTGTTGGAAAAATTTATTTGGATCAATCATGCATTTTGGCGATGAATTCTCATCAAAAGCATTTATCGCAAGAGTAGGATTCAGTAGTCCACTTATGCCTTGCTTTTCAAGAAATCGCTTTTTCTCAATACACCACTCATTAAGTTTAATAACAGTATTAAGAGCCTCTGTAGTAGTTCCCCAATATGATCCAAGATTATGAGGGCGTGGAAACCCCTCTTGCTGGTCATACTGCCTCATTGCTCTGATAATTTGCATTCCAGTATCAGGATGTAAAAGTCCCGAGCCAGATACAAGTTGATGAACAAGAGCGTATGTCTGTGGCTCAAGAATTCCGGTATGTCTTTCAAGAATACGTTCTGCTCTGGTGTAAAACTCCTGTTCTCGTTCAGGCAACCATTCCCACCAAGTACGTGGTGGAGCTACGCTTGGCTGACTATCTAAATCAAGATACGTTTTTATTGCATCGATTGTTTCGAGCGAAAGAAGTTGATTAACTGTTAAAGGTACTGACTGTGAAACAGGCGCTTTACATACATTCTCCCAGAATTGGATGATTTCTGATGGTGCTGGACGAGGAACAGTTTGTGCGAAAGCAGATTCCCAAAATTGAATTATTCTTGTTGCCAACATCCGAACATCTTCGTATGCAGCAGCTTGAAGAGGAAGAGTTCTTCGTAATTCCTGCTGTCGAATTAACTGATCAACAAAAACAACTGTCAAGATAATGCCAAGTATTTCAGTAAATGCATTTAAGCCAAAATCAGCCAGCCCTGGAATGTTCTTCTTCCAGAAGAAAAGGCAGACAAGAGCTAGAATTGCAAGTGGGATTGTCAGATTACGAGTTTCAACAATTGGCACTAAAAAAGGGTTTAGCCAGTCCTCAATTTTCAGATAACAGCGTTTCAAGAACTTGCTGCTCATGTGCTAGAATTAATACTTAATAAATGCGGAAGGCACGGTATAACCGTGCCTCTTAATATTGTAGGGTATGTATAAACCTACTCTATCCCTTCAATCCGGTCTTCAACCTCTTGGTACAACTCGCGCAGACGATCTAAATTATCCTCGCTAGTCTCCCAATAACCGCGTCCATTCACTTCCAACAAAGTTGATACAATCTTGCGGAAAGAATGGGGGTTGAGGTTCAACAACCGTTTCTGCATTTCTTCATCTTTGATGAAGGTTTCGTTAGTATCCTCATAAATCCAGTTATCCACAGCGCCGGCTGTCGCACTCCAACCTGTTGTATTCACCAACCGCTTGGAGAGTTCGCGCACACCTTCGTAACCGTGAGACAGCATCCCCTCGTACCATTTGGGATTTAACAATTTGGTACGTGCATCTAAACGGACGGTTTCTGATAATGTCCGCACTTGGGCGTTAGCTGTGGTTGTATCTGCAATATAAGATGCTGGTTTTTTACCATCACCCCGCAGACTTGCCACTAGTTTAGTAGGATCTGAATCAAAGTAGTGGGAAACGTCCGTTAAGCTAATCTCGGAAGAATCCAGATTTTGGAAAGTTGCATCAGCAGTTTTCAATGTACTTTCAAAAATACCGCGCGATTCATCCATGATTCCGGGGTTATCGGAATTGAAGGAGAAAGATTTCCGGTTGAGATACATTTCCTGCAACTCGGCTTCGCTATCCCAAGTACTGTTTTCTACTGCCAAGTTGATATTTGACGAGTAGGAACCAGAAGCATTGGAGAAAACACGAGTTGCTGCTTGACGCAGATTAATCCCCATTTCCTCAGCTTGCTGCAAAGCGTGTTTGCGAACAAAGTTCATTTCTAAGGGTTCATCTGCCTCGGCTGCCATCTTCACCCCTTGGTCTAGCAGGTTCATTTGGTTGATGAAC
Source organism: Nostoc cf. commune SO-36 (assembly GCF_023734775.1). Classification (NCBI taxonomy): domain Bacteria; kingdom Bacillati; phylum Cyanobacteriota; class Cyanophyceae; order Nostocales; family Nostocaceae; genus Nostoc; species Nostoc commune. Next base: position 4,837,053 of record NZ_AP025732.1, on the reverse strand, counting down.
AAGTCGCGGAATACACCAGAACAGTTGATTACCACATCAATTCTGGGTCGTCCCAACTCTTCTAAAGATATCAATTCCAACTTGTTCACCCGTCCCAAGGCATCGGGAACTGGACGCACGCCCACCATCCACATAATTTGCGCTAGGGATTCACCGTAAGTTTTGATGTTATCGGTTCCCCAAAGGACGCAGGCGATGGTTTCTGGCCATTTCCCATCGTTTTCAGCCTTGTTACGGAGCAAAAGCCTGTCTACAACGATTTTGGCTGATTGGACTGCTGCTGTTGTTGGGATGGATTGCGGATCTAAAGCATGGATATTCTTACCTGTGGGCAATACATCCGGGTTGCGGATGGGATCGCCACCAGGGCCGGGTAAGATGTATTCACCTTCCAGCCCTCTGAGTAATGCTCCGAGTTCGTTATCTGCACAAACTTGTTGCAGGCAGAATTCCAAATACTCAAGTAAGGGTTTTAAGGCTGCGGTGTCAACTTTGGGATAACCTGCTTTATGCAATGCTTCTACCCAAGGTTCTTTTTTGCCCATGTTGAAGAAATTCAACCGGGAAACCAGAGAAACTCGTCCTTCCGCGTCGATTTGCTCTTGGACAAGGGCGGTAACTGCTGCACGGGTTGCCAAAGTGATATCTTGCAACAACTGGACATCTTCTAAAATGCCTCTGTCATTATTTTGGTAAATATCGTCAATGTTACGCCCAATGCTGTTGGCGATAATTCCCGGCAAGCCTTGAAGTCCTTCTTCTTGACGATCTAGACTAGCAATGTTTACGAGAGTTGCGATCGCTTCTTCTGCACTTGGCGGTTTACCAATGACGTGTAAACCACAAGGCAACAACCGAGACTCGATTTCCATCAACTTGCGGTAGACGTTACCAACAATATTATCGCGCTCTTCGGCACTCATATCTCTGGCATCGGTTTCTGGCAGGTTGATATCCTTATCCAGATTCACGATCCGGCATTTATCCATGATGCTGTTGACAATGGAAACACCGCGTCCACTATCTTTTAAGGTTTGGTAGGAAGCAATTAACTCGCTGAGTTCCTTCAAACCTTTGTACAACCCAGCATTTTCTGCTGGCGGTGTCAAGTAGGAAATTGTTTCGGCATAACTCCGACGTTTGGCAATTGTCGCTTCACTAGGATTATTCGCTGCGTAATAATACAGGTTGGGAATTGAGCCAATTAAGTTATCTGGATAACAGTCACCAGACATCCCCATCTGTTTACCTGGCATGAATTCCAAGGAACCATGTGTACCAAAGTGCAGTACAGCGTCAGCTTTCCAAACCTGCTCTAGGTAAGTGTAGTAAGCAGCAAAACCGTGGTGAGGACTAGCTGAACGGGAGAATAACAACCGCATCGGGTCGCCTTCGTAACCAAATGTAGGTTGGACACCGATGAAGACGTTACCGAATTGCTTACCATAAATCAGCAAGTTTTGCCCGTCGCTGTTAAGGTGTCCGGGAGGTGGGCCCCAGTTTTCCTCTAAGCGGTGAGAGTAGGGAGTCAGCGCCTCATACTCAGGAACCGACATTTTGTAAGCAACGTTCAGTTCTGGGCTGTTGTACTGCGCCTGGGCATCGTGAATGACTTCTTGCAGCAATGCTTCGGCTGATTCTGGTAATTCTGGTAAGTCGTAGCCGTTATTTTTGAGGGCTTTCATCACCTCGTAAATGGAGCCGAATACATCCAAGTAAGCGGCGGTTCCCACATTGCCTTTATCTGGCGGGAAGCTGAAAACGGTGATGGCGACTTTTTTATCAAGTTTTGGCTTGCGGCGGAGGTTAGCCCATTTTAAGGCGCGTTCGGCTACAGCTTCAACCCGATCGCGCAGTGCGATCGCTTTCCCTGTAGTTCCATCTCTACCAGATAATATAATTGGCTCAATTGCCCCATCCAATTCAGGAATTGCAATTTGCAAAGCTACTTGAATTGGATGTAACCCTAAATCGCTATCCATCCACTCTTCTGTGGTTTGGAATACTAAGGGTAACGCCACCATATAAGGACGGTTTAAGCGTTTGAGTGCCTCAATTGCTTTGGGATGATCTTGTCTGGCTGGGCCACCCACTAAAGCAAAACCAGTTAGCGAGATCACTGCATCTACTAACTGTATTTTGGTAATTGGTTCGTAGAAGTACGCCTCAACAGGTTTGGAGAAATCCAAACCACCAGCAAACACAGGTAATACCCGTGCGCCTAGTGCTTCCAACTCCTGCACCATTGCTACATAATGGGCATCATCCCCTGTAACTAGGTGAGTGCGTTGCAATACTAACCCGACACAAGGAGCTAGGGGATCTTTTAGATCACTAGAAATATCCTTACGAGCTGTATACCAATTGAGGTATTCTCTGACATCTTCAAACATACTGGGAGCCAAAGGATGCCAAATCCCTAAATCGGGATAAACCACCGGCTGTTCGTATGTAGAAGGTGCAAAATCTTGTTTTTCTAAACCTTTAAATACGTATTTATCAGCTAGCATCAGCAAAAAGTTTTCCAGGTTTTCTGGAGAACCACCTAGCCAATACTGAAAACTGAGCATGAAATTTCGGGCATCCTGTGCCTTATCCATCGGTAAAAACTTCAGCACTTGCGGTAGGGTTCGCAAAAGCTTCAGCATTCCATCTTGGAATCCCGCACCGGATTTTTCTTTGCGTTTCCGCATGAATTGAGCGATCGCACTTTTTGACTGACCCAACTGTGCCAAGGAAAAGCTGCCCATTTTACTTAAGCGCATTACCTCTGGCATGGAGGGAAAGACAACGGAAACGTCTAGATGATCGCGGTGTGGTTCTACTGCTGCTACTACTTTTTGTGCTAAGTCTTCGATGAAAATGAGGGAAGCGATGAAGATATTCGCACTCTCAATTTCTCGTTTGAACTCCTCGTAATTTTCAGGGTCGCGGAGTTCCTCAATCAAGTACCCGCTAATTTCAATCGCCAAGTTGGGATTGTTCGCGTTAATGGTGCGAACCGCTTGCGACAATGCGCTCTGGTACTGGGACTCAAGCACGACATAGACCACCTTGATTAAACTACGTCCGCGTAAGTTATCAGGCGCAATGTGTCTAATGGTGGACTTGACGTGTGTGAACATGCTTCTTCGGCTCCTTTGATGCGTGTTCTCTGAAGGAAGCTACTAGGGGCATCGTCAGCCACAGGTAACTTGTGATTTTTAGGCAATATCTGTTTTTTATCAGAAAATGCTTGCCCAGTAGGCATTTTATCCCTTATATGACACAAATCGATATAAAAAACGAAATATTTCTTTGTAATTGTTGACTTTACATAAAAGTATTTGCTCACAAATTTGTAAATTTTTCGCAATACTTATTTTTAATAGTTAAATAGCTATCTAGCAATTTAAATCAATTTAACGAAACTTGCCTATACTGACTAAATATTTTTTAGTTACAGCACTTCCGGCAGCTATGAGGTACATCCTCAAAGCTAAAAGCTATGTTAGGAGAGAGGCAATAAGAAAAACTGTATTGCATAATAGCGGGAAGCGCTGTAGCGTAGAAAGGCTACAATTATGTACTTAGTTTTAATTTGTACTAACTATTAAGTAGACAGGGTTTCTTTCGGGTTAGGGACTTCCAAGTAAAAAAATATTCCATGAACCATAGATAGCCCTAAAGCAATTAGTATTTATCTTTTGCCTAAATCACACCATACTTGATAAGCAAACAGCTAAAAATGAAGTATATAATTTCTCGTCATGCACAGACAGAAATGGAGCGAAGAAATATATCTAAAGCTGTAGTTGAATCCGTTCTCAATGCTCCTGGACAAGTAGTGTCAGAAAAAGAAGGTAGAAAAGTCTACCAGTCAAAAATTGACTTTGGTAGTGGGAAAACATTCTTACTGCGCGTTATCGTAGTAGATGATATTGACCCGGCAGTTGTAATAACCGTATATAAAACTAGTAAGATTGAAAAATACTGGAGATAATATGAAAATTACCTATGACCCAGAAGTAGATATATTAAGAATTATATTGAGTGATGTACCCATAGAAGATAGTGACGAAGAAAAGCCAGGGGTAATTTTAGATTACGACGAAGATGGAAATATTATCGCCCTAGAAATATTAGACGCTTCCAAAAAAATCGATAATCCACGTTCCCTAGAGTATTCGATTTCTACATAATAAAGCTTGGATATGTATTATACCAATTTCAAAAACCAATAGAAGAGATGCATTTGTAGAGATGAGGCTTCCCCGCCCCTTATGTCATCCAGCTTGATTATCGTTCGTTTAAGCCTGTAATTGTTGAACTTGCTCGACAGTCAAACCAGCAAGACAGACAATTAATGCGATGGCGTAAACGCCTGCCGTAGGCGAGCGCAACTTATTCACTAAGCATAAGTAACTACGCAAAATTAATTACAGTCATTGCCAGCGTTGGCGTTCGCGCAGCGTCTTGTTGGCGCAGCCTCTCGTAGAGAAGCGTTCGCGGAGCGTCTTGTTGGCGCAGCCTCTCGTAGAGAAGAGAAGCAATTAGCTTGCGGATGGGATGCGTGAAAGAAGTACACGCATAGGCGCACAAAGCTAGTAGTTAATTATTTTCCTCCTTTGCTTCCTGACTCCTACTGATCCTCAAAACGGATGCAACTGCTGCCCCACAAGGCATTTTTGGGAGAAGACATACCACAGCAAAGGTTTTGCCAATGCAGACAAACACCGCGTAATATTAGTATCATCTATAACCAAAATAGCTTCTTGATTGCCCAGTTACTAGTATATAGTATGGCTAAAATTACCGTTTGCATTCCTACTTTTAATCGTGTTCATCTTCTCCCTTATGCCATTGACAGTGTACTAAACCAATCTGAGCAAGACTTTGAGTTAATTGTTTGTGATGACGGTTCTAGCGATCGCACACCTGAGTTAATGTCACAGTATACAGACCACCGAATTAAATATATCCGTCATCCGCAAAATATTGGTAAAAGTAATAATATGCGCTCTGGCTTTGATGCTGCCAGTGGTGAATATTTTATTAAATTTGATGACGATGATCGACTAACACCCGATTTTCTCGCAAGTACCGCAGCTATTCTTACTCAAGACTCTAGTATTGATTTTGTTGGTACAGACCATTGGATAATTGATATCAACAATGTCCGGGATGAGGCAAAAACTCAAGAAAATTCTCATCGCTGGGGTAGGAATAATTTACCCGCAGGTGTTGTAAATAATTTGTTGGAAGTCGTATTTATTCGGCAAAGCTTTCAAGTTGGAGCGACATTATTTCGGCATAAAATTTTGCAAGAATTAGAATATATGCAGCCAAATCTGCAAAATTGTGAGGATAATGATTTATTTGTGCGTCTGGCTTTGGCTGGAAAAAAGGGCTATTACTTACCAGAATTATTGATGGAATATCGCTACCATGCAGAGCAACAAGGTATAAATCGAGCGATTCCTTATTTATTTGATAAAATCCGGTATTTAGAAAATTATAAGTTTGAGTCTGAACAAATAGAGGCAATTAGGAAAAATCGTTTAACTGAAACGCAATTATTATTAGGTTTGCGTCTAATTGAAAAGGGTGAAACGCAAAAGGGCAGAGAACTAGTTTTAGCAGGACAGTCTTTTTCAACTCCTAAAGCTTGGACTGGTTTAGGGTTATCGCTGTTACCAGTAGGGTTACGAGGTAAGGCGTTTAATGCACTGCGACAGGTGCGGGGTTAGAAAATAGTTATTGAAATGTTTCACATAGAAGTGCAGAGAAAATTATGCAGGGTTTTACACTGTGAAAAACTTCTCCTAATACGGTTCAGTTAGCCCAAAAAACTTTAAGCTGTGTAGGTTGGGTTGAGGAACGAAACCCAACATTAAGCCTTAATCGTTGGGTTTCACTTCGTTCAACCCAACCTACTAGGTGCTTATTTGACTAACTACTAACTTCTTGACCACTCATCAATAATAGTCAAAATTGTTTTATCACCCAAGTTCTTAACAGATTTTACTACATCACGATAATCTTCAAACTCTTGCTTTGGTTTTTTATATCGAGCATCTTCTATAGCTTTTGCAAGTTTTTCCGCCCCAGGAATCCTAGAGCGTTGTAACTTTATGGATAACTCGTCTTTATTCAAAGAGTTCAATAAACTAAGTGGATTACTCTGTTCACCCTTTTGGGGAATAAGGTTTTCAAGTTGCTTGAACTGACTATCTATTCTCTGTCTTTCTTGTATAAGTTCTGACTTAAATTCATTGAATTGCTTCTCAAGACGCAATTCTAGATTTGCCAAACGTGGTTCTAATTTTGTTGTTTCAGGGTGTAATATTGCTGTTTTACCAGAAGAATCAGTTTTTTGAAGAGATACAACTTGCTTTAGTACTAAATCTTCCAATTTTGGGGCGATGACAAAGGCATTAACCATTTCAGCTTGCCGAGGATTTTTTTTCTCGTGCTTTAACAGCAGCATAATATTCAAAATGTCCATCAACTACTGTATAGCTCTCTACTCCTGTCACTTTTACAACTAATGGTCTGATAATTCCTCCAGTTTCTATAATTATGTCTGCAAGATTTTCCAAATCAGCCTCTGAAAAACTTGATCGAGGTTCATTAGAAGTAATACTTTTTACATCTACTAAAGAGAAATTAATCATTAATCAACCCCCATTTTTTGGATAACTTCATCTGCTAATACATTAAATTCTTCAGCAGAAATTTGAGCAGAAGTTTTTATTTCGGCAAATTTAATAATAGATTTAGGGTCAGGATATTCTAAATCTCCAACTAGGATAGTCTGATTCATGCATTCTGATAATGCTGTTCTGTCATAAATTACAGATTCCATAAGTGGCAATTGATAGCGCTCTGAAATTACTTCTCTCTGTTTAGGGAAATTGTATTGTAAAAACTTCGCATTTGTTGAAATTTTAGAAGCAAGAACACCCATTATACTAATGGGCGATTTACCCATAATTTCCCTAGATTCATTAATTTGATTAACAAAATTTTTGACTGTTGGTAAACCTTGGTTAGCAAATGGTTTCAAATCCGATGGAATTATCAGGTAATCAGTAGCAATCAGTGCAACTTCAGCATACAAATCTCTAGATGGTGGAGTATCAATGATTACAACCTCATAGCTGTCTTCTACCTTTTTTAATTTTGTTACTAGCCTACTCCTACTAGCTAATATTTTAGTTAGTTTATCTTGAGATTCAATCAACGTGATATGTGAAGGAATAACATCAATTTCTGGATTATTGAAATAATCAGATGTACGCACTAATTCTGCAATAAAATTAAAATCTCCTGATTCTAATAAATGGTATACGTTTCGCTCTCTTAAATTATCATCTTCTTCAAATTGAAATTTGATTAATCCTGTAGCAAAAGTAGTATTCGCCTGAGAATCTATATCAATCAAAAGTACTCTTTTACCTTTTTTACGTAATGCTGCTGCAAGGTTGACTGCAATAGTAGTCTTGCCAACGCCGCCTTTATTATGGTAGATTGCAATCGTTTTCATTGAATGTTGCCTCTTTGTTTCAAAATTTAAATTATTTTCAGTTGCTTGAACTTCTGGTTTATTTACTAACTGTCCTTCTTTCAAACTTTCTCTACCAATTAAATCTTTAATTTCATCTAACTTAGTCTCAACTTCCTTGCCAGGACACTGAAATACTAATTGAATATCGTATTGCAATTTTTGATAAATTCTAATCTCTTTGCCATTAGTCAACAATCCATACCTGACATTCAAGCTGGTTAAATAATGCCTGAGTCGCGGGACATGATTATTTAAGTTTTGTTTGGGATGCTTTGCCTCCATGACGACACTCAGTGGTGAGTTGGCATTTAAGACAAAGGGAATCACTTGTGCAGCAAATGCTAAGAAATCTAAACGGATGCTACCAACGGCAACCTCTTGATGCCAGGTGTCAGGAGTATAACCTAGTTGTGGTAGCAAATATTGCACTATGAGTTTGCTTTCAACTTCGCTTTCGTTACGGCACAGCTCAGGATTAAAAGGCAATATTTTTCTACCTCTAAATAATTATTGGACTTGAGACAAAACCTCATATTTGCTAGATTATGGCATAGCCTTAATTATGTTGAGTGATAGAAATCACTTAGAAAAAGATAAAAAATCATCATAAAATTAGTACTATTTACTGATAAAATAGCCAATTCTGAGAGCTAGGCATATTCAAAATTAACAGGCTACGCATATATTTCCCCATTGCTCCTGTAAATGGCTAGAATCAAAGAGTTTACTCAACCTATTTGCGTTAAAGGTTTTGGCTACTGTATCTTGTCCGCACTGCCATCAACTCGTTGATAGTCAAGCTATTAGTTGTCCCAATTGCCGGACGACACTCAAAGCTTACGGTCATCCCGGTATTCCATTGCACCGCGCCACTGGGGATGGGTATCTGTGCGACACTTGCACCTATCACGCTGATGATACTTGCAATTTTCCTCAGCGTCCCTACGCTAAAGACTGTACCCTCTACCAAAATATTGAAGAGACAAAGTTAGAGTTGCAACAGCAGCGTTACACCAAGGATTTTGCAGTAACTGTGAAAAGTTGGGTAAAACGCAATCAGGCTTTGCTGTTGCTATTAGGTTTATTATTGATCTGTTTGTTGTTCGTTATATTAAGGTCTTAATTTGGATTTTCTGAGGAGTGGGGAATATAACGCTTTTGTGTTGAGTTTAATATAAACCTAAAATACTTACGATTTTATATTTCAATTGTCTCCCTATCTAAATTGGAATTTATTTTTTGTTGTTTGTGAGAAATCCGGGTTTAGACATCTGAATTATCGGCTGTTTGAATTTATTGCTCGTATTGCCGTGCAGCTATCCCCCATTCATCCGGAATATCCCCTTAAATGCTTCATCCAAAATCGCCACCATAGGGAATAGTCAAAAATAATAAACTATGCCCAATCCCTAATCTTCAGGCTGTGATGATTTTGGATGCTGCCGCAATCTTCAAACTGTGGTGATTTTGGGTTCTTCGGCAATAGGTTCAACTTGTATCGCTGGCGCTTTATCCTCAAAGGCGGCTAAGTCGAACCAAAAAGTAGTGCCTATACCAACTTCACTCACTAAATGGACTTTACTACGATGTCTATCAATGATATTTCTGACAATTGATAAACCTAAACCCGTACCTTCTAGGGTATGAACTCGGTTTTCTACCCGAAAGAAAGCGTTCAAAAATTGAGTGTTGATCTTCTGTGGCGATGCCAATCCCAGTATCAGAAATTTCAATCCGCACTGGAGAAGATAGCGTGTGACTGGGTTTAAAATCTAGCTGGTAGGCGCGGATTGCCACTTTACCACCGACTTTGGTGAATTTAAGGGCATTACCAATCAGATTGCCAAATACTTGTACTAATAGATCATAATTACCCATTACTAGGGGCAAATTAGGAGCAACTTCCTGAACTAGTTCAACACCTTTATCTTTTGCATTGAGTTGGTAAGTACGCAAGGTTTGCTCGATCGCTTGGGCTAAATCTACGCCATCGAAGCTGTAGTTGCGACCAGATTCGAGTTTTGATAAATCTAAAACATCGTTAACTAGGCGGGTGAGGCGATCGGTTTCATGGTTCACAGTTTGCAGAAACTCTTGCCGTTCTTGCAAAGCTAATTCTTCGCCGTAGTCGTGCAGGGTTTCAATATAAGTTTTGATGTTGAATAGAGGCGTTCGCAGTTCGTGAGAAACGTTGCTGATAAATTGGCTTTTTGCCTCGTTGAGTTCGACCTCACGGGTTATATCTTGGATAGTAATTGCAATACCTTTGATGCTTTCTCTTTGCAGGTTGAGTACTGTAGTCAAGAGAATGCGGATCGTTCGCGGCGCGGGTTGGTTAATAGAAATTCGGAATTCGGCGCTTTCGCATTCGCCTGCTGCCATTTCGTACAAGGGACGGCTGATTTCCATTTGTACCGATGGAGGTAAGTGATGTAACACATTGCAGCCAACCACATCAGCAGTTTCCCAGCCAAAAATTCGCAGCGCTGTAGAGTTGACTAAAATCACTTGCATATTGTTATCAATCAACACAGCACCATCTGCGATCGTCGAAACTAGGGTTTCTAGCTTGGCTTTTTCTGCGGTTAATTCTTCAATATTCTGTTCTTCATAGCGCTCTAATCGCTCTCCCATTTCATTAAAGCTTAAAATTAACTCTCCCAGTTCGCCGCCTAAAGGTAAATCAATGCGCTGCTTGAAATTACCAGTAGCAATTTGCTTTACCCCCACCAGCAGTTCTTTAATGGGCTTAGTGATGGTCAAGGCGTTAATCACTCCTGCCAAAATCACCATTACCCAAATCGTGATAAAAACGGCAATAGTGACATCACGGGTAAAATTGGTGGAGATGACAGCAGTTTGATTAGGATTGATACCGATCGCTAATACACCTAAGTATTTTTGATTGACAATGAGAGGAACAAATACATCGGTAACTGCGCCATCTGGGGTTGTATGTTGCCGCACCATCGGCTTTTCCCCATCCCCAGGGTAATCTTCTGGTAGTTGTATTCGCCGTTTAATGGTGAGGGAGTTTTCTACCTCGGCTTCCCAAAAAGGTATGCCAAAAAAGATTTCCCCGTTTTCATCAGCGTATAGCATATAACGCACACTAGAGGTACTGCTGTAGAAGCGTTGAGAAAATTGAGCAACCTCACTGAGATTATTGTCAGCGATGAGGGGGGCAACGTTGCAGCAAGTAGCAGCCCTAAGTCACCGCCCGAAGCGGGTGTCAATCATCCGCGCATCTTGCTGAATTGTATTCACAGCCCAAAAAGTCAAACCACTCATCACCAACGAAACCACCAATGTAGCCACAGCCAACAGTTTAGTCTGGAGTGTGAACTCCGACCACCAACTTGCGATCGCACTTCGAATTGTTTTTAACAGAGTTAGCATCTTAAATAAAGTTGTTAGTAGTCTTTGTTATAAAGCCCAACAACTAAAAAATTAACAGTTAATTTGACAAATATGTTAGCGGAGAGAGGAAGATGGAAAAGTGCAGGGAATATTCCTGTAAGGTAGTCCTAACGAATTTACCTCATTTCAGCCATCTGAGTTGATATCGAGTTGAGGATTAACGCGTTAAACTCCATTTTTGTGACTATTGTTTACGCACAGATGAGTAGTCTAACAAAAATTGCGTCTGTCGTGATTTTTAGCTAGTTGTTCGGCTCTGGTTAGCGGCTGCGATGAAACTAGAACTAAGCACATATTCAAACCGACGCGCCACCGCTACGATGCTACTGCAAAATCTGTATACTGCCGCATCTTAGGCTCATGGAATGCCAACACTATATCCTCCTTGGCAACACCTGCACGAACTAGGTCAGTTGCGATACCGTTTTCAGTCCAATCTTCCTCGATCCAGAATTTGCGATCTCGAATCCGAACGTAGACAGTTATACCAGTAATACGTTCGCCATTTTGCCAACCAAGGTTCATCCAAATATAGTGACCCTTTGGGTCATCGATAATCAAAAATGTTTCCATGTCTTGGTTAGGACGACGGTTACATAGTTCTACATACTCTGTCAGGATACGCTTAATTATCTTGGGGATACTCTGTTAATTTATCCATTCTGTGATCTCCTCTGTTTCTGTATCGACTACAACGAGTGGAAGTTGATGTTTGTGAAGGATGAGTTGAATTACATCCTGGTTGAAAAAGTTTTTATAAATGAGCGCACCAACAGCAACGTAAAGTTTACGGTCTGGTGCTGTTTCCTCTAGAAGATAACGGTAGATGTCATACTGACCGAGAGCTTCTTTCAAATCTTGTATCTTTGATGCGCCAACAAAGCTTTTCACTTCAACAACAAGTTTTTGCCCATCTCGTTCAGCTGCAATGGGGCGTTCAGCACCGAGATCAGCGTACAACGTTGTTCTTCGATACTGAATTATGTAGGGATCGTCTGTAATTGCCCAGCCCGTCCTTTATCAATGCATTTTTTACGGCGTTATGGATAAAGTCTAACTTGGGCATAACTATAACTTAAGTATAAGTCGGTCTTGCGGCCTGATCGAAATCAAGTACTAGGCTTAAAGTTGACATCAGACCATCGCTTACGGGGCTTGCTCCCCCTGCTTCACGCTGGCCACTCTATGCCCAATATCTCTCCGGTAATATATTCCCTCAAACTGAATATAATTTGATCCCTGCGTAGGCTTGAGCGATCGCTTGCTCAAAATTTTCGCCGATTCCAGTCACATTTAATACTCGACCGCCATCGGTCACTATTTCTTGTTGCTGGTTTAACTTCGTACCTGCATGAAATACAGTTGCTCCGGTTGCTTCTGCCTCACCAATACCAGTAATCACCTGGCCTTTCTTGTATTCTCCTGGATAACCACCGGAAGCGGCAACGACAGTAGCAGATGCTCCCGCTTTCCAAGCAATGGGCGGCAATTCACTTAATCGCTGCTGTACACAGGCTAGAAGCAACTCTTCTAGGGGTGTTTCTAACAGTGGCAAAATCACCTGAGTTTCTGGATCGCCAAAACGACAGTTAAATTCCAAAACTTTCAAGTCGCCATCGGGTGCAATCATTAACCCAGCATACAATACGCCTCGGTAGTCAATGCCTTTAGCTCGTAAAGTGGCGATCGCTCTTTCTAAGACTTCTGTTTGAATGCGTGCCATCAACTCTGGTGTAGCGATAGGTGCTGGGCTGTATGCTCCCATCCCGCCAGTATTTTCACCCGTATCGCCGTCACCAATTCGCTTGTGGTCTTGAGCTGGCAGCAAGGGTCGAATCGTTAACCCATCGGTTAACGCTAAAACTGACACCTCTTGCCCAGTCAAACATTCTTCAATGACGACAAACTCACCAGCACTGCCAAACTGTCCCTGAAAAATAGCATCAACGGCACTCTCTGCCTGTTCAACTGTTTCAGCCACCGTTACACCCTTACCAGCCGCCAAACCATCAGCTTTAACAACAATTGGCGCTCCCGTAGCTCTCACATAAGATTTAGCTGCTGCTGCCTCCGTAAATACCGCAGCCCGTGCCGTTGGAATTCCCGCTTCTTGCATTAGGGCTTTTGCCCAAGCTTTACTCGCCTCAATTTGCGCTCCGGCTCTGACTGGGCCAAATACCATCAATCCTTTATCTTGAAGGTAATCTGTGATTCCCTTAGACAGAGGGACTTCTGGCCCAACTATTACTAGAGTTATGCCATGTTCTAGAGAATATCGGCTTATACCTTCAAAATCATCTAATGTTAGGGGCAAGTTCTGGCAACGTTCCATACTTGCTGTGCCCCCATTGCCTGGTACACAGACAACTTGCTCAATTTGCTTAGATTGCAACAGTTTCCACGCCAGAGCGTGTTCACGCCCCCCATTACCTACAACTAAAACTTTCACTTATTTCCTCGTGCGTTTCTTGCGAAACGAGAATGCCCGATTCGGCTCTCGCAGATCAATTTTTCATCAATTCTCACACTTGTGCAAGCCCCCTGATGACTAAAATCATCTTCAGCTAATGACGATTATTGATTACAAGTATTAACCTGTGAAGATGGAGATTAATGAAAATATCAAAAAATAGACAACATGGCTAAAATTATTGTTACTGGAGCTGCTGGCTTTATTGGCTCTCATCTTGTAGAAACATTGCTGCAACAAGGAGAAGAAGTGATCGGCATTGATGAATTTAATGATTACTACGATCCTATGTTAAAGCTTAAGAATGTTGCCCACTTACATCAGTCACCTGGCTTTACATTAATTGAAGGAGATATGCAGTTTTTGGATTGGCAGCAACTCTTAAAAGATGTTGATGTAGTTTACCATCAAGCGGCCCAAGCAGGTGTTAGAGCAAGTTGGGGTAAAGCTTTTCGCGGTTATACAGAACGAAATATTAATGCTACACAAGTTTTGCTAGAAGCAGCTAAGGATGCTAAAGACCTGAAAAGGTTAGTTTTTGCCTCGTCATCGAGTGTATATGGTGATGCGGAAACATTACCTACCCATGAGGGAATTTCTCCTCAACCAGTTTCTCCTTATGGCATTACCAAGCTAGCAGCAGAGTTTTTATGTGAACTGTATCACAAAAACTTTGGTGTGCCCTGTGTGGCATTACGCTACTTCACAGTTTATGGGCCCAAACAGCGGCCAGATATGGCATTTAATAAGTTCTTTAAATCCATTTTGCAAGATGAAGCGATTCCGATTTACGGCGATGGCCAGCAAACGCGGGAGTTTACGTTTGTTAGTGATATTGTCGCCGCTAATTTAGCCGCCGCCAGCGCACCCCAAGCAGTGGGAGAAATTTTTAATATTGGCGGTGGTAGCAGAGTAGTTTTAGCGGAAGTTTTGGATACGATTGAAGAAATTGTCGGGAAAAAAATCAAAAAAAACCACATAGAAAAGGCTATGGGAGACGCACGCCACACTGCTGCTGATGTATCTAAAGCGCAGAAAATTCTGGGATATCAGCCACAAGTCTCTCTCAGAGATGGTTTGACGCAGGAATGGCAATGGATTAAGTCTTTGTATTGACCTTACGTGAGGTACACCCGTAGGGGCACGGCATCCCGTCATAGGTGTCAACTTAAGCTAAAAGCCTTTTCAAATCTCGTTTCCAGCCTCTGGGCTGGAAATGCAACTCGAAAGCGGCTCTGCCGCCAGCAAGGGAGGCGGAGCTTCTATGAGGGCATTCCCAGTCTCCGACTGGGAACGAGGCACGAGGCAATCCTAAAAGCTTTTTCTAGACTGGTTTTTACGTTGAGTTGACACCAATGGGCATCCCGTGACCCTCTTGCGATATAATTTTGTACCGCATCTGAGTGGGAACCGCTATATAACAAAGACTTAAGTATATTTGACTAAATTAGAAATCGCTATAAGCAATTCTTCTGGTGCTACAGGTTTAACGATGTGCTGTTGAAATCCTGCTTTTAGCGCGTACTGCTGATTAATTTCGCCTGCATAAGCAGTCAGAGCGATCGCGGGAATCTGTTTTCTGCCGATTTTTGCTTCTAGAGTCCGCACCTGTTCCATTAGCATATAGCCGTTCATCTCTGGCATCCCAATATCGCTGAGTAAGATATCTGGCTTTGACTGTGTGAGCGCTTTTAATGCTTCATCTCCTGATGCGACTGCGGTGACGATCGCACCAAACTGTTCTAGCACAAAGCTGAAAAAGTCGCGGCTATCAGCATTGTCATCCACAACCAAGACTCGTAAACCCATGAGGGGAGAAGAGGCAAAAACAGCAGTTGAGGAATCAAGATTTATCTCATCCGGGATTTTTGCACTGTCTTTGATTAGCGGCAACCTAACTGTGAAGATCGCTCCTTGCTCCTCGCCAAGACTTTCAACCCCAATCGTTCCCCCGTGCATCTCAATTAAGTGACGAGCGATCGCTAAACCTAACCCTAGCCCCCCAAACTTTCTCGTTGTTGTACTATCAGCCTGACGGAAATAGTCAAATATATAAGGTAGAAAGTCTGGGTGAATGCCTTTACCTGTGTCGCTGACGGTAATCTGCGCTTGAGAGTCGATGCACTCCAATCGCACATTTACTTTTCCGCCAGTGGGTGTAAACTTGACAGCATTTGATAACAGGTTCCAAAGGACTTGCTGTAAGCGGGCTGAATCACCCAGAACTTTCCCCGTCGTTGGAGCAAGCATCGTCTCAATCTGGATGGTTTTCGCCTCTGCTGCTAAATGTACTGTTTCCATTGCGGCTTGAATGGTAGATACCAGATCGACTGGGATCATGTTGAGGCTGAGTTTGCCTTGGAGGATACGAGAAACATCTAGTAAGTCTTCAATTAGTTGAGCTTGTAATTTGGCATTGCGCTCAATAGTTTTCAATGCTTTGTTGAGTGATATATCATCAAATTTACGGCTCTGCAACAGTTTTGCCCAACCAAGAATCGGATTCAAGGGCGATCGCAGTTCATGGGAAAGTACTGCCAAAAATTCATCTTTGATGCGATTAGCAGCCTCGGCTTCTGCTCTAGCTAATTGCTCAAGTTGCAAAAGGCGATCGCGTTCTGATTCAGTGCGTTTGCGATCGCTAATGTCAGTTAACATAGCGATCGCACCTAAGAACTCATTTTGCTCATCAAATATCGCTCTAGCAGAAACCAGTGTCCAGATGTACGAACCATCTTTGCAACACAATCGAGCTTCTTTAAGATTGTTGTTTTCTCGCTTCAGCCACTCCAGTTTCTGTTCATCTGTTATGCCATCAGCCCGATCTATAAAATCAAATATGGAACGACCGAGCATTTCTTCTGCCGGATAGCCCAACATCTGAAACATTCGCTGATTCACAAACTCTGTTCGGGCTTCTTGGTCAATCATCCAGATTCCTTCATAAGAGGTATCAACAATTCTGCGATACTTCGCTTCACTCTTCTGTAAGGACTCCTCTGCTTGCTTGCGCTCACGCCGCTCTCTAGCTTCGCGCAATGCCCGTTGTACTGAGGGAACTAATCGCCCTAGTCGTTGTTTTAACACATAATCGGTTGCACCGTTCTTCAAAGCTTCGATCGCTAATTCTTCACCCAGCGCGGCAGAAACAAAAATAAAAGGAACCTCTGGACAATGATTTCGGGCAATTTCCAAAGCTAAAATTCCATCGAAAGAGGGCAAGGCATAATCGGCAAGAATTAAATCGAAAGTCTCTGTTTCTAGAGCAGCCAGGAAATCAGCACCGGTTTCGACTCGGATCAGTTCGCAATTAATTTCCCCTTCGGTTAGCATCGCTTCGGTTAGCTCTGCATCTAAGGCGCTATCTTCCAAAAGGAGGAAACGGAGGCAATTCATCAGGTACGCTCCTTTTGAGGATGAGGCACTGGAGGTAGGGCACCCACGGGAGGCTGATTAATCACCGCCCAAAACAGGCCAACACCTTTAATGGAATCGACAAAATCATGGTAATCCACTGGCTTGACAACATAAGCATTGACCCCTAACTCGTAGCAGCGAACTAAATCCGGTTCCTCACGGGAAGAAGTCAGTACCACAACTGGAATCACTCGCATTATTGGGTCTGATTTGAGTTGTGCCAGGACTTCTAGCCCATCGACTTTCGGCAGTTTCAAATCGAGCAACACGACAACAGGATACCCTTCCATTCGCAACCGAAACAATCCCCGGCGATAGAGATAATCTAGTGCTTCTTCTCCATCACGCACTACCACCACTTCGTTAGCGAGATGGTTTTCCGACAAAGCAGCTAATATTAACTCTGCATCATTGGCACTGTCTTCAATTAGCAGAATTCGCTTGAGTTCTTTCATCACTCTCATTTATCAACAACTTAGGCAGCAAGAAATAAAAGGTGGCTCCACTGTCAACTACAGCCTCTGCCCAGACTCGACCGTTATGTCGATGAATAATGCGTTGCACGTTTGCCAATCCAACACCAGTGCCTTCAAATTGGGGGTCGCTATGTAAGCGTTGAAATACTCCAAATAGCTTGTGTATATATTGCATATTAAAGCCTACGCCGTTATCTTGAACAAAAAAGACAACTTCGTTTTGATTATCAATACTTCCAATAGTAATTTCTGCTAGGTTTTGAGTCTGGGTATATTTTAGGGCATTGCCCATTAGGTTGCGAAGCACGAGCCGCAGCATGGAGGGGTCGCCCTGGATTTCTGGCAGTGGCTTGATGTGCCAATTGATTGTGCGTCCTTGAGTTTCTGTGAGCAAATCGCGTTTTACCTCTTGTACCAATTCCTCCATATTCAGGTTGATGTAGCGCATTTCAGTGCGCCCCATACGAGAAAATGTTAACAATTCATCGATCAGTATTCCTGCCTGTTTTGCTGTTCCGGCAATTATTTTCAAATAGCGCTGACTTGTTTCATCTAAACTTGTTGAGCTATTACGTTTTTGAAGCAATTCTATAAATCCGGCGATGTGGCGTAGCGGTGCCCGCAAGTCGTGAGAAACTGAATAAGAAAAAGATTCGAGTTCTTTATTAGCGGCTTGGAGTTGGGCAGTGCGCTCTTGAATTCGTTGCTCCAGCATTTCGTTGAGTTGTTGCAGGGCGTCTTCGGCAACTTTGCGATCGTGAATGTCGCTGGCGATGCCCACCCATTTGATAATCTGTCCGGCTGCATCTCGAAATGGCAAACCCCGGACAATATGCCAACGATAGCTACCATCAGAAACTCGACGAAAGCGGATTTCTATTTCGTAGTTTGTACCATTAGCAACAGCTTGCATCGAAGTTTTCAAAACGCGATCGCGATCATCCGGGTGAATCACATAAATCCAGCCATAACCAGAAGTCTGCTCCATTGTCAGTCCGGCGAAGTCTAACCAGTATTGATTGCAATAAGTAATACCACCATCGCGATTGCCCATCCAAATGGCCTGCGGTGACACCTCCGTTAAAATTCGGTATCGCTCTTCACTGTCACGTAGCGCTTTTTCTGCCAAATTGCGATCGTGGGTATCAACACAGGAGCCGATATAGCCGAGGAACTCCCCCGTTGGTGCAAACCGAGGCACACCAGTATCAAAAACCCAACGATATTCGCCATCATTGCGTCTGAGGCGATATTCCATTGTAAAATTTTGTCGGGCATCAAAGGCATTGGTGTATGTGTTTAAGCAACGCTGAAAATCATCAGGATGAACACCTTCAGCCCACCCATTGCCCATCTCTTGCTCTAGAGTCCGCCCGGTAAAATCTAGCCAGGGTTTTATTAAAGTAGTTACAAAGTTTATCAGTACCGGGACATCCAAATCAGTACCGGAGCCGTGTCTGCCAAATGGCGAAAGCGTGATTCACTTTCGCGCAACGCTGCTTCTGCTTGGTTGCGAGCGCGTAGTGCGGCTTGCTGTTCGCTGATGTCAGTGATCAACGCTGCATACCCTTCAACGATTCCCTGTCTATTAAACTGAGGAACATAAATACAATTGATGTAGCGTGTGCCACCATCTTTATAAGGAATTTCACCTTCAAATATTAGCTGCTTTCCTGCCAGAACTTGTTCCACATTGGGACGAACTACTTGATATGCAGATTCACCTAAAACTTCCCAAAGATACTTTCCATAGATTTCTGCTGCCGAATGCCCAAACCACTTTTCATAGGCTCGGTTGTTGAAGCGGTAGCGTTGTTCTGAATCTACAAAAGAAATTAGTACTGGTAATGTATCTGTAATTAAACGAAGTTCTGTTTCTCGTTGCCGCAATGCTTCTTTGTTAGACTCTGTTATGCGACCAAACCTGACCTCGCTTTCGCGTAGTGACTTCAGATTTGCCTCAGCTTGCCGTTGGGCTGCGCGGCGTGATTCGTTGAGCCAGCTGATTAACACTGCTGTCAGCATGAACACAACTAGGGGGATTACAAGACCGTGACTAATTTTCAGCGAATAGAGTGGCTTAAAAAAGAAGTAATTGATTGCCAAAGTAGACAAAACGGTTGCAAGTAAACCTGGCCCTAAGCCACCGTACGAGGCACTCACCATCACCGCAGCAAAAAACAGTGTCGCAGGCGTTGGGGTGAGATATGGATTTAGTAGCAGGGTTGCCCGCAGTGCTAAAGCAACGGATAGCAAAGCAACACCATAGTGCAGCAGCTGCTCTCGGATGAATGCGCCCTTGTCTCTACCGCCAGCAAAGATATTTTGGGATTCAGATGCCCTCGCCTTACGACTCATAACCCTACTCTGCTTCTGGAAAATACTGATTTAGCAGGCTTTTGCCGGGTTCGCCCATCTTCCGTAACATTTCTTCTATTAGTTTTAGGGCTATGCTTGAAGGCTCTGTATGTCCATTCTCCCAACGGTTGACTGTTTTGAAGGAAACTCCTACTTTAGCAGCAAACTGTTTTTGAGAAAGATTGAGTCGCTGCCGAAGCTCCCGAATTAAATCTAAAATTTCCAGCCGCTTTGTTACAGGCATTTATATATTTTATTTTCATAGAATAATTATTCTATGACAGGCGTCTTATTGATTTTCTCCTACTAGGGAAAGATTTTCTCTGTTTCCGTCTCTTACTGAACCGTATTAGTTCAAAGGTTCAACGATGATGCTCAGAGGTTCAACGATGATGCTCAAAGGTTCAACGATGATGCTCAGAGGTTCAACGATGATGCTCAAAGGTTCGACGATGATGCTCAGAGGTTCGACGATGATGCTCAGAAGTTCAACGATGATGCTCAGAGGTTCGACGATGATGCTCAGAGGTTCGACGATGATGCTCAAAGGTTCAACGATGATGCTCAGAGGTTCAACGATGATGCTCAGAGGTTCAAGTTTCAGTATCTAAGGGTGAAACTTGAAGTTTCCAATGTTGGGGTAGTTGAAGATGTTCCGGTAGAATGGTTGTGCGATCGCCTTTAGCCAATTCAATCTGCTGTTGTTCTAAATTTTCGGCTTCGTTGAGGATTGACCTTTGCAGATTGGCTTATAGCAATCCTAAAGGATTTATTTTTTTAACGAACCGCAAAGGACGCAAAGAGCGCAAAGGGAAGAGGATTATAAATAAAAAGTGAAACTGGTAGAATACGCCCAAATAACAAATGATGCTGAGATAACTTAACTAGACTGCCGCCAGTGTGTCGGTGCTTCGATATAATCAGGTAGACGAGTAGTGCGATCGCCAAGTGCGTCTGTAATCTGCTGCAGCTCTAAATTTTTAGCTCCTGTCAAAATTGTCCCTTCCAGTTTGACATCATTAAGGTTAGTCTCTGAAAAGTTAGCTCCCATCAGGTTTGCCTGAGTCAGGTTAGCTTGATAAAAAGTTGCCCGATATAAATTTGCTCCAATGAGGTTAGCCTGAAACAAATCAGCTTCCGTTAAGCTGGCTTCTGAGAGATTGGCAAAATAGACTTCTGTTTGATGAAGTTTGGCTGCATTCAAATTAGCCCCTGAAAGATTAGCACCATTTAAATTAGCCCCACAAAGGTTAGCACCAATCAAACCCGTTAGCTGTAGGTTGGCTTTCCCCAATTTGGCTCCTTGCAAATTAGCTAAAAACAGCTTTGCCCCTGAGAGGTTGGCAACTTTTAAGGTTGCTTGTTGCAAGTTAGCTTTATAGAGGTTCGCCCCTTGCAGATTAGCTGCACGCAGACTTGCTCCAGATAGGTTGGCTGAACGCAGGTTTGCCCCGGTGAAGTTGGTACGGTTGAGGTTAGCCCAACAAAGGTTAGCTCTACATAAGCTAGCTTTTTCTAATTTGGTTTCATAGAGAATAGACCTAATGAGTTTAGCGCCACTAAGGTCAGCCCCACTCAAGTCAGCCCCACGTAAGTCAGCCCCACTCAAGTCAGCCCCACGTAAATCTGCTTGTTGCAGGTTAGCTTTTAACAAGTCTGCTAGTCTAATATCGGTGTTACGTAAATCAAGTTTCTGATCTTTTGGGTCTTCGAGTAAATTACGTCTGCTGATAACAGTTAGGGCTGCTTGAATATCGGTGCGTATTTTTGGTAATTCTTCATGGAGATTTTGATCTAACGGCTGTGTAGGACGCGGCTCAATTCTACGTCTACTTGAGTAAACTTCTGCTTGATATTCTGGCTTTTGTTGCTCCCCTTTTACGTGCTGGATAGGTGCATTCTCTCGCACAAAGGCAGTGAGGATTTCCATGATTGTCCAATGTTCTTTCGGAAAATCCTGAGCAACTCTTTCTAATGCATAAATTGCGCCTGTCCGCGTTTCGACTTTTTCATGCCCAAGCTGCCCAATTGCCCCCATAAAGCGCTCTGCAATCAATCTGTCTTGATTGAGTTTTGTATTTTGCAGACCAATTTCGAGATTTTTCTCAGCTGCGATCGCATTTTTCTGCATCGCTTGGGCACGCCTTGCCGCATAATAAGTATTAACCATTGCTGCCGATGCGAGAAAAATTATTGCAGTAGTGGTTAATGCTTGGTTTCTATACTGTATTTTTTCCTGTATTGACAATTCTTTAATACTAGACAATACGAAAAAAATTATAGTCAATGAGAAGCCAAATATAACTGTTATGGTTATCAACCAATTCAACTGAGTGTCTGTCTTTTTAGAAGACATGGTAAAAATTTTCCTTACAACTTAGAATTATTACTTAGATGTTGAGGAAAAATAGTATAGCATTTAGCAGAAAATTATAATAGGTGTCCAAACACTCCTTGAACTAAGGAATGATATCGAATATTATTATGTCCTAATTTTCAAAGCTGATTAAAGCTTGCTGCCTATCAAAGACTCAATGAATGCATTCCCCTTCTGTCTGGGAACAGGTTAAGCCTGATGTATGTACACTGTAGGCTTGCGAGGTTAGTTATTCGGGTTTAATAAGTAATCAAGCGAACATGATATTAGTCTTTTACTGAGAGAATTTGATTTCTCTAAGATTTGCCCCATCGAGTATGGCATCATTGAGAGTTGAGATATGTAACGCAGCTAGATATAAACTTGCACGATGCAGATTAGCTGCACAAAGGTTAGCCCTCTCTAGGTTGGCTGCACTGAGGATTGCTCCTTCTAAGTTGGCTAAATGTAAATTAGCCCCTTCAAGGTTAGCTGCACTAAGTATTGCTCCCGCTAGATTAGCTTCTTTAAGGTTAGCTCCCGCTAGATTAGCTTGATAAAGATTTGTTTGTTTTAGATTCGCCCCATTCAAGTTTGCTCCTCTCATGTCCGTATAGCTCAAGTCAAGCTGCTCACCTTCTGGGTCTTTGTTTGCATCTCTTCTAGCGATAACAGTGAGAGCTGCTTGAATATCTACACGAAGTTTTGCTGACAGGTTGTTTGTTACTTTCTCTTGGGGAATACAAAGAGCATTTTCTCGCACAAAAGTAGCAAGAATGTCTATAATTATCCAGTGGTACTGTGGGTAACTTTGGGCAATTTGTTCTAGCTCACTAATTATAGCTAGACTGCTTTCTATTGTGTTATGTCCTAGCTGTTGACTTGCTATTCTTAAACGTTGCTTTGGCGAATAATACTGATTATTTTTAAATTTTTCTTGGAAAGTGTTTATCCACAGGGATATTTTTGATGGCTGTATATTATTTCTTGGTGAAATATTTTTCATAGTATGAAAAAGTTAATAATAACTCAAAGTATCCTGAAATGTCCAAGTGTATTGCATACAAATGAGAAGCGTTATATTGTTTCATGCGTGGTCAATATTTTAATATGGTAATGCAATAAAAACATGAAGAATATAACTGTTGAAATTCAGCAAAACTTACAGCCAATAGTTAAAGACCTAGTGTTAATTGGTGGCGGTCACAGTCATGCTATTGTTATGAAAATGTTCGGGATAAAACCGTTACCTGGAGTGCGTTTGACATTGATTACCGCAGCCTCAGACACAGCCTACTCTGGAATGTTACCAGGACACATTGCCGGATTTTACAGCCACGATGAATGCCATATTGACTTGCGACCTTTGGCGAACTTTGCTCAAGCACGGTTATATATTGACACGGTAGTTGCCCTAGACTTGGAAAACAACAAAGTTCTTTGTGCTAACGGACTGGTGGTAGATTTTGATTTGCTGTCTATTGATATTGGCAGCACTCCGTCCAAAATATCTGTATCAGGTGCGGCAGAATATGCGATCGCAGCTAAACCAGTATCGCAGCTATTAGAGCATTGGGATAAATTAATTGCAGCCGTAAGTAAAAATCCTCACGAGCCAATTAGCATTGCGATCGTTGGTGGAGGTGCTGGCGGTGTAGAATTAGCGCTATCGATGCGATCGCGTTTACATCAGATTTTACATCAAACTCAACAACCTATTCAAAACCTGGAAATTCATTTATTTCAGCGTGGGCAAGAACTGATGCCCAATTACCATCAATCAGTGCGGCATCAACTTCAGCAAATTTTAACTGAGCAAGGTATTAAGCTGCACCTTGGAGAAACTGTGTGTAAAATTGCACCCATAACACCCAAGGAAACTAAAGAAGTATTTGAAATTAAATGTGAATCTGGCTTGGTAGTAGAGTGCAATAAAATCTTTTGGGTAACACAAGCATCAGCACCCGAATGGTTAAAAGCGGCTGGACTAGGAACTGATGAGCAAGGTTTTATTCTGGTAGAAGACACATTGCAATCTCAAACGCACCCGCAGGTATTTGCATCTGGTGACATTGCCACAATGGTAAATCATCCACGTCCCAAAGCTGGGGTATTTGCTGTTAGACAAGGCAGACCTTTATTTAATAATTTGCAGCGAATTTTATTAGGTAAGTCGCTTAAACCTTATAAACCACAGAAACAATATTTAAGTCTAATTGGTACAGGAGACAAACGAGCAATCGCAACCAGAGGCGCTTTTACTTTACCACCTTACAAACTATTGTGGCATTACAAAGATTGGATAGACCACCGCTTCATGGAACGCTTTCGCTTTGAATAATATCATGTCTGAAATAATTTAGTTGCGATTTCTACAGTCATTGCACCCCACAGGGCAGATGCTCCACTTCAAGACCTTACTGGCTCTCCTTAATCCCCTCCCCTTGTAAGGTTACTGTGTACACACAAGTCTTTTAGAGTTGCTGCGTAACGTAGAGTGAGCTAATACCAATTCTGGATGAAGATGCGCTAAGGGACTTGCAAGAAAATAAAGTACCAGCTAAACAGGGACAATAGTAATATCCCATTTGGGTAATGTTTCAGAACGCTGCCATTGGGGTTGGTATTGTTCTAACTCTTGCGAGAGAACCTTGATTCCTTTGTGATATGTGGTTTGAACCAGATGTACAATGGGAGCAATTCCTTTCCAAGTCATATTGGCGGCCCATTGTGCTGCGGCGGCAACAGAATCTAAAATCGCACCATTCCAATAGTTCTCCAAGGCAGCCCAACACCGCTCTATTGGATTGTACTTGCTATGGTAAGGGGGATAATAAATCAGTCGAATTTTTAAATTAATTGCACAAGACAACTCAACCATGCGTTTGATAAATTGTGTGCGGTTACTGCGAGTAGCGGCACCGCCATCAAGATCAATCACCCACTCATCAAGTTCCAGGTAATTGTGTTGATTCTCATGCCACCAAGCGGTTAAACAATCGACGATAAAATCACTGGTTTCCGCCGACTGACCCAAGTAAATCGATAGCTGGTCATTATGTGTATTGAGAATGCCAAAGGGAACTAAGACTGATGACCACTGTGTATCGTGGTCATCAGCAGCTTTCGCCTCCATTGTCCGAGCTTTACCGCCTCTAGAAAGGTTGCCAATCTTCACCTTAGCTTTAGTATCTATAGACACTCGCAACGATTTGGGGTTTTCATCTGATGCCTGATTCTCCCGGAACACATTCTCGAAAATGGCATCAGTTTGCGGAATCTTTTTCAAGGGTTTCGTTTTTTGTGTTTTTTTAGGCGATACCCTAAGCGATTGAGAATTTCTCCACAAGTTTGACGAGATGGCAATTCGCTCTCGTTATAGCCATGAACACTTACTAATGCTTCTCTTACTGCTCTGGCACTAATGCGGGCATACAGAAAGGTCGATTGAAATTTAGGGTCGGCTTGAGCTTGAGCATCCACCAATGAACGAATATCTGCTTCTAAGTTGGGCAATACCTCAATACTATTGTGTCGTCCCCTTGCCTGATAATTCTCTACACAGACTATCCCCGTCCGCCTTTCATGCAAGCCGAGTTGCACACTCTGGCGATTCCATCCCATAACGGTTTCTGCAATGCGTGCTGAACTATCGAAGTAATCTTCGGTAACTTTTGCCATGAAATCTCGTTTGCGATTGCTAGTCAGTTTCTGTGCTGCATCTTTAAAGGTCGATTTGATGGTGTCGGTGAGCATGAATTGAGGGATTCCCATTCTAGATATTTAAACTAGGCGCGGACAGTTCACCGCTTCTTCTCTTCTAGAATGGCTGGTATTTTATTTTCTTGCAAGTCCCTAAACGATATTTAAGTACAAGAAAGAAGAAAGAGAAACGAACCGCAAAGGACACAAAAAAAGAAGTTAAAAGGGTTTCGCGCAGCCTCATAAAGAAATGGTATAACTTTCACAAGTCGATGCATTGGCATTGCAAGTCGATACATTGGCATTGCAAGTCGATACATTGGCGTTGCAAGTCAATGCATTGACACTGCAAGTCGATACATTAGCATTGCAAGTCAATACATTGGCATTGCAAGTCGATGCATTAGCATTGCAAGTCGATACATTGGCATTGCAGGTCGATGCATCAATTTGTATGTACAGAGTAGCCTTGCTAACGAAAGGGGAGACAAAGCACAGCTTTGGCGAGGTGAAGTTCTTCAACTAAGAGGCTCTTGGTTGGGGGTCTGTTTCTTCTTCCCTGCTCCTTGCTCTCTGCTCCCCTGCCTCTTTTTCAAAGCTGTTCAATTAATTCAATAATTTGTTGATAATATTGGATATTCCCTTCTTGGTAATATAAGTCTGCGGATTTCTGGAAATCTGTAATTGCTT
Source organism: Nostoc cf. commune SO-36 (assembly GCF_023734775.1). Taxonomy (NCBI): domain Bacteria; kingdom Bacillati; phylum Cyanobacteriota; class Cyanophyceae; order Nostocales; family Nostocaceae; genus Nostoc; species Nostoc commune. The sequence continues at coordinate 4,810,615 of NZ_AP025732.1, read as the reverse complement.
GTTGAGAGTCTCCCAGATTGCGGTAGACATCTGCCCGAAGGATGTAAGCTGAAGCCCAATTAGGCTGACGCTGTAAAGCTTGATTTAAGTCTGCAAGCGCTCCTTCTAAGTCTCCTAATAGTGAACGGCTACGACCGCGATTATACCAGTCTTCGGCAAAGCTGGGGTCGAGCGCGATCGCTCGACTGTAATCTTCTATAGCCTTTTGATAATCTTCTAGGGCATAGCGAGCATTGGCACGATCGCTGTAAAATGCAGCAGATTGGGGATTAAATTGTAATGCTTGGGTGTAATCGGCGATCGCACTTTCATAAGCTTCTAAAGCATAATGTGTAGAACCTCGGTTGTAATATGCTTCAATTAAATCAGGATTAATTTTTAATGCTTGATTATAATCTGTGATCGCTCCCTGTTCATCTCCTAAAAGACGACGAGCATTTCCGCGATTGCAATAGGCTTGGGAAAATTCAGGAACAAGCTCTATGGCTTGAGTGTTATCATCAATTGCTCCCTGTAAATCTTGCAGAGCTTCACGAGCAATACTCCGACCATAATAAGCTGCGGCTAAGTTATCATTAATTTGCAATGCTCGATCATAATCTTTAATTGCGCCTTTATGATCTCCTAAAGAACGACGAGCCGCCGCGCGATCGCAATATCCTTCTGCTAAATTAGGATTGAGTTGTAATAGGCGATTGCTATCTTCAATTGCACCTTGATAATCTCCCAATCGGCGGCGAGCGTTAGCCCGAAAGCCATATACTAAAGCTAAAGTCGGATTTTCTTGTAACGCTTGGTCATAATCTGCGATCGCACCTTGATAGTCTTCAAGAGTACTACGAACCAGACCCCGCTCACAATAAGCTTGCACATCATCAGGATTCAGCTTTAATGCTTGGTTAAAGTCTTCAATTGCTTCGTGATAGTTTTTGAGGTGAGCAAGCACAAGACCCCGATTATAGTATGCTCCGGCAAAGCTGGGGTTGATTTTTAGAGCCTGGTTGTAATCTGCGATCGAACTTTGATAATCTGCTAAAGCGTAGTGAGCATTACCTCGGTTATGATAAGCTTCTGCCAAATTAGGATCTAATTGTAATGCCTGATTATGGTCAGCGATCGCTTCTTGATAATTTTCTAAAACGTGGTGAATATTGCCGCGATTGCTGTAAGCGCCGGCAAAATGGGGATGCCATTGTAAAGCTTGCTGAAAATCTGCGATTGCTCCTTGATGATCGCCACGTTCAAAACGAGTTACGCCGCGATTATGATAAGCGTTGGCAATATCAATATTGATATTATCAGCTAATTGGGTACTCATTTCGATAGTTTGGATATAATCTGCGATCGCTTTATCGTAGTTTTCCAAAGCAAAGTAGGCGTTTCCCCGGCTGTGGTAAGATTGGGCTAAATTTGGATCGATTTGTAATGCTTGGTTATGGTCAGCGATCGCACCTTCATAATCGGCTAGAAAGTAACGAGCATTAGCCCGGTTGTAATAGGCTGTGGCAAAATTGGGATTGATTTCGATGGCACGATTAAAGTTAGCGATCGCACTGTGATAGTCTTTGAGTTGACCACTTAAAATCAGTCCTAGATTGTGGTAAGCTTCGGCATAGTTAGGATTTAGCTTGATTGCTTGGGTGTAAGCTGCGATCGCGGCTTGATAGTGACCTTGTAAATTGTGATTTAATCCTTGGTTAAAAAAATCTTCAGTATTCATATAATTTTTTTTGGCTTTTGACATTCTCTAGCCTAAAGCATCAGGATTCTTAACGATATATTTTGAAAATTACTCCAATTAGGCAAAACCCAATTGTAGAGACGCGATTTTATCGCGTCTTAAAAGCCCAATCATCTACACCGTGTAATTTTACTATATTTTTGATAACGGAAGATTAGGCATAGACACCATCTGGTTAGCCTTTTCAGACTTCGTTTGCATAGTTTCCAGCTTCCAGTCTGAAGAATAATCAGGCAACTCATAACCAACACTCTTAACATGAGCCAACATTAACTCATCTCGTTGATGCCAAACAGCAAATATTTTCTCCCTGCCATCATATAGCGTTTCTAAGTCAATTTGATAAACCTCATTTACTCGTTTTAACTTCAAACCCAACAAATTCAACAGTCGGCTGAGTATTTTTATTGCCGAAACCTGCTCTTTCTCTCCAACCAAATTAATCCCCAGCGCTCTTTTAATATGCTTACTATGTTGAAACGCAACATTTTTCAGCAATATCAAATCTGGATCATTTTCAACAAAATTTCGTTTGTTTTCAAGAAACTGAAGCATCCCTAAAGCTCTCATCGCTTCAACTTTGAGCGTGTAAGTTTTTAAATCTGGGAGAAAAACTTTCCCTTCACCCCAAGACAATTGCTGATGCCATTCTTGCTCATCTCTAACGTGAAAATATTCGCTTTCATGAGTTAAATAATAGTGAATTAATAGTTGACTATAATATCCTTGGTCATCTTGTAATTTCAGCCAAGGAGTAACTTCTACACCATACCTTTGTCTAAGAACATATTTGTTAATTTGGTTGCGTTCTCCATCTGTTAGGGAATGCTTAACTAACAATTGCTCATACTCTACATAATCGATATCTTTAGCATTGGCAACAGCAGATGCTACCGATAACTGATTTTGCTGCTTAATCTCTTTGATTTTGCGTTTAATTTCTTTAGCTTTCTGACGACTTTGTGCCCAATCTTTTTGAACTTTAACAATTTCTAAAACTAATCTTTTGCGGGTAGCTAAATCATCTGCATCAGTTGCCAAAAAAGCTAGGCGCAAATCTCGAATAATATTATTGTGAACCGCATTACTCCGCATCTGAATTTGATGCCCATCAGCAATTAAACCATCTTGCATCGATTGCCGATAAAGGCGGATAGAAGCATTTACCCTTGCAGATAACTTTGCCCAAGTTCGCAAATGAATTGGGTCATAAACTAAAGGTAAATCCACATCTATTTTATGTAATGGACTGAGTAAAGCTAAGTTTTCTTTTTGATTTTCCTGATACCAATCAGATAACAAGCGATAATTTGTACTGCCACTACCAATTAAACCAATACCTCGTTTAGCACACCAGACAACACGCGGCACATCATCCCTAACTCTTGCTAAAGCTTGTCTTGCTTCTGAGTCAGGAATTACCCCTTGAAAAATGCCATAAACCCGGTCGAAATGTTGGACATCAATACTAATTCCTGTACCAAGGCTAGGGGTAACAAAAACGCCGTCATATTCAGATATTTTTTGATTAATCGCGGCGATAAAATCAACGGCTGCATGACCAGGTGTATTTGTAGTATGACTACTAACTACCAGAGTTTTAGGAAATTGCCGCCGTAATTTTTGTAACCGCTCTTTCAAATAACGTTCAATTGTTTCACAACTGTAACGCCCAGCGCGACTATCGGTAGTAACATAACATTTACGTCCAGCAAGTAAATCTAATTCCAGTTGGTGAATTAGCGGTGTTGGGTTCGGTGAATCATAAAAAGTTACATCCCAACCATGCTGAGGTTTCCACTGATTGAGAACTACCCAAGGCGTTAATTTAATTCCTGCTAATCCTTGTAAATATTCCAGTGAAACATCTGATAAATCAGCATCTTGAGCAATTACTAACCCCCCACTTGTTAAAACTGTAGCAATTAATTGCTGGAATAACTTTAATATTTTTACACGTTTGTGCTTACAAGTATTACTATTTAAAAGATGCCATAAAGATTGCTCCACTTCATCTAGAATTACTATTGCTCCCCGCCAATGTTCTGGGTTAAGTTTCCAAATTGAATCAACGCACAAACCGAGAGATTGCTGAGGGAATAGAGAGCGCAGGATGGGAGGAGCGGGGGTAAGTGCTTTATTAATCTTTTTCTCTGCATCTTCTTTATGCGTTCCCCATTGAATACCAATTTTTTCACACAAAAATCGTCCAAGCAGGATTCTGTGAGTAATTAATAAAACAGGTTGGCTTCTACTTTTTGCTTGCTGAACAACGCTTTGTAGTGCCGTAGTTTTTCCCGTTCCTTTCGCTGATTTTACTCCTACTAATCCAGAAGTGGGAAAAGGTATCTCACCTATATAAGGACGGTTAAAGGTGAGTGCAGCAGGAATGCTTAATTCGGTGTGGGGTTTGGTTTGAGCAAGATAAATTTCTAAATCAACACTTTGACGATAAACTTTCTCAAAACTACTTGCACCTTTAGCAATAATAAATTCATCAACCCCTTTTTCTATTCCTGGAAGTTCGATAACTTTAACAGGGCAGTTTTTTTGCTGGAATAAACAACCAAGTTGAGAAATAGCATTGTTAACAGCAGCGATTGTCTTGGGTTGAGTTTCAAAATCAAAGCAAATGTAAAAGCTGCGTTTTGTAACTGCAAACGCTCCTAAATCAGGAATTAGCTGACGACGGGTAACTTTGCCAAATTCATCTTTAACAACTCGATAACCACTGGTAATTCCGGGAATGGCAATAGCTACATATCCTTGCGTCAACAAGGTAGCTGCTTTCTTTACACCTTCACAGATGACGAGGGGAATGTTGTGTTGCATCACCCACTGCCAAAAGCCTCCAGCCTCGCCATCAGGAGTAATGCTGATATTGTCAGGCATCACCAGATTGTAACGCCCAGCGACTTGCTGCCAAACTTGCAGCGTTACCCGCAAACAAAATACTCGCGTTGGCGTGCTGGGGGGATGCTCGTACTTGATAGACTTGCCATTGTGATTTTGTCGGGGTTGGTTTGGCTTAAAGCATCCCCATTCCATCATTTGCCAATTACTCAGAGGGTCTAGTCCCGAACACCACCAACCACCTTCAGTGATATGAGCATAACGCTGTAACCATCCAGCCTTCACCATTCCAGTATTGGTGCGGGGAAGTAGCTCAGAAATCAATAGGTACTCATAAGCTGTTACGCCTTGGAGCGACCTAAAATTAAGATGCACTAAGTGTAAGTCTATACCACTACTCTTGACTAATTCTTCAAGGTGTTGGGGGTGTAAATAGTGCAGATGCATAGGGAAAAGCCCAAAGGGAAAGTCAATGAGATTAAAACATTAACATGCATCTGCTTTTTTTCTATAAGAGAGATTGCGAGGCTTTTATGATGCTTTTTTTACTTCGTTACACTAGACACATCGGTTAAAAATCTAGTGGGTTATTCTGCCTATTAGATCCCCAAAGTAATAATTTTGTATTGTGATATTTGTTCAGTTTTAATTTTTATTTATCAGTAAATTTCTGCGTTAAGGAATGCGATCGCTCCAGGGGTTGCAGCAGCGATCGCTATAGGGTAACATCTTGCAAGATAAGCTTTGTCAAGAATCGTAGACGCATAGTTCCCTTTAGCTATGTGCTATTTCAGTAGTGATATCGAGCTTGAAGAAAATCAATTCGGTCATCACTTACTAAATAAACAATTCGATGTTCTTGAGTAAGTCGGCGCGACCAAGCATCTGAATCTAAATATTTCAATGGTTCAGGTTTGCCAATACCTGTAAAAGGATATCGCATAATCGCTTCAACCAAGTTAAAAGCGCGAAGCGCAGTTTTGCGGTTTTTTTCTACCCAATATGCAAGGTCTTCCCGAAATTCTGGATGAAATACAGCATCTCGAAGTTTATTTTCTTGGGGTTAGGTTTTATCCTTCTTCTTCTTCGTCAAATCCCAACTCCTGACGTAATTCGTTAATATTTTGAGGTTTTAAAGTTCTAGCTTTTGCTCTTTCCAAAGCAGTTAACAGACGGACTGCATTTTTAGGTGAACGAAGTAAATGAGATGTTTCTAGTAAACTATTTAGTTCATCAACAGCAATTAGGGCGACGTTTTCCCCTTATTGTCGAGTGATAATTACCACTTCTCTATCTGCAACTACTTGATCGCAGAGTTCGGCTAGGTTGTTACGAGCATCAGTCAAGTTTGTCTGCTTGGACATGGTGGGAAATTTCCTAATGCTGTAGGCTTTACAGTACATAATAGCTTGACTGGTTGGAGGCGTAAGCGTTCTTTCAGCAATGTAATAAAAGTAACTAAAATCATCTGTCAAGTCATACTTAATTCAAAACTGATAAAAAAGTCTATTCTGAAAAATAGGGGTTATGCTTTAAGTCTAACTAAAGAATTTAGAATAACGTTATTGCTGCTGCAATCATTTGATAAGTGCTGTGACAAACTCAATAGCACCAGCACTCTTACTCTCGTAGATACATCGAGATGGACTAACTTATTTATTGTAGTGTTAACCGAAGATTTTCTGAGGTGACTCGTCGATCTAAAACATACGATTGAAGTATGAGTTTAGAGGGTGTTGCAATGCAAGGCAGAATTAATGGAATTAGTTCTCATTATCTGAGTGGCGGTCATGGTGATGATTTATCAGAGCTTATAGATAATTCATATTATGATTCTTATGATTCTGATGGACTTGACTTTATAGATGAAGATGAATGTGAGGAATCAATAAATTCAGTTGATAAAAAAGAGGTTGATAAATTTCCAAAAAAAAAGAGTCCGTGTCAGCAAAATACTGCTATTAAAACATTTATTAATTACTTTAACTTAGGGGTTGACTGTCGTCAGCGAGGAGATCAGCAAGGGGCAATTATGGCTTGGAATGAAGCATTAAGTCTTAATCCTAATAATGCCCATACTTATTACTATAGAGGAATAACTAAAGCTGAAATAGGCAATTATGATGGTGCAGTTGAAGACTTAAAACAGGCGCTCTATATAACTCCTAAATATTTAAATGCTAAACGTCAGCTAGAAAAGATACGTCAATATTTCTTAGGAGTAGATAGTACAGTTTTACCTCTACAATCTAATAACGCTACTCAACATTATCAGCGTGGAAGAGTTAGTTTACACTTTGGAGAGTATCAAGAAGCAATTAAAGAATTTAACCAAGCATTACAGATTAATCCTAACTTAGTTGCAGCATACTACAGTCGAGGAAAGAGTTACTATCAATTAAAAAAGAAGGAAGAAGCTATCAAAGATTTTCAAACATCTGCAAAACTTTTTTGTGAAAATAACCAACCTGATAAACTGGCTAAATGGACTCCATTTGAGTTAGGTGAATCAAATCGAGAAGAAGCAATTTCTTATCTTATTCCATATCTATCTAAAAAAAGCTCCTATGACGAAAAAAGATTAGCTGCTTCCGCTATACACAAACTTGCCAATAGTTACAAAAATATTCCCGCTTTAGCTATTCGTCTTTTATTAGATAATCTAACTTACCCTGCACCACAGGTTAGGCAATACGCTTTAAAGGCTCTTTCTCTAATTAACCTACCTAAATATGCATTTACAATAATTCAGGAAATTGCTAATAGAGATCCAAAAAACTATAACAGAAATTTAGCAAAAGCTATATTAGAAAATTTGAATTCTGTTCCTAATCAAGAATTTAAACAACATTCTGATAAATCTAAACCTGATAATAAATATTTATCAGAAAGAAATGTTTTTAATACTGAGAAAATTGATAATTCTTATAACCAAGGCTATTTTCCTGAAGAAGCTTATGATACATCTATGGATTACGGCTATGTGGATGACCTCAGCAATCCAGAGGATTATCTTTACAATTGTTGATTAAAGTGTTGTTTCTGTATCAATGTAGATAATTTAGTCATAATACCAATTTTTATACTGCTTCTAGAGGTGGTCTTGGTGGTGGTGGTACTATATCCACTAATTTTTGATTATTAAAGTAATCTTTGATATCTTGGGCTATTTGCCCAGAAAACTCAAGACGCTCTTGAGTAGAATTTGTTAATAGCATAGTAATCTTATCTTCAGAAAGCTCAATAATTGCTATGGCACTTAAGTTAATAAGCCGATCACCAACTTGAATAAACTTCATAAATGTAGAAATAAGGTATAAGGTATCAACTTTTATTATACATATTTCGTCTATTAAGTATATGTAAAATTATTTGTGAATTAAAATAATGCTTTATAAACAGTGAGGAGTATTTTTTACTCCTCACTGTTTATAAAGCAATATAAGCTAACCCGCTAATCTAAGACCCGACAGCTTCCTTCGCGGCGTACAATACCTCAGCATTAATTTCTTTGAAACCGCGATCGCAATTAAATTTCTTAATGCTGCACTAGATTTATATTCTGTTAGTTGGAATCATTGTTTAATAGCAGGTAAAACTTCTAATTCACTAGGATGAGTTAAAACTTTGCCTAATAGCTCACTGAAATAAACAACTTGATAATTAGGTGCAAGTTCTGTTTGCAGTTGCTTCCATAGGCTGATTCCTTCTTCTTCAAAAGCCGCTTCAGCCTCTGCACTCAAATCTGGTGAATTAGCAGGATCTTGCCAATTTAATGTTGCATTGTAAATTTCTTCCCATTTTTCAGACGTTTGATTGTTTTTTGACTTAATGGCAATGTCTCTGGGTCAATGTTGCCAATTTTATCAGAACTCACCCACCATAGAGGATAGCATCCATAGTCAGGCATGAGTTTGATTTTTTCTGCTTTAAACTGTCTGTTTTGTATCATGTTCAATACTTCCCCAGGTTTCAGGTAGAGGATTGACCCAGGAAATAGGCACAGAAACAACATCTAGAGTTTCACTGTCTTTAAATATTTCTAAAATATATCCTGGCTCTTGCTGAGTTTTAGTAGGACGCAGATGATCCAACACAACCCCTCTATCGCCAGCTTTTACAGGACTATTAGGAACATTGTGCTTCAGTTCTACCCACTGAAATAAACTAGCTGCTGTCATCGTTTAAGTCTCCTGTGATTTATCAGGATATAGTGTTATAAATCTAACAAATTCTGTTTCTTCATCTTGTTGCCAGATAGTAATTACCTTAATTAATTGACCATTCGGCCCAGTCCACTCACTTTTCACTTCAAACTGAGTCCCCCAATCACTAGGGGTAACTTTTGCAATTTCAGAACCTTCTACAGCATTCATTATATCGTTCTTAAGAAGTTCCCAGTTCTCAAGATTATATCCTGCTAAAGCTAGATATTTTGATTTATCACTTTTAGGTTGATAAACAAGTAAGTATTTAGTGATTTTTTCATCTTGAATTACTAAACCTGATGGTATTTTCATTATATTTAATTTGGTTATTTTAAATAGTTATTGAAAAAACATATAAAAATTAATATTAAATCCATAATATCTGATAATTTAATTTTTATCACTAAAGCAAAAAATGGGGTAAAGAGTATACATAACTCCTCACCCCTCAATCTTCTCGATTAACCGCTAATCTAAGCCCCGACTGCTTCCTTGGCGGCGTACAATACCTCAGCGTTGATTTCTTTGAAACCACGATCGCGGGCAAATTTTTCAGTATTACGCTTCACTTTACCGCGCACAAATCCAGGAATCTTATTCAATTCTGCTTGACCATCTTTTGTCCAATTCAAATCAGAATCAGCAGAAATTCCCCTCGTAATAACTTCTTTAGTATCATGACCACCGAAGATTTCTAATAGGTGATCTTCCATTCCCAAAGTGAAGGAATTGTAGATCAAATCTGTAATCTGATTCGTGCCTTCGTAACCCATAAATGGTTTGTAACCAATGGGGAAGTTTTGCACGTGGATTGGTGCAGCAATTACGCCGCAGGGAATATCCAAACGTTTACCAACGTGGCGTTCCATTTGGGTTCCGAAAATGGCAGAGGGTTCGACACGAGCGATCGCATCCCCAATTTCACCATGATCTTCGGAAATTAGCACTTCATCGCAATACTCGCTCACCTGTTCACGGAACCAGTCTGCATCATATTTGCAGTAGGTTCCAGCCCAAACAACATGAATCCCCATTTCTCGCGCCAGAATCTTGGTAATGGCGGCGGCGTGGGTGTTGTCACCAAATACCACAGCTTTTTTGCCAGTCAAGTTTTGACAGTCAATCGAACGGGAGAACCAAGCAGCTTGAGATACATACAGGGTTTGCTCATTGATGAAGTTTTCGTAGTCAACTTCTGCACCTTGATGCATTAATTACCTGCTGAATCTTGCGAATAACAACGGGCAGTTTCCACTACACCCATTGGAGTAATGTCTATATAAGGTGTGCCAAATTGATTCTTCCAGGTAACGAGCTGTAGTCAAACCGAGTTCGCGGTAAGGCACTAGGTTAAACCAGGCTTTGGGCATCTTCTTCAAGTCATTCACCGAAGCACCTTCGGGAATTAAGGTATTTACCTCAATTCCCAAGTCAGCCATCAGCCGTTTCAGTTCGGTGCAGTCGTGATTATTGTGGAAACCGAGGGTGGTAGTACCGATAATGTTCACTGAGGGCTTTGCTGTTTTGCCCTGTGCCAATTCGCCCCGCTTCCGGGCTTTTTCAATGTAATATTGGACGATTTGATCCAAAGTGCGATCGGCTGCTTGCAGTTCGTTGTAGCGGTAGTGGTTCACATCCGCCAGCATTACATCTCCTTTCGCTTCCAACTGCGCCCGTTCGACAAAGTTGTGCAAATCCTCTTGCAAAATGCTGGAGGTGCAGGTGGGAGTTAACACAATCAAATCTGGATGTTCCTCGGCATCCTTGCGGACGATGTTATCTACTACCTTCTCTTGGGAGCCGCGTGCCAAAACGTTGCGATCGACGACACTGGTTGTTACCGGAGTAAAATCTCTCTCCCGCGATAGCATGGAGCGCATGACGTTAAAGTAGTCATCGCCAATGGGGGCATGCATAATCGCATGAACATTTTTAAAAGAGCTAGCGATTCGCAGAGTGCCGATGTGGGCTGGGCCAGCATACATCCAGTAAGCCAATTTCATGTTTGTGTTCTCCCTTTTCAACAGAAATAACACGGAGTCCGATAAAAGTGGACTATAGGTGCTTGATTATTATTAAATCGTTTCTGATTGTCTCAAAACTTGTAGACCTAAAGAAGTGAAGAGTTGTAAGGGTTTTATCTGGAGTGCATGGGCGTAGGCATCGCTCAAACCTTTTAACTGGTTAGGGTGTAGCTCTTGGCTTTCACAATATGCCTGCTGTTTTATTTAAATAAATCTTAATTTTTCAGCAAATTAGTTTTCAATTTGGGGCGATGCAGTAGTTATTTAGGCTATATTACGCATTTCATAGTGTATTAAGATACTTAAAAAATAATTACCAAAATATTCCATCATTTAGCAATTATGTTTGCAAACCAAATTCTTCTGGATCTACACCCCAATTTACCCAGCGAATTGCTTCACGCGCTGAGTTCATATTCGGTAGAACTCGCAAGGCGTGAATAAAGCTTGTGCTAGGGCAAGTCATTTTTAATAAATGAATTGATTCTTCATCAACATCAGCATCAATTTTTAATAGAGTATATTCTTGCTAAATATCTAATTCAATAGCTTGTAGTTCTTGGCAAATTCGGGCGTAACCAATACCCTGAATTAACACTCGGCGTAGTTCGGCGTTTTCCTCTGTCAAAAGCCATTGAGATTGCCATTGTTGCGGGTGAATTTTACCGTATTTTTCAGGTAAGGTTACACCGTGGTAGGAGTAGAGGCTATATCCATCAATAAATTCAATGGCAGGTTCGCCTTCAGCGTGGAGGCGGTTTTCATTGTCAAAGCGCAGGTGAAGGGGGCGATCGCATACTATACAAATTTTTTCATAAGGCAAAATCCAGCTACAATACCCTAATAGCGACTGCAAAGCTTGCCATTTTATTTGGTTGTAAGAGCAATTTAAGACCGAAATATAAAAATCTACCCAACTGCACACGCTTGAATATAAATGAGTTTTAAACCAAAGACTAGGAAGATTTGTTATGAGTTGAAGTTGAGTTTTTAATTCATCTCTCAATATGTCTTCTAGTATAGTTAAATATGGTAGCACGGCAAGTAGTTGCAGCTGGAGTTGGTTATTTAGCTGCCATTCAACTTGGCTACCTAATTCATTTGTAAATTTGTACAAAAGTTGGTTATAAAATTCGCTGTTCAATAGGTGTTTTAGTTGCTTGTGAATAACAATTTCTAGACCAGCATACGGACTATCACAAAATATAATTTCAGGCTCTTGTTTACGAATCGCTATATACCCAGCTTTTACCGCTTCCGCCGCTTTTTCACGATCAATTCGCTCAGTCGAAAGCGCGATCGCTCTCCACTTTTCCCGATAAACTGGAATCAAAGCCTCTTGCTCAGGCGTTAACTTTTCAATCAGCGACATAACGCCAACCTTCAGGCTCGTATTCTCGCTGAATTTTCACCATCGAGTCACCTTGGGGAATAGAAATAGCTTTATGCTCCTCATGGGCAAGCAATGCCGACTCTGAAAAGACACGCAAGTAGAGTGTGCTATCTTTATCGTATAATTCTGCGTCTCCCTCTGTAATGCGATGCTTATGCCCCGTAAATTCGCCTTCTGCCAAAGTTAAGTGAGGTATTTTTTGTCCTTCAATTTGCTGCACAGGCAGTAAAATTACATCACCTTGACGGATTGGTTTCATAATTTTGCTTTCCTGACATGGGTGCAAACCCAACTTCGCTTTTGCTCTCAAGTTTGGTTTAATCTTGGCACAAGCTCTTAGAAAGTGGGGATTGGGCATTGGTCAATTAATAAATAGTTATTCTTCCCTTCTTTCCCCTACTTCCTCATCTCCCATGCCCTAATGCCCTATGCCCCATGCCCCATGCTCAATGATATTTTGAAAACTGTAGTCGCCAATTATGCGTTAGATAAGTTAAAGATTGAAATAGCTGGAAATTCACACCCAGCGTTTCCTTCCTCTAACCTCTGGGATAGACTAGGCCATAAGTTCAGCGAATTTTATCCCAAGCAGACAGTTTATGTGAGGATTAAATCACCGCCCTAAGCGCGACCTTTTATCTTGACAATTTGCAAAAATTACCTCAATTTGACTGTTTAGCTTAGTAGCTCTTCTTTTTATTGAAATTTCCATGTCAACTCTCGTCATCGTCGAATCTCCAACCAAAGCTCGTACCATTCGCAACTACCTGCCAGCAGGCTATCGGGTGGAAGCGTCTATGGGTCATGTGCGTGACTTACCCCAGTCGGCTAGTGAAATTCCTGCTGCCGTCAAGGGGGAAACATGGGCGCAGCTAGGGGTAAATGTGGACGCCGACTTTGAACCGGTATATGTTGTCCCGAAAGACAAAAAGAAAATTGTCACCCAGCTTAAAGAAGCCCTAAAAGATGTAGATGAACTGATTCTGGCAACGGACGAAGACCGGGAAGGTGAAAGCATTAGTTGGCATTTATACCAACTGCTGAAGCCGAAAGTTCCGACTAAGCGGATGGTGTTTCACGAAATTACCCAAGAGGCGATCAAAAAAGCTCTGAAAGACTGCCGTCAAATTGATGAGCAGTTGGTTCGCGCCCAAGAAACCCGGCGGATTTTAGATCGATTGGTAGGCTATACCCTGTCTCCCTTGCTATGGAAAAAAATCGCCTGGGGATTATCTGCTGGGCGAGTGCAATCTGTAGCTGTGCGAGTTTTAGTGACTAGGGAACGCCAACGCCGCGCTTTCCATGAGGGTACATACTGGGATTTGAAAGCTAGTTTGTCAAAGGAAAAAACCCCCTTTGCTTCCCAGTTGGTAACATTGGCAGGAACCAAAATCGCTAACGGTAGCGATTTTGACGCAACCACCGGACAAATTACCGCAGGTCGCAATGTCTTGTTGCTCAATGAAGACCAAGCTGTAGCGCTCAAGGAACGCCTAACTGGTAAAACCTGGAGTGTTAGCGACATGGAGGAACGCCCAGTAACGCGCAAACCTGCGCCACCGTTCACCACCTCAACACTG